>SDNO01000191.1 GCA_004524435.1 Candidatus Thorarchaeota archaeon | reverse complement strand
TCAGGGTACGGGCTTTGTCTTCTATCTGGCCTTTGCAGCCATCATCTATCTCTTCCCCCCCGCAGTGGGTGGTGCAATGATTACTCTTACAATTCCTCTCACACAGATTACGCTTCTACAGATCCCTGTTTCATCCATCCTTCCGATAGTGCTGATGGCGACGACCTTCATTTTGACAGGGGTCTTCGGTGGGCTTTCACAGATCCTGACCCAGCGTGTGCTCTTGGATGTGGTGCCTAACCGCATTAGGAATAGCATGTATTCTCTCTCTCCAACTATAGCCACAATCATAGCAATCCCCCAGATAGCCATCTTTGGCTGGCTTATTCCTCTTGCCGGTTTCCCTCTGACAATGGCAGCGTGTGGACTGATCTCCCTTCTGGGGGTAGTGATGATTCGAAAGGGTCTCAGCTACCCCAAGCCCACCCCTACCGAGGAAGCAGCACAGGTCGTGTCTGTGCCGACGACTGTTCCCGCTGAATAGCCAGTCGCC
This sequence comes from Candidatus Thorarchaeota archaeon, assembly GCA_004524435.1. Taxonomy (GTDB): domain Archaea; phylum Asgardarchaeota; class Thorarchaeia; order Thorarchaeales; family Thorarchaeaceae; genus TEKIR-12S. The sequence continues at coordinate 7,062 of SDNO01000191.1, read as the reverse complement.
GGATACTCTCGGGTAGTATGTGTGCAACAAAGTTATTACGCCAGCTGTCAAGAGCCAGCGTAGGTGTTACAATTGGCAGATAGACCAGTGTTCCTCAGTGTTTCATATGGTGACAAAGGACTGTCCACCATGAAACATGAGCAGAAGATGATTCGAGAGGACGATGTGAAATTCGATGGCGAAGATGGCATCCTAGAATGTACAGATGTCAGACTCGTCTGGTATAAGAAGCCCAGCCGATGGGGCGGTGTTAAGAAGTTCGGCGGTCTTGCCGGTGCAATAGCTGGGGCGGCCATTCTTGATGGAGTGGGTCGGCAGATGGGTGGAATAGGCGGTCGGGCCGTCCGGGGAATAGGTCGCGGTATTGGTTATGCTGCCGTGGGAACGGCAATATCCTCCTGGACCCGTGACAGCTTCTACAACAAGGATAAGGATGGCAATACGGAGTCCATCGCCCTACCTATGATTGCCATTTCAAACATCGCGCAGAGCGGCAAGAACATGGTTGTCGAACTGAAATCAGGCGGCAACATGATATTCGAGTTCAAGCAGAAGAAAGTGATTCCCAGTGTTCTGGCTAACGTGAAGCAGGCTCAGGACCAGGGCAAGTGTCCATTCTGCGGTGCCAACGCCGGTAATGCTGCAAAATGCCCGAACTGTGGTGCTCCCATAACCGGGGGCGGCGGAGGCGGAGGGTCTGCTGCCGGTGGCAAGTTCTGCACAAACTGCGGAGAAGCGGTTCCTGCCGATGCGAAGTTCTGCGGGAAATGCGGAAGCCCAGTGTAACCTCAGACTTTGATGGAATCTTTACCTCTCTTGGGTGTACGGCTAGCCTGTTCTCTTCGGCCGTGCATCCCATGCATCTTTTGCTTTTTCTACCAAGCTCAAGTGACCAGTCCCTGAACTGACCAGTTTATGCTACCTGAAAACGTCCTTGTGCGCAGGCCGTGCGATGTCCTCGGCCTTTTCACTTCCCATCTCGTACGGATAGCCCCTGACGATTGCCACAGGAACCCCCTCTGCACCCTGTCCCATGACCGGTTCTGCAGCTGAGGCTATTTCGTCTACTTGGCATGCCATAGACCGCTGCAGTACTCTACCAAATAGGTCCCGTTTTCCCTCGTTGTGTTTGAAGGCATTCAGCCCATCTACTCCAATGGCTACGGAAACTGATCCCTTCCTCCATGGTCGGCCCTGTGAGTCCGAGATCACCACACCCACATCTACATCAAGTAGGCTTCGTATTCTGCTTCGTATCCGTCGTGCACTCAAGTCAGGGTTCTCAGGAAGCAGGATGTATGAGTTGGGTTCTGTGTTTGATTTGTCCACTCCAGTGAAATTGCAGACATGGCCATTCTTCGTTTCAGTGATTAAAGCTCGCTCTGTTCGGATAACGGCCTTGCTCTCCGTCAGAGCGAGCTCTACCTGAACCGGATCGAAGCCGTTTCCCAGCGCGATTGCCTTTGCCTCTGCACTGACAGTCACATCGGAAGACCTGACAACACGCCCCTCTGCCTTAGAGACTATTTTCTGCGCTACGACTAAGATGTCTCCCTCCCGAATTGGGTTTTCATGCTGCTTGGCCGCATCGAAAATGAGTTTCCCTATATCATCTCCCGGTTGGACCAATGGAAGACCTTCAAGGCCAAGTATGCGGATCGATTCTACCATCTACTGTCCATCCTGAGTGCAAACAGGCACAGTCTGCAACGAATACCCTCTTATACGCATGCTTAGAACACGTGTACCAAGCAACCACCGGAAGTGAGTCAGACGGAAGCGGACTCGCTCTAGAGGGAGCCTGTGGTGCTCTTTAGCTGCAACGGGAAAACAATAAATGCAGAGTGCGTGAGCTCAAAGCAGCTAACTCGTAAGTGGCCTCCCAGACAGTGGTCTGTTGCAGGTAATGAAGGGCAGGAAATCCAAACTCTGCAACGAAACCGAGAATCACAAAGATGGAGTGAATCAATTGAGTTCCTCGAAGAAAAGCAAATCAGCTGGTAAAAAAGCGTCCCGTGAAGCTGGGGACATCAAGCAAGGTACTATAGCGAAATTCATGAGAAAGAGGACCCAGTTGGTAGGATTTGAAACCGGGCTGAACAAGCATACGCAGTATTCCATTGAATTTCTAGATAATGCTATTGACGCGCTCGAGAGCTGGTGGTGGAGAAAGAAGCGAAAGCCGAGGATCACTGATCAGCTCGATCCAGAGATTATCAAAGATATTCGGAAGAAACTGGATGGTAAGACTATCGACTCCATTGCTAGGTCAAAGAAACTGGAAAAGGACGTCAGGGCCGGGAAGGAGGTAGAGATTCCGCCTCGTCAAAAGGAAACGTTGGATGAGCGCATAAAGCGATTCAGAAAGTTTCTCGTTCCCTTCCGCCCTCTGATTAGGAAGAATGAACCCTTCGCGGTGCTGAAGTTGACGGAGGTTCATATGCCCGATCTCGTGGCATTGGACGACGAAGAAGGATTCAAGGTCTACGAGTTCACTTGCTTTGACAATGGAATCGGGATGGTTCCTCAGGATCTGGAGAAGTTCGGCATTTACCTTGCCTCCAGCAAATCGGAGAAACTTCGACAGACCCGAGGAAGTCAGGGATTTGGAGCTCCTTCGGCTTTCAGTGATGCTCAGAATACCACAGGGAAGCCCATATTCACCGTTTCCAAGCGGATGGGTGCAAAGATGGCAACGGTAGCAGATTTCTACACGACTACCGAGAACACGAAGGACTACGTGGGCGGCCCCAAGCAGATGAAGCTACCCTTCAAGCATGGCACCTACGTTCGGCTCAACTACCTGAATATCCAATACCGCCGTGGGTATGCCGACATCTACGCGGAGATGGCCTCACTCTTGAACTCACATGTCACGATTATCTTCATTGATCCTTATGGTGAGGTACACATCTATCCACGACGCGTAAGCAAGTTCCCTGAGGAACCCAAGTATGCCCAGCCACATCCTGCCAGCATCAGGATTGGGGAGTTTCAAGATCTCCTGAGGGAGACAAAGGAGAAGACCGTCAGGAGTTTTCTTACGAGGGCATTTGTCCGTCTATCATCGAACAAGGCGAAGGACATTATCAAGGCTGCGAATGTAGAGCTTGGAAAGAGGCGTCTAGATAAGATTAAGGTCAGTGCTGCTCCGAGGAGCCTGAGCAAGGTACAGGTTGAGTTACTCTATAGGGCCTTCTCAAGTGAAGACTACTACGCTCCTCCCACAGATACTGTTGTTCCCGTGGGTGAAGAGATCTTTGAGCAGACAATCAAGATGGCCTATCAGCCCGACTTTGTGACATCTGTGACTAGAAAGCCAACATCCGGTAAGGGTCTTTCTTTCGCGATAGAAGTATGTATTGCATACGGCGGAGAAATCGAGCCCGCATCATCAGCACCTATGGTCCTATGGCGATTCGTCAACCGAGTGCCCAAGTTGCGAGACAATAGTGACTGTGCGACTTGGAAAGCCTCCACTATGGTCAACTGGAAGAACTACAAGCTCAAGACGTTCGATAACGGTATCCCGCGAGGCCCTGTCATGGTCTTCATACATGTATGTGGTGCTTATGTGCACGTCATGTTCAAGGGGCAGAGCAAGCAGGCTCTGGCTGAGGACGAGGTTCTACTCAAAGAGATCAAACTGGCTCTGGAGGAGGCCGGGCGCAAGTTCAGACGATATATCACTCGAAGAGAAACTGCAAAACGCAAGGCGAAACGAGCAGGAATCCTCGCTATGTATGCTGATCAGTTCACACACAGCCTCGTCACCATAGCAAACGGCTATGCTGGAAAGGAGGTATATGATGCGGAGACCCTTGCAAGTAAGCTGCGTGATGCAATCACAGGATTTGAGACAAAGGAAGACGTCGATGAAACGGAAACGGACTCCAAAGGAAGCGATCTGGTTTCTGACGTGCCTCTTGGTGAGGGTGAGGACTCTGAAGGTGAACAAGAGGAGGAATAGTCTGTGGCGAAGAAGCGGAAGAAAGAGGACACCGTTCAGATGACATTGGATGCCTCTGATGGGAAGAATGACAAGATGCAGAGCAAACTGACTGATTTACCCGGTGTTGGAGAGAAGACTGTTGAGAGCCTTATCCAAGCAGGATTCGATTCTCCCGAGAAGATAGCGAAATCCAGTGCCAACACTCTCGCTAAGAAGGTGGACGGTGTCGGAAGGGCAACGGCAGGAAAGATTATCGCCGCAGCCAAGAAGATGACAGAGCCAGTGAAAAAGAAGCCTACCAAGAAGAAGGCGACCAAGAAGGAAGTCAAGCGATCACGTTCAAAGAAGAAGCCAGAACGCTCAGAGAAAGCTGGCAAATCTGACGCTCCCATGACGAAACTACCTGGTGTTGGAAAGAAGACGCGAGACAGCCTGATTGCAGCCGGTTATGATTCTGTGGAAAAGATCTCCCGGTCGAAGGCTGCCAAGATTGCCAAGGACGTGGAAGGAGTAGGAAAGGCTACCGCTGAACGAATTGTCGAGGCCGCCAAGAACCTCACAAAACCTCCAAAGAAGAAATCGAAGTCAGAGAAGAAACGAAAGCCCAAAGAAACTCTGCCGAAGACCGCATCAGCTGAGATTGCAATGACTGAGCTTCCTGGTGTCGGCAAGAAGACGCGCCAGAGCCTGATTGCAGCCGGTTACGATTCCGTGGAGAAAATCTCCCGGTCGAAGCCATCCACGATTGCCAAGAAGGTTGACGGGGTCGGTAAGAAGACTGCTGAGGATATCGTGAAAGCATCCAAGAGCTTGACAAAACCGCCGAAGAAGAAGCCAATGCCTAAGAAGAAAACCAAATCTGAAGAGCCGGAACCGAAGGCCGGATCTGCTGAAATCGCAATGACTGAGCTGCCCAGTGTTGGAAAGAAGACGCGAGACAGCCTGATTGCAGCTGGTTATGATTCTGTGGAAAAGATCTCGCAGTCGAACCCTGCCAAGATTGCCAAGGATGTTGACGGAGTTGGTAAGAAGACCGCCGAAGACATAGTGAAAGCTGCGAAGACTCTTGTGCCACGAGAAGAGGAGAGCCTTGCTATCCCCATGAAGGAGCTTCCTGGTGTTGGTCCGAAGACAAAAGACGCCCTGGTTGATGCTGGCTTCTCATCAGTGGTTCAGATTTCAGAGTCAAAGCCAGGTGAGATTGCGAAGGCGGTGGATGGCGTCGGAAGAGCGACTGCAAAAAAGATCGTCGCGGCTGCCCAGGAATTGGTCAAATCTGGGCAAGAATCTGTCGAAGAACCCAAGCTGACCATGAGACCTGTACGTCCAATGAAGAAGGTACCTGAACGAGAGAGAGCCAAACCTGTGAAGAAGAAGTCAGGTCTGCCAGTTCCGGATACCGTCGTAGATCTTGAGAAAGAGATGAAAAAGAACTGGGCTGAGGCCCAGAAGAAGATTGACGAACGAGAAGTACAGAAGACCATGAAGGTTTCCGCGCTTACTGCGAACGAGACTGAGGACCGACTCGTTAGAGAAGTCCAAATGGTTCTTAACGAGATTGTGACTACCGGGCGGCCCGCATTTGAGATTCCTAGCCGATCATCCGACAATATCGTTTGGGATGAGGTACGTGACTTACTTCTTCTTGGTATGAAGAAGATATCTAGACCATATCACTCGTTGGGCTCAGTTGTGGACGCAACGCGCACGGCACGTCTGATGGAGATTGTCTTCCAGCTTCTCCAAGCCAATCTACACGCAACGAAACGAGAGGTATTCTACAGCGACGTCAATCTCTTCCGAGACCAGAAGTACAGCGATAGGATTATCGAAGATGTTGCATCTATGCTCCAGACAACACGTGACAGCATTCACATTGTAGCATCTGCCAGAGGTTCCGCAATGGGGCGAGTTCTCATCCGAGATGGTGGTGATTTGATTGACCTCACCAAGATGGGTACTGGTGGTTGGGCTATCACTCCGTTCCTTGATCAAGTCGATATCATTGAGAGTGACGCTGAGTTCATTATCATGTCCGAGAAGGACGCTGCTGTCATGAGGTTGGCTGAAGCAAAGTATTGGAACCGACAGCCCTGTATCGTATTGACAGGTAAGGGATCGGGTGATATCGCCACACGTGCATTCCTCAAGCGACTCGTACGAGAACTAGAGATTCCTGCATTCGCTCTGGTGGACTCCGACCCATATGGGCACTACATATACTCCGTATTTCTACGAGGTTCGAAGCGGCTCTCATACGAGTCACCGTTCATTGCTACGCCTGAACTTAAGCTGCTAGGCGTCTTGAGTCGTGACCTCGATGAGTACAACATTCCCAAAGCCGTTCGAATTCCGATGGAACAGACAGACATGAAACGAGTGAAAGACATGTTGAAGGAGGACTTCGTTCAGAGCAACAAGGAATGGGTCGAAGACCTGCGTTTGATGCTCAAGTTGAAGGAGAAGGCTGAGATTCAGGCATTTGCTAGTCACAGCTTCGAATTCCTGACGGACGAGTATCTTCCCACCAAGTTGGAAACAGGCGATTGGATCTAGAGACTGCGCACAGTCATCACAAAATTATGAGAAACTTGGCCTCTTGCCATGTGAAGACATTCAAAAGACATGATGTATTAGGTTCCTTGCTCTCCAAGCGAAGCCTTGCAAGAGGGATCCAGTATGGTTGTTTCGAAGCTCGGAATACGTGTCATCGACTCGCATGCTCACTTCTTCACCTATGATAATATGAAGGAGTTTCTAAAGGATGAGGAAAACGTGAAGAGAATGCAATCCAGGGTCAAGTATCAGACCGATATGCAGGAGATCAAACTGCCAGACGAACCTTGGGACGTAGGCAAGATGTGGATTGATGATCTGGACAAATACGGTATCTCTGCGATTGGGATGATGATTTCTCCAGAATCCTGGGATGAATTCAATGAGGCCCGTAGGCGGTTTCCCGGTAGATTCATGGGTTACGCGAATATTGACCCTTCTCATGATGATGCTGTGCATCTCGTAGCAAGGGCAGGAAGGGATGACTTCCAAGGAATCAAGCTATATCCAAGCACTTGGAACCGACCTGTGTACGATGAGAGTGTTTACCCGAT
>SDNO01000115.1 GCA_004524435.1 Candidatus Thorarchaeota archaeon | reverse complement strand
GCGAGCTGCTGGGATTGCTGACTTCGCCACCGTTCAGATTCCCATCTCTCGAATCAGATTTCCACCCACTACTATGATGACGCCTAAGCAGACCGCTGTGATAGCGAGACTCACGGGATTGAGAAGCCCATCCCATTCTGTACTCCCGACTAGTGATTTTTCTTCCACTCGTACCCAGACCGTGTTTGAGCATTTGTATCCGTAGGAGGTCGTTATGCAGAGCGTACAATTGTAATTGCCAGGCTCGGACTCATTCAGGGAAATGGTCAAGTTCTCCAAATCTGAATCGATAATTCCTTCTGCAACCTCGGACGAATTTAGGTAGACTGAGTAATTGGCACCAATGCCGTTGGCTACGACCCATGTGACCTCTCTCTCTTCTTGGGCCGATGGAACTGTGATGTCATTAGGTGAAGATATGGAGGGCCCGGCCCCTGGGGAGGAGGGCCACTCGGAAGGACGTCTGAAATAATCCGGATTGCTGCTGAGCTGAAGGATCTCGGGGGCAAAATATGCCGAAACATTGAACGGTCCAGAGGTAACCATGGGCTCAAAGGGGGGCTGGGGGTTCCAACTGTGCCATCCATCGAGACCAATCTCCACGAAGATGTGTTTGGGAATGATTGGAAGGCTGGTGATAGTCTGCATATGCCAATATGACTCGGATTCGAACTCCATAATCAAGTCGGTATTGGTCATCCCATAGCAAGCTCTGAGTTCGCTCAATGCCGGACCATTTGGATGACCGGGAGCATCGCGGTAGTAGTTGAACGAGAACGCCACGTCTTGCGCTGTGAGGGGTGTACCATCAGTCCATGTTGCATTGTCAGCAATCTCAATTCGGAAGCGTGTATAGCCCTCTGGCACTTTGAAATTGTCGAAGTGCGTTTCCGCAGTGATCGACTTCGCCAACCATGGGATGTCACGACCATCCGGCCCCCTCATGACAAGCGTGTCGTACAAGGGCAATGGATTCCGATACTCCAATTCTTCTTCTAGCCCGAAGATGTTGAATCTTTCACCTCGATCATAGGTCGAGCTGATCCTCAGTGTTCCGCCAAGCGGTCCACCTTTATCCTCCTTCAGCTGAGCCAAGTAGTTCGTCCACCAACTTGCCAAGCCCTCGATCGGGGTAGAAACAAAGCCGCTGAACCTATCTGTTCGGTAGGCATTACAGAAGTAGGGTTCATAGCATACTATCGATGGCGACTCGTAGATCCATATCTCTTGGAGTCTCGTCGCGGCCTCCACGATGTCCTCGTAATCGACAGAGTACAGCAATCTCTCGGCCCAGTAGTCGTAGGTTGTATTACTGAAGTTTGGCGCATTCAACCTGTCAGCCTCGGCATAGAGAGATGTGTAGTCGAAGGCCAACCACTGAAGACTCAAGTCGCGCTTGCCTTGGTTCATCGATGTGAAGGCAATATCGAAATCACCATGATAATACAGTCGAGTCAAGTACTCGTAGTAGTCTGTGATATCCAAGATGGCAGCGATCCCAATAGCCTGCAATGCCTCCTGCAGGAAATTCCCGGCTGCTATGGCAGCATCTGATGAATGAGCCACCTCAATATCTACTGCGAAGTCCGAACCGTCAGGAGCCTCTCGGAAACCATCCGAGTTTACATCATGAAACCCAGCCCCATCGAGAAGGGCATTGGCTTCATCCAGTTGCTGATCGTAGTAGGAGTACGCCAGCGTTCCCTCGATAGAGAGAGGGTTGATCTTGGGGACACATGAATCCAAGGGCACACACTGGCCATCACGAGCTACCTCTGAAAGACCCTGCTTATCTAACGCGAAAGCGGCCGCTCGTCTGAAGGCAGTGATATTCATGGGATACCTCTCACAGTTAATCACGAAGACGCCGTAACTGTTCTGAAGGTTCTGTGAGATCTCGATATCAGCGGCCTGCTCAAGAGCGGCGAGGTCCGACTCGGGGAGCGTCGCGTCAATGAGATCAATCTGGTTATCCAGTATTGACTCAATCGCCCAGTCATCGCCCCACAGGTTATTATGATACTGTATCCTGTCCACGTGGGGCCCCGAAAAGGTCGTACCTAACGGAAGTGCTGCCGCTGGTATGAAAATCCCAGAGTAGCGGACACAGATTCCGGCGCATACCAGAGCTACTAAGACCAGCCTCTTCCAACTTCCCATCAGTTCATCAGCCCTCTACCCTGAAGTTCTGACCGCATTGCACCAAAGGGTCTGCTTACTGTAAAAGCTTGTTGTGCCAAGTGACACACAAGATACTGGTCTGGAATATGTTACCGCCTCTGGTAACTTAACGATATATCATTATCCTTATCATCTAGAATAGAACTCGTCTAGACTATGAAAGAATACGACATGATTGTATTGGGCTCAGGCGCAGGGATGAATGTCGCCTCCACTGCCTTCCAGCAGGGAATGAAGGTGGCGCTCGTGGAGCACGGACCGCTCGGCGGTACTTGTCTGCTACGAGGATGCATCCCCACCAAGATTCTCACATATGTCGCGGACTTGATCACCGATATACGCCATGCCGAAAGGGTGAATCTTCACGCAGAGGTAAAATCGGTTGATTTCGAGAAACTCATGGAACGAATGAGAGAGGAAACAGTGGGAGAGTCCGAGAAGATGGGACAGTCGGTTCGCTCTGTGGAGGACTACGATTGGTATCAAGTGACCGGAGAGTTTGTTGACGACTATGTCATGAAGGTGGGACAAGAGAAGATAACTGCGCCAATAGTCGTGATTGCGGCCGGTTCACGGCCATTGATCCCACCAATCAAGGGAATTGAAGAGGTAGATTATCTGACCAATAAGACAGTACTCGAGCTCAAAGAGAAACCGGACTCCATAATCATTGTCGGTGGTGGGTATATCGCGGCAGAGCTTGGACACTTCTTCTCAGCAGTTGGTACTGATGTGACTATCATTGGTCGAAATCCGTACCTCGTAAAGAATGAGGATGAAGATGTTTCGGATTTGCTCAAAGAAGAACTCTCTAAGAGGATGAAGGTTCTCACTGACTGCGAAGTCGTAGAGATGAAACAGGAAGGTAATGAGAAGGTAGTCATTGCCAAGGACAGGTCTGATAATGAAACAAAAGAGTGCCGAGCGCAACATTTGTTGGTGGCAGCGGGCCGAAGATCCAATGCAGATCTCTTCAAACCAGAAAAGACGGGGGTTAAGACTGATGAGCACGGCTTCGTCAAGGTGGACGAGCATCTTAGAACGAGCAAGGAGGGAATCTGGGCCTTTGGCGACGCCATAGGGCGATATATGTTCCGCCATGTGGCGAACGATGAATCTCAGGTTGTATGGTACAACATCCAGCGCACAATGAATTCAGAGGAAGGCGAGGAACCGGAGCTCATCACCATGGACTATCACGCAGTTCCTCGTGCAGTCTTCAGCGACCCCCAAATTGCTACTGTGGGTATGACTCTTGCTGAAGCCAAAGAATCTGGGAGGAATCTGCTCGTCGGAAAGGCAGACTATGGCCAGGTTGCCAAGGGTGCTGCGATGGGATACCCTGCCGGGTTTGCTAGGGTCATCTGTGATGCAGACAACCAGGAGATACTCGGAGCGACAATCATTGGACGATACGCACCAGTCTTGATTCAGGAGGTCATCAACCTGATGTATACTGAGAGAAGATCTTACCTTCCCGTCTTCAGGGCTATGCATATTCACCCAGCATTACCAGAGATCGTTCAAAGAGCCTTCGGTGCAATGCAGCCCCTCAACGAGGATTGGCATCCGCACAACCATCATTGATTCAGCAGACCCATCTGCTCTGCTGCTGCGAGTGCCTTGATTGCAGAGTTCTCCTTGTCCTTGACTTCAAGCATCAGGTCGAACTCATGTTCTCTCAGGAAATCGAGAACTGACCAGAAGTCCTCCAAGTCAATAGAAAGAGCATGCTTGCCGAGACGACTCCCAGATGCCTGAGAGCTATAGTGAACTATTGGAACCCCATCGCATGATTTCCAAGTTGGCCTCGCCATTTCAAAGGCGGAGGAAAGACTTTCCCTACCGTTGTTTGCATCATGATGCAGATTGTCCAATACTACCGGAATGCCCACAACATCATGAATCTTCACACAGTCCGCGACCGTATAGCTACGCTCGTCGTTCTCGATGATCAAGCGTCTTCGGACTGGTTCGCTGAGTTGCTGGTAGTTACGGACAAATCGATCCATGGCCTTCTCCTTATTGCCATAGACGCCCCCAACATGCAGTACTATCTTTGCCTTGCGGTCTTGCTCCATCAAATCCAGTACTTCAGCATGGTATTCAAGCTCGAGGACGCTCCTCTCGACGACATCATTTCGATTGGAGTTCAGGACAGTGTATTGACCGGGGTGCATTGAAACCCTTATGTTGTGCTCTCGGATGAACTCGCCAACTCGGGCAAATTCGTCAGAGAAGACTGCCTGCCAGTCAACGGAACAGACAGAATGGCTGGCGAAGGGTACTAAGTCAGAAGTGATACGAAAGAAGTAGATGCTGTGATTGAGATTCCACCGAAGAATCTTCTCCAGACATTCGAGATTCTGCATGACTGTTTCCTTGAATCGCTTTTCGGACCACGAACTGAGTCTGAACGTGCTTGCTGATGTGCATCCAATCGAGGTGTTCATGCAGGCATAACCGATTCGTATCAATTTCGCCTTCGCCCTGTTTCTCATCCCAGAGATGTGTTATCAACATTGACATGTGGAGGTGGATGAGGGGATGCAGAAGCATCCGAATCTAGTCAGCTGCCCTCCATGGTAGTCGGAGTTGTCCTCCAAATCTGTCCCGAAGAACAAGCAACACAATGACTAATGCCGCTCCTGCTAGGAAACTACCAATGCCTATCCCCAGAAGCACCATACCCTCCCCGTCAGGAACAGTCGTGGTGGTGGTCGTGGTTGTGGTCGTGGTTGTAGTTGTGCTCATAGTTGATTCCGTCACCGTCACAAGCACCGAATCACTCGCAAGATTGCCACCCTCGTCGGCAACAACAAGGGTGTAGTTATAGGTTCCGGGAATCATTGACTCCACATTGATTACAATCGGAGAACCATCCCACGCTGCATCAACGAGCACCTCACCGTTTCTTAGTATCTGGTAGAAAGAGGCGCCCAAGTCAGACACCGACCATGAGATCTCATGACCAGTTGAACCAGCAACATACTCTATATCGGCGGGATTGTCGATGCTGGGAGCAACTGTGTCAACAACTTCGACGAAGACCGTATCAGCATCGCTATTGCCACTTCCGTCGTATGCGAAGATGGTGAGGTTGTAGAAACCTACCGATAGTCCATCGATACTGTGGTTAATCTCTACTCCATTCCATGAAATATGGTCAACGATTGACCCGTTTCTGAGAATATCATAGTGGTCCGGGTCTAGCTCTGTAGCGTTCCAGTGTATGCGATTCCCGGTTGACCCGAGCTCATAGACTATGTCAGAGGGAGAACTCAGTTCAGGATTGGTGGTATCACTCACCGTGACGAGGAGAGTATCACTTGCCACATTCTCACTCGAGTCAGTCACTATGATTTCGTACTCATAGGTGCCGACTGGTAGTCCATCAATGTTCAAATTGATGGGTGATCCGTCCCATGAGGCCGTGGCAATCATACTGCCATCCAGATAAATCTCGTAGGACTCGGGGCTCAGGTCGGTTGGATTCCAAGTCACGATATTCCCACTTGAACCCAACTCGTAGAATATGTTGGGTATGCCATCGAGTTCAGGTGGGCTGGTGTCTACAACAGTCACCATCACTCTATCAGCCGTCGAATTCCCATAGGTGTCGGAAACTAGTAGAGTGAAATTCCAGACGCCTAGGTCAAGTCCGTCCACATCCACTGTTATGTTGGACTCGTACAGAGGAGATGAAACGAGTAGACTGCTATTTCTGTAGAGCTCGTAAGAGTCTGGATGAATCTCTGAAACTATCCATGTGATAGAGTTCCCCTCAGAACCGTATTCATAAGTCGCGTCTTCTGGGTGATTCGTGAAGGGGGCATACAAGTCCAGAACACATGGATACCTATCTACCGCCTCTCCAGCGCCCTGAATCAAGTAGAAGCCTGAGCCTGAATAGTCTGACCAGCAGTTGCCATGTGTACCATTATCCCATGTGTTAGACTCGCCTTCATCGAACGCGTTGAAGAAGGTGTTGTAGCCGATATTGTTCATGTAGAACAGGTTTGTCACCGAGGCTGTTTCTAGTTCCACACCCAAAGAATTGTGAATAACCGTGCTCTTGATCACTGTGCAGTTGGCCGAACTGGAAAGATGAAAGCCACTTATGCCGTTGTAAGTCGCATTGTTGCCCACGAGTGTCAGGTTCTCGGACAGTGGAAGGTCGAAGCCATGAGCCAAATTAGAGCCAGCTTCATTCCGCTCAAGACTGGCATTGAACAAAGCATCTAGTCTGAAACCGATATGATTCTCATTGGCTACGTTGTATTCAAAAGTGTAGTCTGCCGCATTCTCAACGCTGAACCCGTGCAATGTATTCTCCGTAGCTGTATTCCCAGTGAGACTCCAGATATCAGAATCAGTCAAGTTGAAGCCACTTCTGGAGTTAGAACTAGCATCATTTTCATATAGATATCCACCCACCGATTCTAGCATGTAGAATCCGTCGTGCTTGTTCTCGGTGGCGGTATTCTCAGTCGAGTTGAGATTAACTGCATAGCGAATGTAGAACCCAGACTGATCATTGCATTCAGCGGTATTGTGCATAAGATGGCTGGATTCACAGTAGTCCATGTGGAAACCATTGGCAGTGTTGTTTCTTGCCGTGTTGTCAATCAGCGTAGGAGATGCTAGTCTGTCATAGCTGTAGCCAGTAAGTTTGAAGCCAGAGGCCAGACTGGAGTCGGCCAAGTTATCTTGAGCGGTAAGATTTCGGCAACGATATACTCGGAAACCAGTACCTGCAATCATGAAAGCAGTATTGTTGGTCAGGGAGGAGTTGTCTGAGTCTCTCAGATAGAAGCCACTTCCGAGACCATAGCGGGCTGTGTTGTTCCAAAGAGTGACGTTGTCGGATGAAGATATGAAGAAGCCATCACCCGAGTTCTCTTCGGAGATGACATCCCTGATAGTGCAGTTTGTGCAAGAATGCATCTTCACTCCTTGAGTGGCGTTGACATAGTGTCCATGGGTGACCACGGTATGAGTACAGTCGAACAGCACTATCTGTCCGTATAGTCTTCCATCAACCACTGTGTCATTGAGATCGCGAAGATAACCAAGAGGTTTACCATTGACCGTTGTGCCGTCCACTGAAGCGAACAAATCCCGAAGAGGAACATAATACAGATACAGACCGTTATTACAGAGGGTGTTTCCCGTAAACGATATGTTTTCGAAATCTCCGAGATGTAGACCTTCCAGGAAGAACCCATACTTGTGGTTCTCAATTGTGTTATTGCATATCTCGGAATCTATTATGTAGCCTTGAGAGTAGATGCCTGTTTCATCATTATCACGCACCTCATTCATAGAGAGTCTCGATTCAAGCTCCAGCTCGTTAATTCTTATTCCCACCTGGTTTTCCATAGCCATGTTATGCGTGAAATTACTGCTTACCAACCCCAAATAGAAACCATACTGAGAATTGTTCTTTGCTTCGTTCTCGATTACAGTGACTCCT
>SDNO01000114.1 GCA_004524435.1 Candidatus Thorarchaeota archaeon | reverse complement strand
TGACTGGTCGCCATCTTTCATCCAAGGATAACCATCCCGTCGAGTCCTGCAATCCCGATGAGTTGAGTGTCGAGACTGAGAAATCTCGTCCGGGAGATGCAGAGGGGGTATCGATGGCAAGATACTGACTATTGCTCGTGCTCCATGTAAAACTTGAGAGGGCAGAAATCTCGTAACTTGTCCCGGACCACTCGTAAACTTGACTGGTGCCACCTGTGACTTCGACGCGACAATCGACTCCGGCCTCCCCTGTTTCGGGATTGCCATCATAATCCCACTCGACGAGGAGCGTATTGGGGCCAGAGAAACCTGGAGCCTCAGCGGTTTCCACACCCATCGAGAGAGCAGTTGTGTTCATGTAACCAAGTACGGATAGAATATCAAGATCTCCCGATATTCCCTCTTCGGGATTACCCGAGTAGACCTCTTCAATCCCGGCCCACTCGTTTGGATCAAGAGTGGGTTGGGCAGACAGAGGCAAAAGATGACGCACAGCAGAAAGAGCATCGGTAAGGCCATATCCCCAGAGATCATCGGGAGGGCTATAGTGTGTTTTAGTCGCCCCAGCACCCTGGAGTACTGAAGTCAGGCCTTCCCATCCGGTCACGTCGGATGAAGCCTGCTGGAGTAGGGCAACAAGACCCGCCACGTGAGGCGCGGCCATGCTAGTGCCGCTCCTCGTATACCACAGACTTGAGAGACTGTTGTAGGCTGCACGTATCGAAGTCCCGGGAGCTACGACCTCCGGCTTCGCCACGCCGTCGACTCTGGGACCACGACCTGAACTTGATGTTATCTGGCCCGACCCTTCGTCGTACGCACCAACTGTAATCCCCAAGTCGGCAGTACCCGGCGAGCTTACGGTCCGACTGTTGTCTATCTGGGAAGTGAATCTCATGTTTGAGCCGGTCCAGCTGTTGTCCCATGCATAGCTGTCAACTCGAATTGATTCGCCTGCGTCATTAACAACAGAGAACTCCCAAACCCCATTATCCCAATGATGCTCATCCTCCGAGACTTGGATGACAATCTGGTTTGTTCCCCGAATGCTGGTGTCTGGAAATACGTATGCGCGAATTGTCGGCTCAACGAGTTCGAAACTTGTCCCGTCTATGTCTGAAAAGCGCCCAAGGCTTATTTGCTCATCATCAGGAGTCGTAAGAAACACCTCTTCATCCCGATCGGAACTATGCCAGAGTATGTTCAGGAAGGAATAGTCAGGAGGGTTTTGCACTGAGAATGCTGCGGAGCCGCTAGCTCCGCTTGCCACTGCAAAGCTAGCATGTTTGGACCGCCCACCGAGGTTTCCAGCTGCTAGTGTCGAGATGCATCCATACTCTCGCAGAGCTTCGTTCACTGCTAAATCCTCTATATCAGTACCATCCATGAAGCCCAGAAAACTGGAGAATGACATGTTGATAACATCAGCTTCGTTGACAAGAGCAAAGTGGATACCATCGATGATATCACTGGATTGGAGAGGGCTTCGTATAATAATCAGGTCGGCTCCAGGCGCCATTCCTACCATCTGAGTAAAGCCCGGCTGGCCACCTGCTATGGTGGAAGCAACGTGGGTTCCATGACCATGGCTATCACCAACGCTCAGCGCGCTGGAAGTCAGATTCACACCTCGCTGGTAGACTGCACCGGAGTATTGGTCGTAGAACAGTGCTACTTTTGACTCATTTAGGAGTACGACATCTTCCGAATAGAGATCAATCTCACCATCTTCATTCGAGTCGACACCGCACAGCCATCGGTCGCCATCTCCGAAATCAAAGACTCCATCATCATCAATATCTATGTAGAGGTACTCGTCAGACGCCTCGATGGTCCCCGGAGTATAGTCATGAACGACTCGAATAGGACCCTCATCAAGGTCGGGCTGAAGGTCGCCGTCAAGATCTACGTAGAATTCAGGTCCTAGCTGAACTACGTCATAGGGTTCCCCAGTCACGCGCCAGAAAGAGGGGTGCAACCATGTAGCTCCTGTATCGATGACAGCCACACGGACCCCTGTGCCGTCTATGGACGCATCGCCTATGTTCAGGTTGTTCCAGACTTCGGGTGCTCTCGTGGCTGGAACAGATGAAGTCAGAGAGGGATAGAACTGCTTTGATCCTGATGAGACTCTCAGAAGCCCAAACTCGCGAGCTTTTATCAACGAATCAAAACTAATCGTCCTAGCACGGTAGAATCTTCCCACATGGACAGGCTCACCTCTTCGTCGGATGAACTCAATGCCGCTCTCTTGAATAGAATCCAGTTCATGGGGGAGTAGCTCATCCTCAAATTGGAGTAGGACCTCCTCATATCCAGGGCTTGCGGAAGGGTAACTAGTTTCCAGAGTCTCCCAGTCCATCCTAAGCGTGGTGTCAACGTAGTCATACCCGGCTGCACTCTGATAGAGCTCTGCATCAACATAGAATCCAGAAGTCGCCGTTGCAATGATTAGAATCAGTAGTGTGATTGCGCGCTTCACGGTAGGAGAACCTCATCCCTTTCTGGCCACTTCTTACGTGTTATCGCTATAATTGATATGCTTTGTGTGCAGAGGAAACAAGAAGAGTGGGTTGTCGAATGCAGACCCACTCTCCTCGCCCTTTCTATTCCTTCGCAATGATTGATGTGTCGCTGAAGACTATCTCTGGCGCGATGATACCCTGTAAGTAGTGAGGTTCCTTGGCAATCTCGCCCACCTGCTTCAAAAGATCGAACGCGTTGCCTGATACCATGAGACCATGAACCTGTCCTACCTTCTTGCCGTCCTCTATGAGTATTGCAGGATTCCCGACAATACTGAAATCACCAGACTCTGGATTTGAGCTGTGTGCACCCTGCACATTCTGGATGTAGTAACCATAGTCTATGTCAGAGATGATGTTCTCAATACTTCTTGTGCCGGGCTCGATGACGATGTTTGTTGATTTAATCTCTATTAGACCTTCTCGCATGTTTCTTGAGGCGTTGCCTGTGCTCGACACTCCCATCCTGTTCCCCCAATAGGTGTCCCATAGGAATGACCTCAGAACACCCCTGTCGATGACTGTAGTCTTTTGTCGGGCCACTCCTTCGTCATCGGCTATCGAGGATGCAATCCCCTTCGGATGAGTCCCATCATCGTAGAGTGTAATCTTCTCGGATGCAATCTGCTCACCGATTTTGTCGCCAATCTTGGATTTGCCTCGTGCAACGTTTTCGCCCTTGATAGATGGCACCAGTGTGTATTGGAGAAGCTGTAATAGGGCTCGAGGATGGAAGACCACGGTGTGGCGGCCAGACTTCCCCATGACTTCTTTCTTGCACATGTCGAGAATCTCTGCTACCTCATGCACGATCGCCTCTTTCCTGATGTCTAGACCGCGACCGATGTCCACAGCAAAGACCATTGGCGTCACTCCGCTTTCTGTCTTAGCTATTGCAGCCAGGAAACCGTAACCTATGCTCGTCTTCTCCGCGTGCCGAACTCCGTTATTGTTGGCATATGCAACAAGATACGCGTTGGCTCCTGAACTAGCCATGGCTGGCACGAGGTCTTTATGACTTGCGCCCCTCTTTACAATCTCGACGACCTCGTTCACAACCTGGCCAGGATCTGTCGTTATGATTGAGTCATTCCATAATCCTGGTATCGACGGATACTCTGAAGGCTTTGAGAGAGAAACGAAGTCATCATCGGGATTTGCAGCCTTGGCTGCTTGAAGAGCCAAGGAAACAGCTTCAGACACAGAATCTTTTGTGGCAATGTTGGTGAATGCAGAACCCATCCGCTTCTCAACGAACACCCGGATTGCTATCTCATTACCCATGATTCGGTTCACACTGCTGACCTCGCCCTGTTCCACCTCGGTCTCCAGCTCTGATTTGAACTGCGCAATGGCTTCTATCTGATCAGCACCTTTCTCAACGCCGAGAGTGACAGCATGGTCGCACAGGTCAAGTAGTTCTTTCTCGTCAATCATCGCTCTTGCCTCCTACTCCTTACCTCCGAACGTGATGCCTCCCTTGGAGAAGCGAATGGTAGGGCCTCCCGAGGAAACATATGCTGTCTGGCCCTTTCCACACCTTCCAAGTTCGAATGGAAAGTCTTCCTTTGCAATAGCATCAATCTTGAACAGTGCATCAGTGGCTATGCCAGATATCGAAAGATCCATGACTGGTCGCCCGACCTCACCGTTCACTATCTCATACGCCTCCTGAACGCCGACCTGAAAACTTGCATTCATCTGCGCCTGTCCGCCCCTGAAGTCAGCACAGTAGTAGCCAAAGTCGATGTCCTCGAAGATCTCATCATAAACGTAGTCGCCCTTCTCAAACATGGTATTGCGCATGCGGATGATAGGTGGATAGAGATAGCTCTCCGCACGAGCATTGCCAGTGGGTCGCTGCCCTATCTTGGCCGCATACTCTCGATTTGTCATCAGTTCAGTCAGGACTGAGTCCTTGATTATCTCAACCCGACTGGTGGGAGTTCCCTCATCGTCATACTTCGTAGTCCCTAGGCCACCGGGGTAAGTCCCATCGTCAATCATATTCACATCCTCCGCGGCAACGACTTCACCTATTCTGCCGTTGAATGGGGTATTCACTGTGAGATCCGCCTCAGCAAGATGGCCCAAAGCCTCATGAGCTAGGACACCGATGACCCTTGGACCCATAACACACGGAAAGCTCCCCCCCTTTGCCGGCACCCCGTCAAGTTGAAGCTTGACCCGCTTCGCCACTTGTTCTCCGATGAATTCGGGGGTCGCGGTTTCCTTCATGAACTCCCAACCCTGGTGAGTGGAAGCCTCCTCATAACGGGCTGCACTCAGTCTAGTGCCATCTTTCCCGGTCACCCACGGGTATATCCAGACAAGATTGACGGGAGATTGGATTCTTGTACCCTCGGAGGTCAACAGGAACTTTTCCCCTGAAGCATTCCTCATCTTGAGCGTCACAGCTGTGATGCGCTCATCATAGTCGCGAATCACGTTCATGGTATCTTGCAGGTAGTCTACCTTCTCTTCAACAGAAACATTTCGGGGATCCTCCTTCGCGGAGCTCTTCACCTTATCACGTACGGCGTTGATCTCGGCCAGTTCAATGGGTTCCTTGCGTGTGGGGGCAGCTGCCTTCGCTATCGAATAGGCATCCTCTATTGCTCCATCTAGGTTCTCCAAATCACCGGTCGTAACGAATCCCCATGCCCCGTCTGCCAAGACTCGTATTGCACAGCCTCTCTCAATCCTCTGAGTAAGAGCACTGATACGACCATCATCCATCTGGAGGTACTCAATAAACCCGTCCTCACCGCGCAGCTCAACGTACGACGCTTTCAAATCACGGGTACGTTCCAGAGCGCGTTCAAGCAAATCAAACATGAATAGGTTCCATCTCCAAAAGCCTCTGAGTGTTGGAATCAATGCTTCAAAGACTTGCTATTAATCTGTTGTTTAAGGTGACTCAAAAGAGCAAGAAAGATTGAAGTGTTAAATGGTAACACAGGACACGTATAACCAACAGAGAAGGGAGATTGCGATTGGATTCAATCCCGGCCGAGTTCAGGCACCTCAGAGATGAGGACAGCATATCGTGGGAGAGGATACTGGATCGGGCCAGAAGGAAGGAATCAGAGGAACAAGACTGGTTTGAGGCCTTTACTGATGTAGTCGTTGATGAGGCCTCCAAGGAGTGTATGAAAGAAACCCCCGACCCCAGCCTAATAGCGCTAGGACTGCAGGCCTGCCTCACAAGAGGAAGAATGGCTGAGGCATTGTTCTTATCCACCGACTCCCAGAATGTAGCGGTCCTAAGTCTAAGAGCGATAGCCCTCTTTGTTCTGTCCGATATTTCAGGCCTGACCAATGTTCTCAGCCAACTGGAGAAACAGATTGATGATAATTCGCTACCGGCGGCAAGAGTGAGACTGAGCGTTGTCCGCCTTCTTCTGGCTGCAGCTGAACGAGATACCAGCGTCATCGTCTGTGCCATGGAATTCGATAGTCTGCTGGAGGACCACCCAGAGCAAGTTGAGCAACCACTAACCGAAACGATGTTTGCGATATATGTGATGGGCACGCTTCTGAGGGAAACAGGCCAAGTCAACAGGGCATCGAGGATCGCAGACACCCTAGAGGACATGGCAAAGAAACAGAACCATCGGATGTTTCTTGCACTGGTTGAGAATCTGAAGGGAAACATTGCGAATCTGCAAGGAGACTTCGATGATGCGGAGAAGCATTACACTCGCGTTAGAGAGTATTCCGATACTCTGTCATTCAGACTGGGACATGGCATGGCACTCAACAACCTCGGGACTCTGAGATTGAACTCTCTTCGACTAGAAGATGCACGGGTCTACTTCACCGAGGCTCTCGAGTACATGGATATGGAGGTAGCAAGGCTTGTCACCCTCAGCAATCTCGGGGAGATTGAAACCTTACTCGGTAACTACACCGAAGCGGATGATCACCTGAGGGATGCCGTTAGATTGGAGCAGAAGACACGAAGGGGGATTATTGAGGCATATACATGGTCAGCGATTCTCAAAGCCAAACAGGATATGATGGAAGAGGCATCGCGATTCCTGGAAAAGGCGCAGGAGATTGCAGACACGTCAGAGAAGCCCCTGCAGAAGGGAATGTATCTTCATGCGAGGGCCGTGGTTGAAGCCGCCAAACAGAACCAAGATGCTGCAGTGTCGCTGCTGGGGAAAGTGCTGAAAATCGCGAAGGAAGAGGCAATCTTTGAACTCCTTATTCGAACTAAGCTCGAGCTGGTACGAACCCACATGTCAGCGTTTCAGCGAGCTGGAAAGGAAGAAGCAGTTTCACAGGCGACGTACCATATTGGCGATCTGATTCAGATTGCGAAGGAACAGAATCTACAGGCGCTATACGCTGAAGCTTTGCTTCTGCGGAGTGATATCCTGGTCTTAGCGGGCAAGGATTTGGAAGTGAGAAGCGACTTGGATAAGGTTGTCAGTGTGGCCAGGTTCATCGAGGACAAGAGGCTTGAAGAAGAGGCGAAGTTGCGATTTGAAATGCTCGAACAGCCAATAGCGAAATCCAAAGAGATTGAGATTGGAAGAAAGATGGACAGAGTTGCCGGCTTCAAACCAGCGGGAAAGATGAAGGATGTACCTCGACCCGCCCTCCATGCAATATTGGCGCTGCACACAGATTCTGGACTTCCTGAGTACGTCCACTATTTTCGTGGTTCGCCTCTCGAGATGGACAGTTCAATCGTGGGCGGATTCATCTCAGCAGTCTCTGTATTCACGCGAGAACTCATGGGTGACAAAGGGCTCCTCAGATCAATAAACCATGAGGGCTTCACCCTTCTTATGGAGCACACGCCCTCACGCGTCATTGTTCTGATTGCAGACAAAGAGTCCTTCGATGTGAGATTCTTGCTTCATGACTTTGCGGAACGTTTTGACCAGCGGTTTCCGCCTCTCTCAGATGTAGATGGCATAGATACAGCAGAATACACAGAAGCAGACCAGCTCGTTGAGGAGATCTTCCAAAAGCCTGCCGTTCAAGAAAGCAAATCGTAGGTTAGATATTATTATAACAGTTGATTAGGTGAAGGAGGGCAAACAGGTTGCCCCAAATGACCACAGTTGAGGAAGTGCAAAGAATCCTCCGGGTGGGAGAAACCAGGAATACTGAGTTCAAGAGAAATCTGACAAAGACAGATCT
>SDNO01000113.1 GCA_004524435.1 Candidatus Thorarchaeota archaeon | reverse complement strand
CATGTGGTTAGGCCTACCAATGAGGACTACATCATGCCCGGCTTTCTTGAGAAAACCACCGTACAGACTTCCGATGGCTCCAGCTCCCATGATAGCAATTCGCATGTTAGTCACTCACCTCGTCAACAAATTTTTGCGGATGTCTATCGGCCTGTCTTGCCATATCATTTAGGTGTTCCCCTATGAGCTTGATGGACTGCCGAAGGTTCGCAGTATTGTCAAAGCTGTCAATAATATCCTTGAGCTCTTTATCTGGCGCATCAGCCAACTCTCTGGCGAAGTCCACCATGACTGGCAACGCCCTGACAATGTTGTCGACAATGGTAAGATTGGAGTAGAGTGCAGTACGGCTCATTGGATTGAGATCTATTGTCGCAACATACTTCCCCACACGTCGGAGGGCCTCAGTTCTGTCGCCATCCTCTAAGGGGACTAAGACAAAATCGGCCTTAGCAATCCCCTCGGAATCAACCTTCCGTCTGTTGCTACTCAGCTCAGGGATTGTTTCGGACGGCCGATCATGAGTGCCGAGCACCTTCTTTGCACCGGCTTCCATCAATGTTCTGAGGATGGCATCTTCACGCTCCTTCCGATAATAGAACAGGTTGATCTCGAGAGGCGCGCCTGTCAGATCCGAGAGCTCGACAAGCTCGTCAGGAACGAGAGAACATGCATTTCCGTTCACGCTGATGACAGGCCATTCTGCAAGAAACATCGCTGCAACCGTTGCCTGCGCTGCTTCCTTGGCTACGTCGGTAGTGGTTTCGCCAATCATATAGTCAAAGGCCTCGCCCCTCCCATGGGCTAGAAGACCTGCTGTAGCGACTATGTGTTTCTTATGACCCTCTATGATTCGATGCCGCGTTTCCAGAGAGACACGACGTGGATGATCTGGTGGAACATGGATATCTGTCATCCTCTTAGAGCACCCCCCTCATAATATATCTCGGTGACCATCACTTCATCCTCGCGGTAATGCTCAGCAAGGATTCGACAGGCGGCTTGTGCATCGCCTTCACAGAAGCAAAAGACTGCATCACCCAACATGACCATGCTCGAATCCGAGAAACCCGCGCGTTCTAGACCAGAGAGGGCATCTGCCACTCGTTCAGGCATCAAGTTTGTACTGTTAGCGAATAGACGAGAACACTCGATAAAGGTCTCAAAACCGGGAGCTGAATCAAGCCGCTCTGTGAGCCTCTCTCCTGCGCGGTTTATCTTCCCCTTTGTTTCAGGGTTGGTCAGTACGAAGCGGGTTTCGATGCCGGGAGAGCCCGCCAAGACAACTCTCCGACCTGTGGGGCCACTGATTCTTCTTGCATCGCCAATGCCGGGCGCACCAGGCTTGAGTCTAATCTCTAGGCCCCCAACAGTCTGAGCAATGATATCACCAAGTCCGGTGTGGTTCACAACCTCCGCATAATGGGCGTATCTTCCGGCCCGATACAAGTCGTATTCATCGTGCAAGAGAGAGTCCAACGTAATGGCGGCTCCGAGGGCACCGGCTCCAGACGCGCCGTAACCTGTGCCAATTGGGAGATCAGACGTGTAGTCAACCCGCACATCCATCGTCACTCCGTTATCCTCCAACATCTTTGATACCACCACATCGGTCACCGGGGCTTCCAGAAGAGAGCCGTTGTACACAACTGATATCGTAGTAGTCTCAGCTGGTCTTATCGATAGTCTCGTAGTGGTCCCCGCGTTGATACAGAAGCCTGATCCTGTAGAGCCCCTGAGATGGGGATCCTCAAACTCGTCATGTATCCGGAAGAATCCAGTCACATGACCAGGAACGAAGGCCTCTGCCGTCATTTTGGCTTTCAAGGGTTTCTTCAAGTTGGACACTCCCTTACCTCGTATAAATATACTCTATAGAACATGACATGAGTATATACATTATATATTCATCTTCGTGCTTTGGGTCTGGTTGTGCTCGACTAGATAACGAGATAGAGAATTAATCGTTGTTAGAGGCAGGCCGAAGGGGACTATCTCTTGAGGGGCACAAGGCTCGTGTAACCTTTGAGATATGGATTAGGAGGACCCTCCACAGGATAGGCCCATCGGGCGTCAATATCTCTACCGCTCAGATCAAAGACTTTGAAGCTCCCTGAAGACCACGTGAGTGGACTAAACCCAAGCAAGAGGGTCTGAGTGCGCCAGCTGGTGACAACCATGTGATTGTTCATACCCGCCGTCGGGACAACAAGAAAGACATTGGATAGTTCCATGAGAAGAGACGTACTTATTCTGTAGAAGAAGCTGTACGTCTTCCTGTGCTCCTCCGTACCCTGGGCTCTGAGATCGTTCAGATATCTCATGATGGTCTCGTCATGGACTGATGGGTCCATAACATCGGAGAGCTCTTCGACATCAACGACGACAGCGGTCTCGAAGTAGTAGGCAAGGGGGAACTCCGTGATATGGAAGATGATGAATTTGTCCTGAGATATCACATTGTAGAGGTGCTGAAAGATTGCCTGCTTGGAATAGAGCATGTTAGCATCCAACGAGGCAGGTTCGAAGTTATCAGACTCCTTTGAAACAACAAGGCGAAACATATCATCTAGCATATCGCCATCATAGCCCATGCGGACGACATGGTACGGGCGCTCTGAGTTCATGTTTGGTGCCCGACCGCTTGCCAGCAGGTATTCGTCGAAATCTCGCTTGAAGGTGTCGAACTCATTGTCGTTGTCCAGAACAAAGAGTGATTGGGTGGGTGTATTGAACGCAGAAACAACAGAGTCATACGCCTCAAAACGTGCCTTCTTCTCAGTTGTGAGTTGCTTAACGCCTTTCCACTGAGACTCTTCAGGCAAGTTTCGACACCAGCAGTATTTTTCTTTCCCAGTCCCTATGAAACAATAGACTTCGGTCGGAACAGGAATTCTGTTTTTCAAATCCGAAAACGGCATCATCCCTAGCGGATGCCATCTTTGGCGTTTTTGGTCAATCGTGGCGACTCATATATCCTTTGCCTAGGACTATACTGATGAGAGTCCAACCTCCAGAATATCATGAAGAAGGTACGATATTCTTCTGCTGGGGCTATTCAGCTCAGTTTATCAGTCATAGAGGCATCATTACCACTGTGTGAGCACTATGGAACACACGTCAAAACTAATCAAGTCGAGTTTCAGCCGAATCCTTGAAGGTAAACAGATTGCACTCTGTGTCACTGGCAGTGTGGCTGCAGTGGAGTCGGTTGCACTGGCCAGAAACCTGATGCGTCATGGTGCCGAGATTCACTGTGTGATGAGTCGTAGTGCTCAGCAGATAGTCCATCCGTACTTGCTTGAGTGGGCAACGGGTAATCAGGTTGTCACAGAACTCACTGGTCAGATTGAACACGTGACACTTGCAGGAAAACACCCGGATCATGTCGACCTGGTTTTGATTGCACCGTCAACTGCCAATACCATCGGCAAGATTGCCAACGGGATAGATGACACCGCCGTTACGACACTAGCTTCATCGGCCTTAGGTGCCAAGATTCCTATGCTTATTGTTCCCGCCATGCATGAGTCCATGTATGATCATCCGGCCGTGCTCAAGAACCTAGATTATCTGAGAGAGATAGGAGTGGAGATAGTGGCGCCCCGAATTGAGGAGGCGAAGGCGAAGATCTCTTCTGTTGATACCATCACAGAGGCGGTCTTCAAGGCACTGACACCCAACGATTTGGAGGGGCTCAGCTTCGTGGTGACTGCCGGACCAACGCGTGGATGGATTGACAGAGTTCGTTTCATTTCCAATCCCTCGACCGGGAAGATGGGACTGGAGATAGCCAAAGAAATTGTTTCACGGGGAGGTCAAGTGCATCTCATCATAGGACCCACATCAGCCCCCGTACCTGACTGGATTAAGACGACGAGAGTGGAGACAAGCCAGGATATGTTGGAGGCGGTGCTGGATAGACTCAAAGAGAACCACGTGGATGTCCTCGTGTCGGCTGCCGCCATTCTAGACTACATTCCGGCCGAAAAGGAGGACCGGAAACGGCCCTCAGGCGAAACATATTCTCTCAAGCTCATGCCAACCGAGAAGGTGATTGAGAGGGCACGGGAAGCCAACAAGGATTTGTTTATTGTAGGATTCAAAGTGGAGTCTGGGATCAGTGACGAGGAACTGATTGCTCGTGCCAGAGCCAAAATCGAAGCGGATATCTGTGATGTGGTGGTGGCTAATGACGAGAGCAGGGAGGGTGTCGCATTTGGTACCGATACGAACGAAGTAGTGATTGTATCAGAGGACAATGCAGAGAAGGTCCCTCTCTCGACAAAGAGGCATGTGGCTCAAGAGATACTTGAGAGGATTGCCAGCATGCTGCAGAAGAAGTGAAATCCGTTCTCACGTGTTTCTAGAGAATCTCCAATAGATTGTCGGACATTCGTTTCATGTCTACAAATATCAGGCCGAGCTGCGCATCTGGTTTGGCTAGAACCAATAACAGGGCATCTGGACCCACAGAAGTCATGAGAGTATAGCCGTTCTCTCCCTTGACATAGATCTCCCTGAGGGTTCCACGGTCAAGCTCGCTGGTTGCCTTCTCCCCCAGAGATAGTATGGCGGCACTTATTGCTGCCACTCGTTCCTGTTCGCTCTCGGGCAAGGCGGAAGATATCATCAGACCGTCTTGTGAAACAAGAGCTGCCCCCTCTACTCCTGGGACTGTTTCAAAGTCACGGATTACCGAATTGATTCTATCGACTCGACTTGACATATGATGTATCTCCTGATATGCGCAAAAGGAACTCTCGTTCATTGGTTATTAAGTTCTATTGTCATATTTGGGTTCACAAGCAGGTATTTTGCGCATTCTATTCGACTTCAAAGAACTCCTTCGGGTCAAATCTCTTGTCCTTTTTCTTCTGTTCTTCCCGTTTTCGCCTCTCAATCTCCTCACGTTGAGCCTTCTCTTTCCTTGAGAGAGGGCTGGTGGGAGGCACAGGAGGTGGCGGCGATTCGCGCACCTTCCGTTTCCTGTAGTACGTATAACCCACAATTGCGGCGATTACCAACCCACCACCCAGAGCAAGGATAAGGAGTGGTGAAGAGCGAATATAGATGAAGTTGACCAATGTGAGAAACATAGAGTCATAGCCACCCAATCGACCGGAAAGAGAAAGACTGTGATATCCAACTCTCCCGTTCGTCCAGTCTTCAGTCAGGATGAGAGTGTAGATGCCGTTCCCCGTTTCCGTCAGCATGGTTGTTACGTCTGTGTCATTCATGTAAGCCTCAATATCAACCCCCTCAAGAGCGTTGCCAACTGCATCGCTGATGCGAAGTGTCACGATGACTCGATCGCCCTCCCAGATAATCTCCTGATTCGTTGATATCTCATCCAGTATCAAGGAGGGTTGTTCGAACCAAGAAACAGCATTCTCTACTGTGAGGTTCGCCTGGACGCCGGCAGGATGTGTGGTGGAGAGAGCCAGCTTACCCACACCAACAGTTGCAGCTACAAGAACCGGATTAGCTCCATCAGTGGCCAGAACCGAAAAGTTTGCCCAGGGATCGGAAAAGTGCCCTTCATAGTCAACGGTGGCACTCAACTCATTGGGCACGCTTAGTAAGGGATGCGTACTATCAACTAGCTCGATTCCGGAGGCAACAGCCGAGGGAGTGTAGCTAAGAGGCCATGGAAGCCAAGCCAGCTCATTGGAAACCCCTAGCACAATCAGGGTCCCACCACCGCTGACATAGTCCATGATATCGGACTCTGATGAAGCGAGTTCAGACGAAAACTCCGAGGCTGTGCCAGGCTCCACAACAACACACCTTCTCAGGAAGAGCAGATGCAGAAAGTCTGAGTAGTTTGAGACCTCATAGTAATCATGCTCTACTGATAGCGAGGTAAGCATGTCAGGCAGATAGCTGGAACTTCCAAGACCAACAATGGGCCGAGTACCACTCCCGGGTGTGTGACCGTCAAGCGAGATGCCATAAGGATCCAGTGTTGCAACATGGGGGCTGTCAGAGGGGTTGTATAGAATCACATCGGGGTCGCCATAGAGAATGTGTTGATTGGCGTAGTCCCGTGGGTCTCCACTCGATAGTGGATCTGAGTAGTCAGAGGACACCAAGGTCAATGCATCAGATAGAGCTCTTCCAACTGGCATTGCGGAAACGAGAGACTCGGTGATGTACAGAGAGAGCATAGCGGCGGGCTGGAAATATACGGTACGGGGTGACCCCACAACGGCCACTGAACCATGCTCCATGAGGACAGATGGAAGTCGTGATCCTCCCAGGAGACACGCAGTCAGAAGAACAATAGGTGACCCTATGTTTCCAATTCTAGCCTCAAGGTCAGAAGTTGTTTCAATTCGGTGATGCGCGTCCTCCACAGCGAACATCACTGGATTGACAAGCTGATCCCCATTCACGTCTCGCTGGCTGGCGTTCTCGACCCCGTATGGGATGTCTTCGTCA
Organism: Candidatus Thorarchaeota archaeon; assembly: GCA_004524435.1. Taxonomy (GTDB): domain Archaea; phylum Asgardarchaeota; class Thorarchaeia; order Thorarchaeales; family Thorarchaeaceae; genus TEKIR-12S. The sequence continues at coordinate 1,244 of SDNO01000113.1, read as the reverse complement.
CGTAACGAGAAGAGACCTTCACCACCAGGCCGATCAGGGGGATCGCTGGGATACCTCGTCAGCGTACCGTGTGTGCTGAAAGTCCAGAACGCAAGTTGCGAGTCAATCGCATCATAGACTTCGTCATACCCAACATGTGACGCTACAGAGAAACCTCTATCTTCAAGCATCGAGGTGGAGTTCTCATACTGGTAAATCGTGTTCAGGTTGTAGTTATTGTCAAGGAAGCTCGCACCGTGAGTGTACGCATACATGCTGACAAGAGAAGTATCCGCGGACTCTGCTGTTTCAAAGATGAACCTATGAAATATGCCACGATTAATCATGACTGAGGCCATTGCCGGATCATCTGCAGGAATACGACCCGGAGAGAAGTGGCTCTGAAGCGATCTGTCGAAACTGGTCTTCACAAGATCTGTTGGAGAGACCACGACCACATCTTGAGAGGCGTTTGCCTCATATGCACCCCGGTCATCCAGGAATGCCTCGAAGGAGTCCACTGAGAGCCGCATCGAGTATTTGTTAGGGATACGTTCGTCATACCAGCCATTCTCAGTGCGTGTCGAATACCGATCAGTCACATAGACATCAATCTCTGGTCCAATCAGATAGGGAGCCCAAGTCTCCTCCGCACGGGTCATCATGGAGTTGTCGCTGTCACATAGTGAAAAGACCGGACCACCGTGATAGGCGGCGGAGAGGGTAGCCGGAGCAAAGAACTCGGAACCCTGACCTCTCGGTACCGTGACAACGACATCATGTGAACCGGACAGACTGGTGATCCACTGCGTGACAAGCTGATAGTTGTTCAGGTTGTTAACGAAGAACTCTGAATCCAGAGCATCATAGAGTCCAGATGTGTGGATCCCCTGAGGGTCAACCAGAAATGCCACTGAGATGCCAAGTCGATTGGCCGCCCAGCTGGTAAATTCAGGGATCGAGTCGGGCTGTACGTAGAGAAGTGGAGCATTCAGCAATGATGCTAGCACAGCACCATTTGCAGCAGACTCCAGATATCCCTCCAGTCGAGTAGGGTTTCTTTCAACCTCCCATGTTAGGTCCACATTGTTGTTTTCTAGGGTAGCATCCATCCATGCCACGATGGCCGTCCATGTCCCCGCCATGGGATATTCTATGTCAACTGTTGCCGAACTAGGACTAGATATGACACTGCCGGAGGGTGCCCAGTCAACAAGGCGGCCGGATGGGTCCACTAAGGCAAGATTGAGGTCTGCAGCTGTCTT
>SDNO01000112.1 GCA_004524435.1 Candidatus Thorarchaeota archaeon | reverse complement strand
GAGTTCCTCATCCCCGATCAGCCCCTCAGTTTCCTCGGTCAAGGGCACTGCAATGATGAGTATGTCAATACGCTCAAGAAACTCGTGTAGCTGAGAGGGTACGAACTTCGTGACCTCGGTCGGCATTCTTTCGTCCTCGTTCCAGGATCTCTTCAAGATTGAGAATTCTACATCGAATGCAGAGAGGAATCTGTGAGTCTTGCTATTAACAGCACCATGGCCGAGAAGACCAACTCTTCTGTTACGAAGTGGAATACTTCTTGCCTCCGCATTGGCCGTTCTCCAGAGCCCACTCACCATCCCATTATGATGTCGGACAACCTTATTGGTCAGAGCCAGAAGCAGAGCGACAGCATGCTGTGCCGTGAAATAGGAGTTGCCATGTCCGTTGACTAGCGTTATGTTGTTCTCTCTATAGAGCTCTCGGAACTTCGGTAGGAGATGTTGTACGCCGGCTCCAGGATTGATGTGCAGCTTCAGCTTCTCTGCTGCTTCGAACAGCTCTTCGGACGGCCTCCATCCCACAATGATATCTGCATCTCTCACCTGCCGTATATACTCCTCCTCATCATGCTTCGCTGGATAGAGCAGCGTGAGCCCATCAATATGCGCAAGATGCGAATTGAGATATTCCTGGAGTCTGTCTGGAACATCCCAGATAAACAGGACTTTTGTCTCAGGACTTCTGCCCGATGTCATGGTGTTACTGCTTGTCTGTCTCTATTCAAATATGTCGGAAACTCGCTCATCGAATCCTTTGAATGTGGTAACTAGAGCCGTGTCACTGGTAAGAGTTTCTCTGTAATTGACTTCGAACTCTAGCATTGCGTTCCTCACCGACTGCCGTAGGCTAGGGGTTTCCTTGGTCACAATGAGAAGCGCTCTCGTGAGATTGCCAGTCTCCACAAGAATGCGAACATCTCCATGATCCACTCTATCGAGGGCACTCTCGCTGGCTAGCATCTCTTTCATGAGGCTGATAACGCCAGACATCGCAGAGCCAATCAGCTCGGGGTCGACGCTATCCGGATAGTCTCGGAAGCGGTAGTTGTAGACTAGTGTACCTTCGGAATCGAGAATCAGGAGGTCGAGAGCTCTTGCCTCGCTTATGAAGAGCATCTTTGGATTATGCGCAACCGTGACAGCCACCATGAGGAGGCCAAGCGTATACGGGATTGGCCAGAGGTTTCCGATTTGCTCTGGAACATCCGGGATTCCTGCTATGACTACACCAAACACACCTGCAATCATCCAGACGAAAAAGCCCAAGAAATAGACTGCAATTAGCCTCTTTCTTTGTGGGTCCTCCTCTACGTTGATGACTTTCATGCCATAGCGCACAATCTCATATGCTAGGAGGAGAAACGCTAAGGCCTCTATGGCCACGGGAATGGCCTCTGACCACTCCATCTTCTCTAACTCCCCCAAGAGAGCTGCACCTGCCATGAAAGCAACAACATAGCCTCGTGCAGGAACCGAGTCATACTGGCTATACATGATGGCGTAGTACCAGAAGAGGAAGCCTCCCACAATGAAGAAGGCGAGAAGGACATTGGACATCCATAGCCTTTGCTCGCCAATGTAGATGTCCCAGTTTGTAAAGGGCATATAGACCTGATCTAGCAAGAGATCGATGGCCATCCCCGAGAAGCAGGCGATGGCAAGGGTGTAGAGTAGGGTGGGAAGCCGTCTGGTCTTCCACCAAGATCTCAGAATCGCTATCATAGCGATGCCCGAGATGGCGGTTGACGCAGCGAGATATGGGACCAGTTCCAGCGACTGCACTTTGACGTCCTCTACCACCTGCGAGAGGCAGACTGGCCTTTAAAGGACTCGAACATCATGGAAGCTGGGTTCTCCTGCATTTTCTTCTATCTCTTCAGGCTCTGTGGAGTTTACTCAGAGATGCCGAGTGATGCACTGATATCTTAGAGTTACACGCTGAGGCTCTAGGCTGTGAAGAATGAGGTTTGGGATATCGACAATCAACTTCGGATGGTTTGCAGACACAGATCTATTGATTGAGGTCGCTATGGAGGCAGAGGAAGCTGGTTGGGATGGATTCTTTCTCTGGGATCATCTGCTCATCTTCGATAGCGAACAAATAGTTCCCTTTGTTGATCCGTGGATTGCCCTGACCGCAATAGCAGCCAATACTGAGAGAATGCGTATCGGTACCATGGTGACTCCCGTCCCACGCAGACGTCCTTGGAAGCTTGCCCGTGAGGCTGTCACTCTGGATCATATCTCGAAGGGACGACTCACGATGGGTGTAGGTATTGGTGCTCCCCCCGAGATTGAATATGGCAAGTTCGGAGAGGAGACTAGTGCGAAGGTGCGTGCAGAGAAACTGGATGAAGGGCTGGAGATTCTTACTGGCCTTTGGTCGGGTGAACCATACTCTCACCACGGCAAGCACTACCAGCTCGAGGAGATGACCTTCTTGCCAAAGCCAATACAGGAACCTCGGATTCCAATATGGGTGGGCGGTGGATATCCTCACAAGGAACCCTTCCGACGCGCAGCCTACTACGATGGAGTGATCCCGGTGCATTCTGCGTGGCCTGAGGCACTGATGCCGACACATCTTGAAGAGATTCTGAGCATTGTTGAATCTGAGCGTGGGACTCTTGAAGGATATGACATTGTGGTCTGCGGGGAGACAACAGGCAATGAGCGCACTTCCGATGGGTCAACGCTTGAGCCGTGGATGAACCTTGGTGTCACATGGTGGCTTGAGGATATCCATGGTATCCGTGGTTCGCTATCGGAGATGAGAGAAAGGATTCGCCTGGGTCCTCCTGAGTTATGAGATTGTGGTTCTTTTATAAAGGACTGTCAGCCGCTACCGACTCTCTAGGTTGTAGCAAAGTGTTATATGCCTCTTCTGCAAACTCAGGTCGGTATTCGCTGGGTTGACCGACCATGGAGGTTACGGCACACCCCCAGCGCGGAACTCATGGGGCGCCACCTTGCTGAGTTTCGCACTAGCCACTCACTCGATGACCTCCTCTGTTCGGTTTTCCATAGAGGAGGCTCAAGACTTGAGAGAGCGAGATTTGCGTCGAGTGAAGATTGTTTCACTCGTTTTCATGACTATTGTGCTTTTGAACATGGTTCCAGGGGCTGTCTGGGCTGGACAGGCCGTGGAGCGGAGCGAGGAGATTCTGCCCGATCCTACTAAGAAGTATGATCTGGACTCCATCTATATCTTCTACGATCCAGAAGACGAGTTGATGTGCTCTATAGCGGAATCGGTCCATGAGGTCATCAGTTTCAGGCTTCAGAACATTATCATGATTCCTGTTGACTCGTATGATATCCTCAGCTTTTACCTTCTTGATGAACCGTGGATTGCCGTCTATGCGTTACGTTCCAATTTGAGGCAGGTGATGTTCCCCGATAGGAACATGACGTGGTACAAGTTCTATCAAGTCCTAGCCGACCATAGGTCAACCCAGCATGTAGTCGGCATGGGCAATACCCTGTCACTGGCTCCGCATATCGACAAGGAGATGACCAACATCCGCCAGAGTGAGGCGGAACAGATCGATGGACTTGTTCTCATCTTCTATGATCTTTGGGAGATTCAGGATGCCTTAGAGAAGAGGTCATCTGTCAGTAGCGACTATCGGAAGGCTCACGAAGACATTCAGACCATGACTCTGAAAATCTATGGTGATAACTTCAACACTTTCTTCAAGCGAACCATTGAACCTGTCAATCTAGTGGGTGAAGTAGATGAGGTGGCCCGTGAGGAACGGACCAAACGAATGTGGGAAGAACACGCTCCGACTATCGAGCAGACTTACTATCACATGAGCGAGGAAGGCAAGCTGCTGGAGATGTCAGAAGAGGAACTGCCCGAGGACTTCACGCCACCAATCAAGATCAGTTCCGAGGCAGAACTCGCCGCAGATGATATGATTCTTGGCGAGATACCTCTGCTCTCTGCCTTACGCGGACCCATAGGTGAGATCATTGACGTATTGCTCAGCGTTCTTGGCGATTCCGGGTCAACTGTCATATCGATTCCTAGTGACCTTATCGAGACAATCCAGCAATTGTTCGCGGTTATTGAGCCCATCATTGGCATCGTGTCGGACTTCGATGCGGAGTCTCCCCTCAAGTCTGTCATCAATGCCTTGGCTAATGAATTTCCGTTCATGGCCGAGTTCAAGGATTATCTGAACATCATCATGAAGGCCCTCTTCAATTTCAGAGGTGACCTCCCGAGTATACTAGGGATTGTTGGCGACCTTATACAAGTCCTCCTGCCTGACAGTGTACCCTCAATACTGAAGGACTTCATTGGTCAGATTCTCGATGCGGAGGGCGGACTCTGGGATGCAGTCAGCTCCCTAGTCACTGGAGAAAAGGGAGTATTTGATGCAATCTTCAGTTTCTTCACGACCAACACTCTCGAATCGTTGCTTAACAAGACCCTGGCCGCCACAATCGGCCTGATCCCCAGCGAGGTCTCAACCCTTCTGCCTCGCATTGTCAGCTTCGTCAAGTCCATTGTGAGCTTTGTCACCAGTGGGAATTTCATGGACTTCATCGAAGAGGTGGGTACTGATCTTCTCGGGTCGATTCTCTCGGTGACGGGACTTGAGGATGTTTTGGACAAGGTCATGTCCATCATCCACATGGCAATGAGCGTTCTCGACTTGGTTGACCAGTTTGATACAACAACACTGATTGAACTGGCGCAGAGTATGCTCGGCGATATTGTTGGGGCATCCAACATTCCCGGCGGCGTTGAAGACTTGGCGAAGGATCTCTTCGGCGTTGTCAAGACATTTCAAGAGGACGGTCTCTCAGACTTCTCTTCCTTTACTAGTCAGATTCAGAGTATCCTAGATAGTGGAATTACCGGCGTATCAGAAGAGATCAAGAACATTGTGCGTGACGTCATTGCACTGGTTTCCGGCCTGTTCGTCGAAGGTTTCGACAAGAGTGCCCTCCCTGATATATTTGAGATAGCTGAGGCTGTGGCAACGGAATTCCTTGGCTCCGGCGTATCTGATGTGGTGCAGGCATTCAATCAGGCCCTGAAACCCATTCTTGGCATTATTGCCATTGCAACGGACAAAGACGCCCTAAAGCAGATGGTCAGCAAGACTGTCGACAACTTTGTTTCTGAGCTCAGCGACATTCCCGCCATGGTCAAGAACGTGAGCAAATTCCTTGACATTGAAGACGCATTCCCAACATCACCCGGTCCAGTTGCTCTTGCGGCCAACGGTGAACTGGATACGATTCTGGACACAGCAGGAGAGATTGTTGGTGGCATCATCCAGATGGTGCAGGGCATCAAGGGACAGAGTTTCCAGGGAATCATGCAGGCTCTCCTGATGAGCGCCGGTTCCATCCTCGGCAGCTTCCCCGCATTTGACGATGTGCCCATCGATGCTGTTCTCAAGCTATTCCAGTCGTTCTTCCCAGATGCCTTCGGCCTGGACAAGGACAACATGCCAAGTGCGACCCAAATCATTGACGAGATCCTTGACCTTGCAGAGGGACTCATCGGAGGGGCCCTTGACCTCGACATGGTCAAGGAGATTCTCTCCTTCTTCATGGACATCAAGGACATCTTCACCAACGGTGTGAAGTGGCTCCTCGGCAAGGTCTTCGACTGGCTGGGCGGTCTGCTAAACCCGGTCCTTGAGGACATCGAAAACACGATTGAGGGCCTCTTTTCAGGACTGGACGACCTCTTGGGCTTCTCCGGGTCGCTACCGGTGGGACTCGGGGACTGGTCTCTGTTCGATTTGACCTATGCCCTCGGCATACGCGCAAACTTCGCAATCGACCTTGATCCCATCTTCGACATGGTTGTTAGCATGATATTCGACGCCCGTGAAGTCTTCTCCATGAGCAACATCGGCGAGTTCTTCAAGACCCTGTTCTCCTTCTTTGAGATCAGCCCGCAGTTCTACGCGGAGCTCGGTGTGGGTGGTTTCGATACCGAGAAGAACCCCCTCATGAAGACGATGCTCACCACCCTTGGCCTGAAGCTCTCCTTCGAAGGCAGTGCCAAGTTCGTGCTGAACCTCTTCACCTTCAAGAACGGTCAGTTTGACTTTGACAACTTCTTCCGCATTGTGGAGTGGGGCCTGCACATCAAGATTCACATCGGCAAGGTCTTCACCCTCTTGGACTTCCTCACCGCAGGTGTCGGCGGCGGAGCACTCAATGCAGTGGCAGAGTTCCTTGGCCTCGACTCTATCACGGTGGAGGTCTACTTCGAGATAATCATTGACATCATCAAGAAGGCGGCCTCATCTACCGAACCTGAGGTCTCCAGCATGACCCTCACCATCATCTTTGGTGTGGCGATACATATTCCGATAGAACTCATCATCGTGGCCATTACGATAGATGGGTCCTTGGAGATCATACTGACGTTCTTCCAAGACTTTGCCAGTCCGTCACCCATGAAGATTACATTACGGCTGATATTCACCGTCAAGGTGAAGTTCCGATTCCTGTTCATATCGGAGTCGGCCAAGTTCACCTGGGAGCCCGGCGGTCCGTGGGACCTCAGTCCCAGCAAGGGCGAGGACGAGTACGAGGACTCCGGTGTCGGCTTCGACTCGGACGGGGACGGTCTCGGCGACTCGTACGAGGACAGCGTGCCCGGCCTAGACAAGAACAAGGCTGACACTGATGACGACGGCGCAAACGACAAGCTCGAGGTCCAGACCATCGGCTCCGACCCGGTCAATCCGGACTCAGATGGAGATGGGCTCCTGGACGGAGAGGAGTGGGACCTGGGCACCAATCCGATGCGGGTCGACACGGACTGGGATGATGTAAATGACTACGATGAGGTGCGGAAGTACCTGACAGATCCGCTGATGCAGGACACAGACGGCGATGGGCTGTCTGATGCCTACGAGATTCGCACCAAGCTGGACATCAGCAATGTCACACCCACCGTCACTGAGATCATCATCGGTGGCGAGTCCTACAACGATAGGACCGACCCGCTGAATCCTGATACAGATGGCGACGGTTTGGTCGACGGTGACGAGGGACCCATGGGCGCGTACTACGGAGACCCGGCCCTCTACAACGACACCGAGGACGAGGACACAGGCGACTGGGTCATGGACCCGAACCCCCTCATCTTCAACGGTGGATTCACTCACCCGCTTGATGCTGATACTGACGACGATTCGGAGCTGCAGCTCTACAATGGCGTTGTAGACTCCCAAGCGTACCTCTTCCTCAAGGACATGAATGATGGTGCCGAGGTGGCTGGCTTCTGGATCATCCTGTACGACGAGGAGGGCGAACCGGAGAACAAACAGGTGTTCACCAATCCTTGTAATCCGGATACCGACGGAGATACTGGCGTCACAGACAGGACTCCACAGCCTGGTGCGTGGCTGAACTCCGACGGGTATGAGCTGGCTCAGACACCCCCCACCGACCCGACAGACGGCGATAGTGACGATGACGGTCTCCTAGACGGCCTCGAGGGTGTTCTCTCTCAGTACAGCAACCACACCAATGCCCTGGATCCGGACACGGACGATGACGGATTGTTCGACATGCAGGAAATTCTGCTCGGCACAGATCCAAGAGCACAGGACACAGACGGGGATATGATCTCTGACGGAGATGAGTTCTACGTCTTCTTCACAAATCCACGCCTCTGGGACACCGACTTTGACGGGCTCGGCGACGGTGAAGAAGTCTTCTTCTGGCACACAAGTCCTTTGATTGATGACTCTGATGCGGACAAACTCCTCGACGGTCTCGAGGTCCTAGTATATGGTTCTGACCCGATGGACGAGGATG
>SDNO01000190.1 GCA_004524435.1 Candidatus Thorarchaeota archaeon | reverse complement strand
TGCATAATGAAGCATTCGATTGTGTGGTGAAGAGCTTTGAGAAAGGCCCCGGCTGACTCCCGTTCAGAGGAATCGGTTAGAACCGACCCGCAGCGAGAGCATCTCATGGCAGTGGGTCAGGCTGTGTTCGTCACCATGCTATGGGCGTCATCTTGGGTCATTATCAAGTTCGGACTTCAGGAGATATCTCCTCTGACATTCGCTGGTCTGAGGTACTCCATCGCATCTATCATTCTCTTGCTGTTCGTGGTTTTGCGACGCGATTCTCGTCGAGTATTGAGAGCAATTGACCGTCACCAGAGTATGAGACTCATTGCATACGGCTTCATCTTTGTGACCATAACTCAAGGTGCACAGTTTGTGGGTCTCCAGCTGCTTCCCGCCATAACTGTATCACTTCTTCTGAACCTCTCTCCCCTGATTGTACTGGTTCTGGGAATTCTGTTGCTGAAGGAGATTCCCACACGCCGTCAGCTCGTATGGTTCGCTCTGGGTGTCTTCGGGGTAGTGCTCTATTTCACTCCCCTCGATCTAGAAGGGATACAGGTTGCGGGGTTAGTCGTGGTCCTGGTGGGCGTGTTTGCAAATGCTCTCTCTTCCATTATGGGACGGGCAATCAATCGAGAACGAAAGATTCCCCCTCTAGTGGTCACTTCTCTTAGCATGACAGTTGGGGCATCTCTTCTTCTTGCAGTGGGACTCCTTGTTGAAACACCTGCTGCGCTCAGTCCCCTCTCTTGGTTCTATGTCTTGTGGTTGAGTATTGTGAATACCGCCCTAGCATTCACACTCTGGCACAAGGTCATGCAGTCGCTACGCGCGGTTGACATGTCCATCATCAATAGCCTGATGCTCCCACAGATAGTGTTACTCTCATTGTGGTTTCTAGGTGAGATGCCTACCCTACTGGACTGGATTGGACTTTTCGTGCTTGGACTCAGCGTCCTCCTCATTCAGATCATTCAGGCAGGAAGGAAGGCGACAATGCCCTCAGGACCATCCCCGGCCTCCTCTCAGAAGCCTTAGCTAGCGGTCGAGTGTTTTTCGTCCAGCTTGAGAGATAATGACTTGTTTCCTAGTGCTGAGTCCTTCTGATACCCGCCTTACCCACTGCTCGATACTCGAAACCTTTCGCATCTAGTTCATCTCGATCGAAGACATTCCGACCATCCACAATGACAGGCGTCCTCATTAGTTTCTTGAGTTTCTCAAAATCCAGCGAACGGTACTCTTTATGCTTCGTAACCAACACCAGACAGTCAGATTCCGTGGCAGCCTTGTATATGTCTCTCAAAATCTCATGATTAGTGAACTCCCATTGGTGTACGTACGGGTCATGAAGTCTGACTACCGCGCCCTTTGCCTGTATTGCTCCAATAAGGGGTGCCGCAGGAGTATTCCTCGTGTCGTCTGAGTTCTCAAGGTATGCAACCCCAAGAACAGTGACAGTGGCATCCTGCATGCTCACGTTCCTGCTTGACAATCCATTCTCCACCAAGGTTGACATATGAATCGGCATGTGATCGTTGATTCGCCTTGACAAGGAGATGAACTCGGGCTCAATCTTCCAGCTGCCATATTCATAGAGCCCGTAACGGAGCAGCCAAGGGTCCTTCGGAAGGCAGTGGCCCCCTACACCTGCGCCTGGGATATGCATGTGCCTGTCATGACGTGCATTGATGAGTTCGATGATCTTGTAGACATTGACACCGAGGCTTTCGCACACCAATGCCATCTCGTTTGCAAAGGCAATATTGACATCTCGATAGGCGTTCTCAATGGTCTTAGCTAGCTCTGCACTGAGTGTATCGGTTGTGTATATCTTCTCGTTGACGATTTTTGAATAGAGGTCGACAGCTCGTTGTGTGCTCTCTGGGGTTATACCCCCGACAACACGGGGCATGTTAATGATGTATTCGAGGAGCTTTCCGGGCATGACGCGCTCGTATGAGAAGGCCAGGTCGAAGTCTTTTCCGCCCTCAAGGCCCGACTCTTTCTCGATTATCTTCTGGACAACATTCTGAGTGGTTCCCGGTGCAACTGTGGACTCAACAATGACCAGTGCCCCCTTCTTGATCCTCTGCCCCACATTCTTGCTTACCTCTCGCAAGGAAACATACTGTGGCATGTGCTGGGCATCAGTCGGCGTCTGAACGTCAATGAGTATGACATCGGCGTCTTTCAGGACGTCTACATCATCTGTTACCCTGAACGTCTTTTTCTTCACCACTTTGGCAATGAGTTCATCGAGGCCGGGCTCATCCCCTTCAAAGGGGGACTCTCCGCTGTTCAGAACATCTATTTTCCATCCTGATCTCTTCGATCTTCTTTGAAGGCCAACCACTTCGTAGCCATCTACGTCTGCAAGCAGCGCAGCGGCAGGAATACCGACATAGCCCATTCCAATCACGACGATTTTTGTTGCCATAGTGAAAACCTCCTGGGTATGCAATCACTCAGTTATGCAAAGAGGCGGATAGACTGTCCTTCAAAAAGCTTACCACAGAGCACAAGTTGTACCTGCCACAATCGCAGGGCCGAACGAGAAGCTTAACAGTGGGGTCTTCTCCACTATCTAGGGAAACAACAGAGAGGTTGCGTCTGCTATGAAGTCGCGAAGCATGCTGTTAGGGTATCTGCTCACAGTTCTTCTCCTGTTTTCTGTTCAGACAAGTATAGGTGACCTGCCTGCGAATCCCTCGCCATCTCGCCAGATTATTGAAAGAGAGACGGATAGTCAGGATTGCGAGAGGACTAGTGATGATCGCCACGTTCCAGCAGCCGCGATAGACATGAACGCTGTGCCCTATACGGTCGAGAACACTCCTGAAGCGTTTCAGGGCTACAACCTCTTTGTCTTGGGGCGATACAGTACTGAAACTGGCAATGTTGACGAGCAACTCCTAATCATGGACATGGAGGGCAATATAGTTGCAGACCGTTACATCGGAGAGATCAACACCTTCAGTTGTCCTGCTGAGCTCATCACTCCGTCCACCGCGCTGGTGGGGACCTCTGAGGGCGCGGCAATATGGAATATCACGGATGACACAATGGAGTACTTCGGAATCTATGGCCATCATGAGTACGAATACAATCCGAACGCCGACACGATCTTCACTCTGAGATGGCTCGAGGTGGAGATCGAAGGCGAAACCTACCTCTATGATACAATCGCAGAATATAACAAGTCTGGCGACTTGATCTGGTCCCTAGACGTATCCACATTCATGCCTCCCGAACAGTGGTGTCCTTTCCATGACTACGGTGGCGGACATCCCGATATCAGCCATTCCAACACGATATTCTATGAAGCTGAAGACGACATCATCTATTACAACTCCAGAAACACAAACACTTTCTACAAGATTAGTCACAGCACAAAGGAGGTGCTCTGGGGAGTCGGAGAATATGGCAACTTCACAATGTTCGATATCTACGGAAACCAGCGCAGCAATCTCTTCTATCATGCTCATTCGGTGGAGCGCGTTGACGAGAATACCTTCATTCTCTTTGATAATGATCTGCATAATCAGACAGACATTACAAATCACGTTTCGCGCATGCTCGAGATTGAGATTGACCTAGATAGCATGACCGCCAACCAGACATGGATGTGGCAGGCTCCCAGTACGTACTATAGTGCAGGGTGGGGTGACGCAGACAGACTCCCGAACGGAAACAGACTGGGTGCCTTTGGCTACTGGAGTTCAGGTGGCCAGTTCAGTTCAAGCTTGGTGGAAGTTGATGGAGAAGGAAACATAGTATGGGAGATGCAGTTTGGTTATACGTCCGAGTACATGTATGGAGTGTATCGGATGGAGCGGATCAGGTTCCAACCGCATCTAGTGTCTCCACATGACGGTCAAGTGTTTCCTCCCGACAATTCATCCATCTCATGGGACTGCTGGTTTAACTACCGGAACAAAGAGGTCTTCGAGAGCAACTACACTCTACTTCTTGACGACGTTAAGTACTCAGAAGGCAATTTCTCATATGACACCTTCTGGAGGCCGACTAGGCTAGATTTCAACATCTCTGGTCTTGAACTCGGTGAACATAATGCCACCTTGCTGATTGGCGATGGCTATGGCAATACCGCCAGTGATCTCATAGAGTTCAACATGACTGCTGTTTCACTAGTCAGGGTAGCTCCTAGCGTCATGGAGAAAGGTAATCCAGCGAACAGGATTAGCTGGACTGGCTTCACTCCCAGCCCCCTCACCTGCAAGGTGTTCTGTAACGGCACTCAGTGCCTGGAGTTCGAGTGGACCGGAGAGGAGATCCTCTTGGACCCCGCAAATCTCTCCGTAGGAAACAATCACATATCTCTAGAGTTTTGGAATGGAACAGAGCGTGTCTATGATGAGGACTTCTGGGTCGAACTAGCACCTACTCTGCCCCCAGCCATCGAGCCGCAACAGGACGCAGCTCTCGGGCTCTTCTGGAACATGTCCTTTGTGCTCGAGTGGAACCTGCACGACACTTCTCCGAAATCATGGAGCATAGCCATCAATGATACTACTGTGGCCTCAGGAACTCAGTCCAGCCGTGACTATGAAGTGACGTGGAGTGTTCCCACGCTTGATGAGGGGATTTATGCCGTCGAGCTGAAAGTGACAGACGAGCTGAATCTGACCTCCTACGACTCTGTAACCCTCGTGATCAATCCTCCACACTCGCCAGTAATAGAGCCGGCAGAATTCAATACTGAAATCATTTGGGGAACGGAAGATGCTCTTCTCAAGTGGCGTGCGCACGGCAGCGAAACGTGGTGGCTGTTTAGGAATGGCACACTCTTTGCCTCTGGCTCCTCCTCTGGGATTGACATAGAGAATCCCATTGAGTCTTGGCAGCAAGAGGGCTGGCGACTTGGGAAGTACAATCTCACCCTTGTGTGTTCCGACGGGTCTGAGAATAGGACTTCCACCACATGGGTCGATGTGATCTATTCGCGAGGAGATGCTTATGCAGATACCTTCGCAGAGACGCGCTCTTCTTGGTATCTTATGGGGTCTAACGCACTTGGTCCTCCAGACGGTGGTGTTGCAACAGTATTCCTTGACTACGGGAATGGATATCTCACACTGGACATGGGCGAGTACGGACATATTCTCAATGGGGCAGGTGATGACTTCACGGTAATTGCAGGTGGCGGGGAGTATACGGTCTCGGTTGGGAATAGCCTGAGCGATGCCTTTGCCTCCCTAGGCTCAGGAACAGGAAATCAGAGCTTTGACCTATTGCCATCAGGTCTTGAGTCTGTGAGATATGTCATGGTGGAATACCATGATGATGATGCAGTCTTACTTGATGCAATCGTTGCTATCCATTTTGATGTTGTCACCGATGACACCACTCCCCCCATTGTAGAAGGACCTGAAGATATCACCGGTGTGTTCAACGAAACAACGTATGAACTACACTGGTCTTGCTCTGATGCAACTCCATGGTCGTATAGTATCCTCATCGATGGTGTAACCATTGAATCGGGGCCATGGGAGGGTGAAGATATTCCACTGTCCTATCTTCAGGACGCGGCTGGGACGGTCAACATCACTCTGGTCCTCACCGATCTGTTCGGAAACAATGCAACAGATGAGGTACGAGTCACCTTGGAGAATAACACCCCTCCCAGTGACAATCTCATTCTCACTGTAGTGACTGGAGTTGCAGTGATAGGCGTCGCAGCCGTTTCCGTGGTTGTGTATGTTCGTCGCCGGTGACCTTGTCGAATTTCGGAAGAGTTTTCGTTGACTCTCTCATTTCAGGTCAAGAGAGCGAGAGATTCTAGCGTGTGACTCTTCCAGCCTGTCTGGTCTATCTATTGTCAATTCGATGGCATCATGAGGACAGATTTCGACGCATCGACCACAACCTCTGCACGCATCTGTGATGACCGCCTTTCCGTTGACCATCTTGATGGCGTCTGTGAAGCAGACGTCTTGAGTGCAGAGTCCACACCCAACGCACTCATCAGTCACTGTGACATTCACGCCGGGCATCTTCGTGACTTTTCGTCCGATATCTGGAGTTATCGAAGGCAGGACCCTCCAGAGGCAACAACAGGGACAGCAATTGCAGATCGACATGAGATTCTTGCCTGGGCCCACTCCAAGCCACATCGCATCCAGCTTGTTTCTTCCGACCATGTGAACCAGTCCGACCTCACCACACTTCCGGATATACTCATGGGCCTCTTCCTTGGTTATCTGTTTCCCAAGATCTGGATTGATTCCTTTGGCTGCTTCACCGAGGAATAAGCATCCATAGTCTATGGGATAGTCCTCACACTGGGCCGATTCTCGACAGATGCAGAAATTCATCCTCCAGTGGAAATTTGCCTCGTCGATGAACCGATGCACAATCTCCGAGGGCAGTGCCGTTTCGACCGGTTGCTCCAAGTCCATATCAACTTGTATCCGTCTTCGAACGGTAGAGTCCTTGGGAAGGTAGATGATATCGTCGCCCTCAAACAGCATCTTGTCGATGATTCGCCCGATGATGGGAACATGGGTGAGCTGCGCTATGAGTTTCCTCTGTGGGAAGGTCTTCTTGATCAGCTCAACGAACCAGAGTGGACGGGCCATAGCGTCCACCGTGTTTCTTGCCTTGATATGATTATCGAAATGCTATTCGACACACGAAATGACCCATTTATCATAGTACATTTCAAATGCCTGTCCGCGCAAGTGATTCAGTATCTCCTGAGCAGATGAGTTCGAAGATGTTACATGAGGACCAACGATGAAGTGTTTCACAGTACATAGTTACAAGGGTGGAACTGGGAAGACCACGCTTGCCGCCAATATGGCTGTCATACTTGCACAGAGAGGACTCGATGTGGGCATCCTCGATTTGGACTTCCAAGCTCCCAGTCTTCACACCCTGTTTGGGGTGACGCCTCAGACCACCTACATCAACGAGTTCTTAGTTGAGAAGAAGACACACAGGGAAGTACTAACGGAGCTTGGAAAGACGCTTGGTCTCAAAGGACGCCTCGCTGTGGGCTTTTCGGACCCCAACGTTGAGGCTATCCGAACTCAACTGGCACGCGATCGCAAATGGCACATGCAGGCGCTATCGCAGCTTCTGAACCTCAAGCAGCACCTCGAGAAGGACTCTCTGGACTATCTCGTGCTGGACTCAGCGCCAGGAGTCCACTATAGCAGCGTGAATGCCATTGTTCTGGCCGATTTCACAGTCATTGTCGCGAAGATTGACAATTTCGACTTTGATGGCACACTCAATATCCTTGATGGGCTCTATGCACCACTGAATAAGAAGACCTACCTGCTCTTCAACAAGGTGGTCCCTCCCCTGATGGAGGAGCCTCGACGTTCTACAATGAAGTCCACTATCGAAGAGATGTTCAGCGCCAAGACTGATTTGATTGGTTTCTTACCCTGCTATTGCGAAGTCCCACTTGGGATGGGTAGCGAGATTCATGCTTTGACCCAGCCAGATACACCCTTCATCAAGTCAATCGATAAACTGGCTGACAGACTAGAAGCCATTGAGGTGGAGGAAGCAGAGGAAGAGGATGCATAGCAATGATACGGGCCGTGTATGTTCTTCTAGAGGGTGGAGTCTGCATATACAGTCGCATCTATGACCCTGCGCTGGCGAGTCCGATGCTGATGAGCAGCTTCATCTCAGCCGTGTCTGCGTTTAGCCGAGAGGCCATGGGCGACGAGCTCCGCGGAATCGAATCCGATGGGCGCTTCGTCTTCGTGGCAGACCATGATCGAATCATCACCGTTGTCATTGCTGAAAGCCCCGAGGAGATATCCCCCGGACTTATCGACAACATCGGCATCAATTTCCTGAGCCGATATTCGAAGCATGCAGAGCTTGACCTCTGTGAGACTAGCACCTTTCGCGAGTTCGATGGAGTGCTTGACAAGATAATTCCTCCTGAGCTCCTAGA
>SDNO01000111.1 GCA_004524435.1 Candidatus Thorarchaeota archaeon | reverse complement strand
GTAGGTTAGATATTATTATAACAGTTGATTAGGTGAAGGAGGGCAAACAGGTTGCCCCAAATGACCACAGTTGAGGAAGTGCAAAGAATCCTCCGGGTGGGAGAAACCAGGAATACTGAGTTCAAGAGAAATCTGACAAAGACAGATCTTAAGCCTGTGAGGAAGCAGAAGTTAGTCACAAGAATACGGTATATGACTTGTGAGAGTCCATTTGAGGGCAGATTTCTCATCGGCATAGAGGACATCAACGGTGATGAGTGGAAACTCTATGGACTTACCGAATCGGGTCTGAAGAACGCTGAGAAGATACTCAGCCGCATCTGTCAAGAAGCGGAGGTTGAGATAGTAGAGGAAGAACGCGTGGAAACCCAGAGAGGGCTTGTCGGCGTCTACCTTCTCAAGAGGACCGAAGCATTAGAAATCAAGGAGACCTGCTCAGTCAATGTCGCAGGCCGAGTGAACTCCGGGAAATCTACCTTGATTGGAGCACTTGTGACCGGGAAGCCCGACAACGGAAGTGGAAGCGCGAGATCGTTCCTACTCAAGCATCCCCAGGAGATTACTCGTGGGCAAACCGCGGACATTCATCTTGCATTCCTAGGTTACGATGAGGAAGGTATGCCAATCCACCTCGAGAACCCCCTCAACAAAGAAGAGGCAGCCAGAGTTCTCGATCGGTCAAAGAAGATACTCACTTTCTTTGATGCCCCAGGACATAAGGAATATAGCAAGACCATGATTCGGAGCATTCTGGGGGCGGATGCTCAATACGGGCTGATTCTTGTACCAGGACCAGAAGAAGCTGACCTGATTCGGAGCGAGGAGGAGAGGACAGGTGCAAAGAGACTTGATGACATAACGCGCGAGCATATGATTCTCATGGCTAATCAAGAGGCTCCGCTGATTGTAGTGATATCGAAGGGCGACAGGACATCAGACGAAGAGATGGAACTGGTATTGAATCTGGTCAGAAAAACGCTGAAGGAAATCGGCAAGATACCAGTGAATGTGAGGGGTAAGGAGGATATTCCTGCCGTCATCAAAGAAATCACGAACCAAGTTGTCGTCCCGATTTTTCAGGTTGCGTCTACAGACCCGGATTCGCTCTCGCTTCTCACGGATTTCCTTTCACGACTGCCTTCATCTTCGAATGGAAGAGACCTCTCTCAGCCTGCACGAGGGTTTGTCGATAAAGTGTACCGAGGTGTGAAAGGTACGAACGTCGTCATAACTGGAACAGTGAACCAAGGAGTCTTCAAGACGGGACAGAATCTACTGATTGGCCCCGAGGGCAACGGGGACTTCATGGAGGGACGACTATTCAGCATTGAGATGTTCAAAAAGAGAGTAGGCCGCGTTCGTGCGGGCGATCTCTTTGGATTTGACGTCAAAGAAGTAGACAAGCACAAGATCCGACGCGGGCAACTGATTGCAGACACAGAAGAACCTGTACAGAGTACGAGAGCCTTCGAGGCGAACATAGTTGTGACCCGGCACCCGACAAGAATCTCTGAAGGGTACTCTCCTGTCATGCAATGCCATACAATCCAGCAGACGGTTGTGCTCCAGCAGATCTATGATAAGGAGTATCTATGCGTCGGAGATTTTGCACGCGTGCGACTCGAGTTCTTGATGGTTCCCGAAGCAGTGCAAGTTGGAGACAAGATTGTGCTCCGAGAGGCGAATACGAGAGCCATCGGGACCATTATCGAGATCATTGACTAGGACAGCCTCCCCATGTCATGCACTCTTCCAAGTCGAAGAGCACAGACTCTCCTCTAAATAGCCAACCCTTCGAATTGACCTTACCGACGGGATACATATCCACTTCGAACTCCGCACACGAATTGATTAGCTCCTTCCTCCAATGTGACACCGAACACACTACAGCATAGGATTCAGACTCGGAATGTAAGATTGTGGCCTCAAGTGCTGATTCCTTGCAGATACTCAGGACATGGTCAGATGTGCCCCTAAGAAGATGGGTCGGCGAGAGGCCCAGATGGTTGAAATCCGGAACCAGCGATAGATGACCACTGTCAATCAGAGATTGAATTCTCTTCGGTGACCCAATCAGAGAGTCGGATAAAACTCGTAGACTTCCTGTCCAGAGCCGCTCAAGGACCGCCTTCTCTACCGTGCTTATGGTTCCGCCAGAGAAATCGAGTTTCTGCGAGAAGGTAAGTCCAACCAATTGTCTCAATCCCATCGAAACAAGAGCACGTTGAATCAGATACTTCCCGCGAGATACTAGGCCTCCCGGCTTGGGAAATATGTCTTCAAGATTTAGCATGTATTCTATAGCGTTGACCGGAGCCCCACCCTCTGGAAGAACACTCATGGAATTCAGAGCATGATTGTCAAAGTAGAGGATTTGGCCGAGCCCATACTCCGGCGATGCATCAGGCCCAAAGATAACATGTAACTCTCGACCCAGCGGTTTTGGATTGCACCAAGCCCTCGGTGCTAAATGGAATCTTTCCAGGGTGTTCTGTTTCTTCTTCAGAGTATTCAGATTCGCCAGGCCCTCCAAGAACCTCTTGAAGACCGGGTATTCTTCCGTGCCCGCACTGAGCTCAAGAGAGTCATGGATCACTTCAAGACCCCCGAGCCAGCTCGAAAGGTCCGAGCTGAGAGGAGCAGATTTTGCAACCTCAAGTAGACGATAGAAACCATCCTCTTGATAGGTGGCAAGGTGTCGACGGAAATGCCGCATCAAGGGGTGGTAATCTGTTTCTTTGGAGTTCTTTAGCCAGATAGATTCCCAATCCTCCTGCAGCGGGCTCTTCAAGACGGCAGCCGAGACGGCATTTCCCAGGCAGTTGATATACTCCGCGTCATGTGTCATTCCCTCTAAGAGCAAGAGAAACGCCGCTCGATTAGCCAGGCCATCGAGAGCTGCGCCATGCAAGAAAGACTCCTGGAATATCAACGCATCATCCTCAGTCTTCAGCCCAAATGACTGCTTCCGTTCTGCAATCGACTCTTTGCTCACATACATTTCTGGAAAAGATGGTTCTGTCACTGCCAAGAACCGAGACACCCTCTTGATGGCTCTTGAGAGGGCGTTTCTGAGTTCCTCGGTTGCCTCCATTCTGAGCTCCTCTTCGGTAGGCTCTCTCGGCTTCTCGAATTTTGCTAGAAGACGGGACTTACCCCGGATCTTCCGATAGGTGGACTCCTCCACATTTTCCCCCACGAGCATCACCCCCTCTCTGTTGAAGAAGTAGACGCGAATTCTATCAAGATTGATGACTGCTACCAGATACGTTATGCCCTGAAGCCGTCTGAAGTGTTTTCGCATGGTCGAGGCTTTGACTCTCAAGACCTCCACGGCAACGGCACCCGTCTCTCTGAACTGTCGCTCGCCAAATGCGGCTATCTCGCCAGGCACACCTCTTAGACTTCGTGGCATAGTGACATCTCCATACAGTGTTGTTTCTCGATTTGGTTCAACATAAGCCTGCCTGAGATTCTGCGCGGTGCCTGAGCCAACATGCTTAATTAAAGAGGGACATAGGGCAGTTCAGTGTGGACAATGCAGTTCGATATGACTCTCTATATCATCTGGTGGATCGTACCAGTTCTCATTCTTCTCGGACGAGCCGGGTTGCAGGCTTACCGAACCAAGAAAAAGAGAGACAAGCTGCGCCGACTTGAGGAAAAATCCACTCCTATGACTCGCAGCATCTAGTTATGTCACACTTGGAGTTGCTGCTTCTTCATAGGTTGGCAACAGGATTTCACGTGTCGGAGCCGTATTCATTACCACATCTAGAATCTCATCGTCCCTCATGAGTATACAACCCAGAAACTCGTAGGTGAACTTGTCCAGTCGAATGTTTACGCCACGCCGGGGTATTTGGGTGAGGAGAAGAATAATTGCAAAGTCACCGCGCGGAAGCTGGTTCAGTATTCCGCGTTTCATGTCAGGCTCTAGTTCGTCCTCAAGCTGACGTGTCATGATACCTCTTTCGATGAAGCTGTATCGTATTCGTTCGAAGTCGCCAGAAGAGCTCTTTTTTGGCCTGATGAACGAAATGGAATATCCTAGCCGCTTGAGTGAATTGTATCCAATCATGGTCCGGTAGAGAGGCGGACTCAATGCTTCAAGCTCAACTTTTCGCAACTCAACGATTTCTTCGTTCCGTTGTACCTTCAGATTCACGGTTTCACACTCTCTTGTGGTATGGTCCCAAGACGACACAACTGCATACAAGCAATAAAAGGTTCTGAGAAATCTATTCGAATTATCGCAGATTCTCCAGCTTGGTGCCACTCCTGTACTATTCATCCTTGCAGCAGGTCTTCAGAGCGAATACTAAGAGAGAGGTCAGCTCAGGATTGCTCTTTTTCGTTCCCAAGTCTGTCCAACCGCCATCTTTGTTCTGGCTCTTGATGACAAGTTCGATGCCCTTGTTGACAACCTCTTGCTCTATATCTGAAGATACTGTATCGATTGCAGAGAGATCAACCATATCGTACGTGGAATCGCTTTCAACCGATTTTTTCAGATGATGAAACAGGGCGGCTCGCGCATCCTGACAGGCCTTGTGATCCCGACTTACACCAACCTCCTTCAGCCCAAGGATGATGTTTCCTGTGGCTAGAGGGTCCGACTCGTTTTGCCCTTTGAAGTCAGGCCAGTGTCCATCTTCATTTTGTAGGTAGATAAGGAAATCCCGGGCCCTTCGCAACCGATGCTCCTCATCATAGCCAGCACGACATAGGGCTTCAAGCGCCTTTCCAGTAAGCCAAGTAACGCTCTTGCCTACAGGGTACCACTCAACGCCTCCGGCAGATGCGTATCTGTCTTGGATCAAAGGCTCAAGATTGAGCGTTTCTGCGAATCCGCCATCCTTCTTTTGCCTGGAAACGAGAAAGGGAATCATCCCTCCGATGATTTCAGCACATCTATCCGCATATCTCATGACTAGCGCGAGAAGCTCAGCTGTCTCCTTTACGGAACTGGGATTTCCTTCTGACAAGGCAAAGGGGACACCCCCATCGGGGTTCAGCAAGCGCTTCAATCGGGCTAGTTCATCCATGACGCGCTTCTCGGAAATGTCAAGGCCAGCGTTAGCAACTCTCAGAATGTCGGCGATGTCGCCGTTCTCCAGAATGAAGGGAACAATTTCATAATTGAAGTCAACTTCTCTCTTCTTCAAGGGAATGCCTCCATGGTTTCCCTGTAGTCTAGTGCTGCAAGGAAACCCTCTAGAACTAGGGCAATGGAATATTCATCATTCACATCGACAGGAAGATATAATCAAAGGGCGAACTTAAAGGTTACTTGGGGTCAATCGGAATCCTCGGAGTCATAAAACTCTAGAATGGCCTTCCGACGTTCTCTACGCTCGTCCTCAGAAATCTCCTCATTCCTCTGCGAGTCTCCCTCAACAACCACTATCTTCTCCTTTGGAGAGTGCTTGATCCGATACTCTACTTTGTACTGTGGAGACCTGCCAACTTTCTTCTCATACCCACATTCTCTGCATCTCAGAACAGGCTTACCATCCTTCTTCTCTGGAATCATCAAAGCACCACACTTCTCGCAGAACTCCATCCTGTTTCACCCCTAAACTTCTTGGTCTTCGCTTTCGCGCTACGTCTCCATTTAAGTTTGACGTTCAGTCATACCGAAATTCCGTTTCATGTATGTTTCCAAAGAAAGACTTATGACACTGCCGTATTTCTGCGCCGCCATGGTCCCAATGCCTGAAACAACGGGCCGCCCTATATAGTGGAGGAAAAGAAATGGTAAGAGTCGTTCCTTTCAAAGCTTATCGATACAATGAGAAGAAAGCTGGAAACCCTGCGAATCTCTTCTCACCACCCTATGACATCATCAAGGGAGAGTTGGTGGATGAGCTTCATAATCTCTCAGAATACAACATCTCCTGGATAATAAAGAACAAACCACGCAAGGATGATACCGCCGATGAGAACCAATACACTCGCGCTGGTGAGTTGCTCAAGACGTGGGTTGAGAATGATATTCTGGTTCAGGACGATGAGGAAGCGTTCTACATCTATGGACAGAACTTCGAAGTTGAGAATGAGATGAGATTCCGCTTTGGCTTCATCGGACTAATAGAGCTGGAGGAGTTCGCCACAAAGGCCCCAGAAGGGGGGGATTTTGCTGGTGTCTTACAACATGAAGAGACTCTTCCAAAGGATATCAAAGACAGACTGAATCTGTCAAGAGAGACTATGGCTCAGTTCGGCCAGATCTTTGTGATTTACCCTGACCATGAGCGAGCAGTTGACAAGATACTGGAGAAGAATATGAAGAAGAAGCCCATTGCAGATGTCAAGGACAGAGACGGAGTCCGCCACCGAATCTGGATGATTCAAGACAAGAAGGACAAACATCTCATTAGTCAGCATATGACAGACAAGTACGTTATCATCGCCGATGGACACCACCGATACAAGACTGCCCTTGCATTGTCCAAGGAGAATCCAGACCTCAAGAGTGCTAAGTATCGCATGTTGACATTCGTCAACATTCAGAATCCTGGCCTAGTAGTCCTGCCAACCCATAGACTCGTTCAGAATCTCGAGGACTTCGACAAAACCAAGCTGCTTGAAGGTGTGAAGAAGCACTTCGATATCAAGGAGTTCGATGAGAAAGAGCCTATGTTCGACCTGATGGAGAAACGCTTTGATGAGGGGAAGCATGCATTCGGACTCTTCATGGATGATGGGAGATTCTACGCATTGACACTGAAGGATCTCGGAATCATGGACAAGCTACTTCCTGACAAGTCAGAGGGACTAAGGAATCTCGACGTTTCAATCCTGCACTCGGTTATCCTCGATACGATCCTTGGTATTGACAAGAAGAAGCTCGAAGAGGGTACTATGAGTGGCGGCGGCTACGTGGTCTACATCAAGGGCATCGGCGATGCGGTCGAAGACTCTATACACTCAGTGAAGAACGAGGCACAAGCTGTCCTCTTCATGAACCCAACACGCGTTGAGGAAGTTGAGGCGGTGGCCAACAACTTTGAGTGTATGCCCCAGAAGAGCACGTTCTTCTACCCCAAAGTCCACACTGGCTTCACAATCAACAAGCTCAAGTGAGCCTTACTGATGGAGTATGGGAAACCACAGGGGCAGGAAAGCAGAAGCCTGCCCCCATTCCTCACCTATACCTGATTCTTGCGACCCTACTCATCGATGTCCTTATTACGTAGATGAAACAGCCCCGGATATATAGTCTTCAAGGCACATGTGGTTTCTTACATTGGGACTACAGAGTGTTAAGAGGAAAAATCTGGTGTTATCGATGGTAGATCGAGTGTACAATTTCTATGCGGGTCCAGCAACTCTTCCCCTCCCTGCGTTGAAGAGAGCCAAGGAGGAGATTCTGAACTGGAAAGAAACTGGAATGTCAATACTGGAAATCTCTCACAGGTCAAAGCAATACGATGAGCTTCATAACGAGTCCATCTCGCTTGTTCGTGAGCTGATGGGAGTTCCAGACGATTACAAGATTCTATGGCTTCAAGGAGGTGCATCAGGCCAATTCTTCATGATCCCCCACAATCTGCGGCTACCAGGGAAGCCCATGGAATACGCTGACACCGGCCGGTGGTCGGACAAGGCGATCAAGGAGGCCAAACTCTACGGTGATGTGAAGATTGTTGCCTCCTCTGCTCAGGACAATTACAAGTATGTCCCGAAAGATGTCAAGTTCAACGCCGAGGCCGCCTTTGCACATATAACTAGCAACAACACGGTTAATGGAACCCAGTGGCACTACTGGCCTGAAGTCCCTGGAGATGTCCCACTTGCCTGCGACATGTCGTCAGACATTCTCTCTCGAGAGATTGATGTGAAGGACTTTGGTGTCATCTATGCAGGTGCCCAGAAGAATATCGGACCAGCAGGTGCGACTCTTGTTATTGTCCGAGAGGATCTCTTGGATCGGGTCCCCGAAGATAGCCCAACTCTTCTGAAATGGAAGACTGAAGCTGC
>SDNO01000110.1 GCA_004524435.1 Candidatus Thorarchaeota archaeon | reverse complement strand
TGGATATCAGGGGCCTATGGTCGTATCGTAATCTTCAGACTTGTTGCAAGGTCTTTGTATCGGTTTCTCACTGTGACCTCTGTGACATTGGATGCCTCAGCAATCTCTCGTTGAGTGCGTCGGTCGTCTGTGATGATTCCTGCAATATAGAGTGCTGCCGCTGCAAGTCCGCCGGGATCCTTCCCTGCTGTGATTCCCTTCTGTCGGGCCTCATTAATGATGTTCATCGCCGTCTGAACGGTCTTGCCCTCAAGTTCTAGGTCTGCAGATATGCGTGGCATGAGGTCATTTGCAGATGGGATGGGCACTTTGACATCCACATAGCGTAGAATAAGCCGAACACACTGCCCCAACTCCTTTCTGTTCACGCGTGCCTCGTCAACTATCTCATCGAGCTGACGGGGAATCTTGTGGATCCTGCATGAGAGATAGACAGATGCAGCCACCATTCCCTCGATGCTTCGTCCTCTCACAAGTCTCTTTGCCAAGGCCTTTCGATAGACAAGAGCACCTGTCTCCTTGGTTTCACGGGGGACTCCAAGCTGAGACGTGAGCCTGTCCATCTCGCTCATGGCTATGCTAAGATTCCGATGCTGGGAACTGTGGGCGAGAGTTCGAATCTGCCACTTCCGCATGCGGTAGATTGCAGCCCTATTGGTCGCTTTGATTGAACGCCCATTCGCATCCCTATCACTCCAAGAGATGGTAGTGGCCAGACCCTTGTCAGCCATGGTCAGGGTCATAGGAGCTCCGGTACGCGCTCTGGAGTTTCTCTCTTCCGTGGTGAATGCTCTCCATTCGGGGCCGGTATCCATGATCCGTTCGGTGATGACACAACCGCAGGAAGTGCAGATGGTCTCGCCTCGTGATAGATCCTCATAGAAATCATCGCCGCCGCAGATAGAACAAATCGTGGCTCCTTGTTTCTTGTCAGTCATGGAACGAACTGGCCTTGCCATCTATTCTTCACCTTTAGAGAAACCTCTTCGGCTTTGGCCCTGAGCATCGGGCCAGAAACAGTGAACAAAACTGCATTCCGAGAGGAGTTGCGAAGTTGGGGGCCACATTTTCCGTATTTAAGTCTAAGCATTTGCTTAGAAGTGTATCAGAGTCGTGTAGAAAACTACTAGAAAAGAAAGAGAGGGTGGCGAGCGCCCCCTCAGGAGGAGATCGCCCTCGCTTCCAGTGAAGCGCGAGGTTTGCTAGACGCTCACCATTGTAACTAGTTTCGTGCTAGTTCGAGAATGGACTAGGCCTCGAGGCAGGACCATTCCTTGACAACTGCCTCAGGAATGATATGGATGCTCTCGTAATATGCGCCGCCAGAGTCAAGTTCAGTCTTTGAGAGTGCGACTTTCAAGAAACCGTCGCTCTTTCCTAGGAGGTATCCAGCCAGATACTTGAGCGGGACTCGCTGCTTGTCGGCTTCGTCCTTGGACATTGCACAGCATTCGACACCAGGACTCTGGAATGTGACCTCTATCATCTCATGATCATCGCATTGACCGTTTCGCTTGAGATGTCTGACCTTACCCTCAATGTTGTCCTTGCCACTTATCTGGTGGACTGCACTAACATCATAGTGGAACGGCTCGTCCATGATTCGATGAATAGAAGGGACGAGGTACAAGGTCTTGTCAGATAACGAGGCAACATCATTCTCTCCGCTGTCAACGAATCGTTTGTCCTCACTCTCGCCGACCATGTAGCGGACATGATAGTGCTTCGCATCAACTTGCTTCTCTTCGTCACCCTCGCGTACAGTGACGCGAGTGTCGTTCCAGATTTCCGTTGGCGTGAACGGGTTTGTTGTCGTATCACCCATGATTATCACCATATTAACAATGTTTAATTAACTATGGTAAATATACAAGGCTGAGCTTTTAAGCGTTGCGAATGGTAGCGATTGGACGAATCTGTCTTGAAAGCTTGGCGTGAGTACATTGTTAGAGTACGTATGGATTATCCTTGGCTCAACACTATTTGGACTACAACATAGCGGACTATCCCATCTCCCGGTGAAACACAGGATCATCGAAAGGTGGGGGAAGAGTGGCTATGCGCTCATATTCAAGATGACAAGCGCAGCCGCTCTGGCGGTGGCGTTTCTCTCTATGTGGTTCTGGGACTGGCTGTATTTCTTGAACTTCACCCTGGTGAACTGGTTCTCCATATTCTTCGGTGCTATGCTGATAGTCTTTGGACTCGTCGTATCTGCAGCAGCATCTCAGATCATCTCTGTGAGTACCGTTGCAGACATGCGCGCAGACCGGCAGCCTGAGCTGATCACTCATGGAATATACTCACGCATCAGACACCCTCTCTATCTGGCAACGGTTGCGATCTTCTCAGGGCTGGCCCTTCTCTATCCCTTCCCTCGTGTCATTGTCTTTTCGATTGCAATGTCTGCGTACACGATCATAGGTGCAGTGCTAGAGGAGCGAAAACTCATCATCCAATATGGTGAGAGCTATGAAGAATACAAGAACCAAGCAGGATTCCTGTTACCTCATCTCAGATAGTCGAGGTCAATCTGTCCCTTTGTCAAGCATCTTCTGAATCTTGGAGAGGTGTCTCGATCTCTTCACGGCCTCAGGAGATA
Source organism: Candidatus Thorarchaeota archaeon (assembly GCA_004524435.1). GTDB lineage: Archaea > Asgardarchaeota > Thorarchaeia > Thorarchaeales > Thorarchaeaceae > TEKIR-12S. The sequence continues at coordinate 5,419 of SDNO01000110.1, read as the reverse complement.
TCTCGTGAACCTTCCCCCTCTCCACGACATAGTGTTCTAATTCAACTTCCGGTGTGAAATGTCGCTTGACGTCCTCTATGACATAGTGGAGCTGCACACAGTGAGGGCTACCATCAACAGTGAGGGCAGTCAGCCGCTTGATATCCGAGTATCTCACAATGGAACCGATTTTGAAGCCTGCTTGGTTGACATGAGTTTCCTCGAGACAGACTTCAAGGGTTGCCTGGCCATCATCTTTGCCTCTGAACTCGTCGACGATTTCAGGATATCTGCTTCTCATACAGCTTCCAATCAAGAGAACCCGTCCCTTTTCTCGCATTCTCTGGTCGCCAACATTGATTCGCATCAAGTACTCAATATCGTTCTGGGTCATGTCACCATTTCCTTCGAATCGGTTTCTCTCTCTCTGCGTCCTGCTGACGTCCAGCCCATTGGTCAACAAGGGGAGCAGCGATTCTGGCAATATTGTCCCCCTCAAAGACATAGCTCATCTGGTTCATAGAGACCACAGCACCATCGTATGGCGAGCGAATATTCTTCTTATCCTCGACTCTCCCGATTACGTCTTCAACACTGACGACCTCTCCGAGGCTGACTGTAGGGATGAAGAAACCCTCGGTGTCCACATTGATGTGCTGTAGCCTGCCTGTCAGAGTGTTAGATGCCTCGATAGACTCTCCCGAAACGATACCCTTGATCCGCAGGAAGTTGATGATGGCCTCTCGAACCTCTACTGCTGCCTGCGTCTCGACTTGACCTCTGTTTCCTCGCATCTCAATCGAAATCACAGGGATGCCATCGTGGGCAGCCTCTGTTGACAATGCTCCTCTCTCTCCCGTGCTCTGTACAACAAGAGGAAGTGAGATCTGAGAGGCCATGTTCCTCACGTGGATGTAATCGCGATGCATGGCCACTATGTGGCTCACACATGACTGCCAACCGCTACGGAGATGGATGACATAGTCTGCTTGAGACGCGTTTCTCCATATCTCCCATGCAGTCCTCTGTGTGACCGTTCCTCTCTCATCTCCAGGAAAGACGGAATCAAGTCCCTTCGAATCCAAGGGGGATACCTCCATACCCAGCCTAAACGGCAGAGGGTTGGCCACTGGTAAGACCGTCACTGATCCGTCTATTCGGTCAAGGGCCTTGAGATGCTTCATCACCAAGAAGCTGGTGTAGACATCTGTTGCAGAGAGTCCATTCATGGCCGATAGAATGAGTACATTTGGCCTGTCCCCGCCAAAACGGTAGAATCCTAGAGTGCTCCCGGTCTTCAGATCAACGTCAACTGCGTCCACTGTCGGCTTTACCATCGGTTGACCTTCTCCTGTCTTGTACTGAATAGTGGTGTAACTATCAATATGAAACGATGTATCACCTAACTCTTCGACGTTCAAGACGGGCTGCAATTGAAAACCAAGATTTCAGTTCGGAAATCCCGTTGACTGAGAGAATCATGTTTTCCTATGGCGAATCTATTATCCGCCCTGATAGGGTTAAGATCAAGGATATCTGGATGCCCACACGTCTCCGGGTCTCCTATCCAGATGAAGGGCACTCCGCGATTCACAATCTCGATTCCGGTCATGGAGAGGAAGGGCTCCCATGAACAGAAGACAACTGATGGATTGTATGTATCGATTGCAGTAAGCGCATCTATCTTGACTACTTCTTTCGGATATGCGATGTTGTATCTCCCTGTCCGCGCGTCGGTAGCAATCAGCTCTCTGTTAATTATGGGCACGAGAAAGTCACGAAGTCTTCCATCTCCACTCATAACCTCGACGACAGGCCCTACCTGTCCTGATGAATGGAGAATCCCATTGATGACATTAGCTAGTTCTTCTACAAACTCGCGACTGTAGACTTGGAAGAACCACCTTGCCCCCGAATTGTGCCCGTTGAAATACTTCTTGAGACTGTCCTCTTCCTCAATTGTTCGAAGAAGTTCTACAACTTGACTGTAGTCACGGAGCTCGGCGTGGACATCAATGAACTCGTTTGCAGTGGTCATCCACTCTGGAGGCATGGCCGTTTTCGTTGTAGGTTTCCTTTTCATTCTATGTGTATGGCACTAGTGCTCTGAGGGCATCATGCCTAGTAAGGGGCCATTTCTTCTGAGGAATATTAATCTGGCATCTCGAAATGGAATCATCTGCATCTGTTCGATTCCCTAGTATCTGTGCTTTCTTGGACAAGAATTGTTGACCATATCTCTAATAAGGACGGGCAGTATGAACAGAAGCAAGAGAGTGAGCCAGGATGGATTGTGTTCTCAGTAATCGAAGATGACTCCTTTTTCGAGTCCTTTATAGCGGACTCTCCGTCTCGCTCTTCAATCATCAATAGACCAGTTGAGGCTAAACGCAGTGACTGACATCGACTTCCAAGAGATAGAGAAGAAGTGGCAAGATAGATGGGCCAAGGATAAGGCCTTCGAGGCGGACCCTGACCCCGAGAGAGAGGACTTCTTCTTGACAGTGCCCTATCCATATACAAACGGTGCACTGCATATTGGGCATGGACGCACGTATACAATAGGCGATATGATTGCACGATACAGGCGAATGCGTGGGTACAACGTTCTGTTTCCCATGGCCTCACACATGACAGGCACCCCCATTCTTGGGATGGTTGAACGAATCAAGGCCGGAGATCAAGAGGCAATAGAACAATACACGCGAGACCTCCGTCTGTATCTGGAAACCGAGGAGGAGGTTGAGGAACAGCTTGCCAAGTTCACAGATCCATGGACCACTGCTAGGTTCTTCGCTGATGCCATCTCGTCCGATTTCAAAGCGCTGGGTTATAGCATCGACTGGCGACGGAAATTCACAACGGGTGATAAGATATACAACAAGTTCATTGAATGGCAGTATCATAAATTCATGGACAAAGGTTACATCAAGCAGGGCGATTATCCCCTCCTGTACTGTCCAAACTGCAAGAATCCTGTGGGCGAAGATGACCTTCTCGAGGGAGCGACAGCCAAGATCAAGGAATTCACTGCGATCAAGTTTCCCTTCAAGGACGGTTTTCTCGTTGCAGCCACCCTGCGCCCCGAAACAATCTTCGGAATCACGAATATGTGGATTAATCCGAATGTCACCTATGTCTGGGTAAAAGTCGATGGCGAGAAGTGGGTTGTTTCTGAAGAGGCAGCAGAGAAACTGAGACTTCAGGCGAAAAACGTCGAGATTGTTGAGGAGTTCAAGGGCAAGGAAATCATAGGCGAAAGATTCCAGGCAATCCATGACGAGCACGAGACTCTTATTCTTCCGGCTGACTTTGTGAATCCCAAGAATGCCACGGGCGTGGTCTACTCAGTGCCAGGCCATGCGCCCTTTGACTACGTTGCCCTGCGAGACCTATGGGATGACCCCTCTGGTCTGAAGAAGTATGGAATCTCTGCCGAAGAAGTGCGCGATATCAACATCATAGGCATGATAGACATCGAGGGATACGGCAATCACCCGGCAAAAGAGGCGGTCGAGAAACGGGACATCAAGTCGCAGGAAGAAGAAGAGAAGCTAGAGGCTGCCACACAGGAGGTCTACAAGGCAGAGTTCTATGATGGTGTCATGAAAGACAACTGCATGCAGTTCTCAGGGCGTCACATCAAGGATGTCAAGGAGGATGTGGTGCGTTGGCTCAAGAGCAAGAATCGCAGTGATGTATTCTATGAGCCCGATCAGCGGCCTGTCATCTGCAAATGTGGCACTGACGTCCAAGTCGGTGTCTTTGCGGGACAGTGGTTCCTAGACTATCAATCTCCGGGCTGGAAAGAGAAGGCCCGTGAAGCCTTGGATGAGATGAAGATTGTACCAGAGACCTTCAGGAATCTCTTTGAGGCCACCTTCGACTGGCTGACACAACGCCCCTGTGCCAGAAAGCGGGGCATCGGTACCCGTCTGCCCTTCGACAGGGAATGGATTATCGAGTCTCTATCCGACTCCACCATCTACATGGCCTTTTACACCATTGTTCACAAGATAACGTCCAACAAGATTTTACCCGAACAGCTGACCCTGGACTTCTTTGATTACGTCTTCTTAGGCCATGGCAAAGCCAAGAACGTGGCTGAGGATACAGGCATCGACTACGAACTGATTGAGTCAATGCGCAGTGAGTTTCTGTACTGGTATCCCAATGATCAGCGTCACACCGCCCCATCCCATATATCGAACCATCTGAGCTTCGCTATCTTCCATCATGTCGCAATCTTTCCAAAGAAGCACTGGCTACAATGCATCAGTCTGAATGAGCATGTGAACATGGAGGGCGGCAAGATGTCCAAGAGCAAGGGAAACGTCATTCCTTTGGTAGAGATCCCCCAGAAATATGGCGCAGATGTCTATCGCACCTATGCCATATCTGCTGCAGAACCAGGAAGCCTGATGGATTGGCGAGAGAAGGATGTTCCTGCTGTGAGGAATCGCATCCGCCAGTTTGTGGACATTCTGAGCAACTACTCCGAAAATGCTCCTCGAGTGTATAACAAGAAGGACAAACCCAAGACCATCACCCGATGGGCACTCTCAAGAGCCAATTCGACTGTTCGCGATGCCACGGATTACATCGAACGCTTCAGACTGAGGGACTATGCCATAATGGCCACCTCGGAGATGATCTCCCTCGTGAATGACTACCTAGCGCGACCTGGAGTTCCCACGGAGGAACGAGAGGGCACAATAGCCTATATCTGTGATATCTGGGTGCGCCTGTTTGCTCCCATTGCTCCCCACATCTGTGAGGAGTTCTGGTCCAGAATGGGCCACGAGGGGTATGTGTCTTTCGCGCAGTGGCCTGCGGCCGATGAGCGGCTAATCGACGAGTCCATTGAGAGGTCTCATCATGTGGTGGAGGCAACAATCCGCGACATTCGCGAGATTCAGAAACTGCTGAAGGGGCAGAAGAAGAAGGCCGCACACGTCTATGTCGCCAAGGAATGGATGTTCGAGGCACTAGACATTATCAAAGAGTCTGACGTTTCCTTCGTCGTGGGCGATCTCATGAAGCGCCTGATGTCTGAACCGTCAATAAGGACGCGCGGTCAGGAGGCCAAGTCCATTGTGGACCGGATTGTGAAAGAGAATGGTCTGTGGGAATACTCTGCAAGTTCTGAGGAAGAACTAGGGGCCCTAGACGAGTCTGCTGACTATATGTCTAATGAGTTGGGACTAGATGTGGTTGTTTATTCGGCTGACGGTCCAGATTACGACCCTGAGAACAAGGCCCGCTTTGCGTTGCCTGGCCGGCCATCTCTCTTCTTGGAATAGTGACCGCCAGCGGAGAAAGAAGGAGAATCCTATTCCTCGTCACTTGAAGGTTCATATGTCCCATTCCAGATAAACTGTTTCTGACAGATTGAGTGAACTCATCCGTCTGAGACTTCTGTGTTCCACCTGTCCCCTGC
>SDNO01000109.1 GCA_004524435.1 Candidatus Thorarchaeota archaeon | reverse complement strand
TTGTCACAGGTCTGAGTGATCATCATGCACTCCGCAACTTCGCTGCTGCACTCGTCTTGCCGGTTATGTGGTTCTTGCTCACACTCTCCCTTCAGAATGCCACAATAGCGGTGCCAGCCCTACCGCCATTCTGGCTGCCCGGAGTGCTTTTCATGCACGGGCTCGCTTCGTTCTCAGTCTACTACATATTCAGATCGGTCAGTAGACCATTCGAACGCGACCTCGGAATCGATGGTCCAGGACTTCTGAGAGCCTTTGGATATGACTACCTGATAAGCAATCCTGAACCGCTAGAGCAGACTCTTACAGAGATTCACACGAAGCAGGAGATTCCAATAGAGGTCATGGTTCTCAAGTCTGGAGGGAAACTGTATGCTGTGGGTGTAGTCCTTTACATACACCCAGGCCCCTTCAGGGATATTGGAAGCAGCGGCCTGCCAAACGAAATCATCACCCATATCCGCAGACGGTATGGAGTACCCGGCTTTGTGATGCATGGAACGTGTACGCATCATCAGAATCTTACCACGAAGAAGGATATTCCAAGGGTCATGGCAGAGATTGACAGACTGATAGAGGGGGCCCAAACAGTCAATGAAATTTCAGGGCCACACTGGTCCGATCTAGGCAAGTTCAAGGTCTGGACTCTCTTTGTCGGTGAGGATGCGCTGGCCATCACTACTAGTGCTCCACAGTTCACTGATGACATCTCTCTGAGTGTCGGAATGGACGCCGCCAAAATGGTGAGAGAACGTATACCCTCCATCAATCAGGTGTCAATCGTAGACGCTCACAACTGCATAGATGAAGAGGCGGTCTCCGTCATGAAAGGGGACCCAGAAGCTACCAACTACGTTGGAGCGGTCTCAGGCGCTGCATTCTCAACCTACAACGAACCACGCCATAAGGTGCGTGCAGGCATTTACGTAGTGAAACCGGACAACATCAATCTTCAGGATGGCATGGGGCCAGGAGGAATCGTGGCTCTAGTACTGAGAGTGGGAGAAACAGAATCGGCGCTGCTGTTCATCGACGGAAACAACATGGAGCCCGGCTATAGGGAACAGGCCATCAGCATCATCAAGGAACAGGGATTCGATAAGGTGGAGCTCACAACTACGGATACCCACGTCGTAAATGCCATCTCGCTGTCGAGCAGCGGTTATCCGCCTGTAGGCAGACACAAACCGGATGAAACGCTAGACGCAATCATCACGGCAACAATAAAGGCACGCGAGCAACTGAAACCGGTGGAGATAGGGATGGCCTTTGGGCAGGTTTCTGATCTGAGGACGTTTGGAGAGAAAGCCTTTGACACACTGACGCAGGATATTGTTGAGGCGGCTCGGGTGGCAAAACGCGTAGGATTAAGTACTGCAGGGGTAACATTTCTTCTGTCGGTCATCACAGTCTTACTGATCTAGCAGATAATCAAAACGGAGCGAGTATCTTTGAGTAAGAAGAGGATTCTTGTCTGTCTGACAGGTGCAAGCGGCGCAATCTATGGTGTCAGAACAATCGACAGACTCGTGCATCTTGGTCATGAAGTTCAGCTGATTGTGAGTAGGTGGGGTGCCGAAACTCTCAAACATGAAACAGGACTGACGACATCGGACCTCAGGCAGAGAGTCACAAGGGTCTATGATGAAGGTGATCTATCCGCGGGGCCCGCCAGTGGGAGCTATCAACTTGACGCCATGGTAATAGTCCCATGTACTATGAAGACCCTTGCCGGAATAGCGCACGGTTACGCAGACAACCTCATCTCCCGTGCGGCTGACTGCAGTCTGAAAGAGAGGCGCAGGCTTGTCGTGGTACCGAGAGAAACACCCCTCAACCTCATTCACATTCGTAACATGGGAGTCCTGACAGAAGCGGGTGCTATTGTCATACCTGCTTGTCCTGCGTTCTGGCATAAACCCTCAACAATCGAAGAGGTAGTAGACTCTGTAGTGGAACGTGTCCTTTATCATCTTGGTGTCCTTGACGACCGAAAGGTCGAGTGGACAGGGGAATAGACCAACTGCATAACTACTCAGAGGCGTTCTAGAGATAGCAGGAAAAGAGAATTGGAACGGGAAGGCATCTCTTAGGGATGCCATCCGGTTTCCAGTTGTAGTTGTCCTATTCTGTGGTTCCAGCTGAGTACTCGCCTTCGGCTTCAGGGGGTTCTTTCGAGGTGGCTGTGTCAGTCTCCGCCGCGTCACCTTTACTCGCTTCCTCTTCTTTCTCCCTCTCGGCCACGGATTTGACACGATCAATCATCTGTTCGATTGGTACATTTCCAAGCTGTAGTGCCATCGGCACAGCAAAGAAGAGGATTAGTGTACCACCAAGAACATACAGTATTGGAGAGAGGATGGGGCCAAGGAACCAAATTGCATTGAGAAAACCAGCAATGAGATGAATGATGATTCCAAGGATGAGTCCGGGTCCAGCCTTAGTCCCGGGTCGCTTTAGCGCTGTTACTGCCGTAGCATAACAGGTCAGCACAAATCCACCTGTATACAGAAGTGGTTGGACTATACTGCTGTAGCTACCAAGAATCCAGACAAGCATACCTATTGTTATCAGGAGAGAGTTCGGGTCTTTCGTGAAACTCTCGATGGGTGAAGGTTCGGCACTCATGTTATCACACCCTTGGCAGAAATCGAGGGCATATTATATCTTATGCATCGGTATTATTTCCATCATCGTTCTCAATATGAATCACGGAATATCTACGCTTTCAAGTAGTCTGTCCCCAACCTTCTTGACACGTGAACGGTAGCCCCGAGTTGTGTAGACACGCACGGGACGCAGGTCACGCTTGTAGCTTCGCGCGATAAGGCTCAAGTCCATGACGTCCCAGAATTCGTATCCCCGCGAACCGCGTTCGAAGAACACCACATCATCAAGAGAGTATTTCCCAGGGTAGAATTCAACAGATGGGCGGTTTGGATAGTCCACATACACGTTCTTCGGATCGATGTCGGCCTCTTCTGCAATCTCTCGTTCAACATCGTACAACCCGTCAGGGGTAGCCAGTTTTGTGAGAAAGGCATGGTCTGCTATGGCCCGTGAGCTTGCCAGTTTGATGAGATACCTGTTCCTGAAGGAGTCGAATACTTTGGCTGCGAGCTTCACCTCTTCAGTTGGATCCTCTGGAAGGTGCATGAGCATGTCATGAAAGGTCCAATCATCGATGGATAGGAATTCCTTCGAATCCTCGCGAGGAAACTCAAAGAGCATGGAGGCGGCTTCATCGAGTATTCTGAGGAGCATCAATTCAGCGGCACGTACGGTCTTATGATAGTACACAGCATCATACATGTTTGCTCCTGCGGAGAGGTATGACTCCAAGGTGTAGACGGAACCACGCTCGACCGCAATCTTGTTCTTGGCTATGCGTGTTGCGTCAAAGAGACGACGGTATTCAAGCTGGGCGTATTCTACTCCTGCAAAATAGGCATCTCTCTCCAGACTGTCAACGAGTTCCGGATTGATAGGTATAGTGAGGAGGTCCACATCTATGCCTTTGACCGAGATGCCATTCTCAATCACGTCCACAATCTCCTCCACCGAGAAGCTGCTGTTCTCGATGATTTCAGTTGCTGGGGAATTCTCCACTGCCATCTTGGCTCGAGTTCTCCGATTCCGTCCTCTGACCGTGAGGTACTCTTCCATGACATTGGACCAGGGACCCCGTGAGATTGTGAGAAACATGGAAACAAGTCGGGCCTTGAGGAGGTCCTCTCTCTCGGCTCTGAGGCTATCGAAGAGCGTGTCGGTGATGTGGAGAAAACCAATCAGCCGCCCCATCAGAGACTGGTCCGCTCCCGGGTAGACCTGATGGATACCGGCAGGTGCCCTGATACTACGTAGTCTTTGGGTCATGCGCAGGTCTAGGATGGACTCCTCTAGCTCCGTGAGGCCTATGTAGCCGTGGAGGGGGTCTTTGATCTCGATTGAGAAGGATAGATCGGGAATTGCCATTTTTCATCACGGTCCGTGGACAAAGAAGTCCAGCTGAGGGGAGTTGACGTTGCTTTTGGATATTGAAGAACCTTACGAATGATTACGCTATAACGAAGATTCATCAGCAAAGATGTACGTGGGAGAAACATGAAGCGGCTCTTCGTTGGTATTCTTCTGGCAACACTTCTTGTCCCCATCTCAGCTAGATCACACGACAGTCCGCCTGTGCCAGCATACTATGGAGCGAATGTCCAGTCCGAAGACGTGTATGGAGTAGATCTTTCTTCAGAGGTTCACCAAGAGATAGATCTCACGTCTTATCGCAACTATATTATCAAGTTGACAGAGAACGGATCTCGCTGGACAGACATAGACGGCGGAGTTGTCCTCAGTGACGCCAATGTTCATGCACGAAACTGGATCATCCAAGAGCTGGAGGACGTTTCGGAGGGGCGCATACAGACGGAGATACTTGGAGACCACAAGTCGATTGTAGGAGTTCTCCCGGGTTGGACATCGGGCGACCAACCAGTCTTCATGGTAGGAGGACACTACGACTCAGTGCAAGGAGCACCCGGGGCAAACGATGACGGCACGGGTGTTGCGGCAGCACTGGAATTGGCCCGGGTCATGTCCCAGTATCGCTGGCCCCTCGACATCTACTTCTGCTTCTGGAATTCGGAGGAGATAGGTCTCTGGGGGAGTTGGGAAGTGGCAAGCATACTGAGTGACCGCGATCTATCACTCCTGCACTATTTCAATGTGGATATGCTTCTAGTGGACAACCCAGATGGGGACCCGGATGAACAGGTTCTCGCGGTATACAATGCCCAAGCACCATTCTACAAGAGCAAATACTATGCTTATCTCCTGAAGGCACTGAGCAACAACATCGGCATCAACATCATGGATCCAACTCCATCCGCTCGTTTCTTTGGGTGGGAACGGAGCGACCATTACTCTCTTCTTCAGCAAGGATATGACCAGGTCTCTTTCCTCTTCGAGAGCGGCTTCGAGAGAGATGACTCATACCACCAGCCCACAGATGTCTGGAACAATCCACTCTATAACTACACGGTAGCGACAGAAGCGGTGAGGTGCATTGGAGCGGCGATGGCCTTCACGATGGCCTATGCTCCCGTTCAACTCACAACCATGAGCTACGCGGCCACGCTACAACCAGGTCAGAGCAGGACGTACTTCGTCCCTATCAGTACACCAACCGATGTGACGGTCTCCTCAAACTGGACCGGTGGGGAAATGGAGTTCAGCCTCCGCGACCCAACAAACATTCTGCTTGATGAGGTGGAGTTCTCCAGTGCCCAGTCCAAGATGGGCGAGTTGCTGAGTGGTCAAGCCACGTCCCTAGCGCTATACAAGGTCATAGTGACCAACCCCGGGAATTCCTCGGCATCCTATAACCTGTGTATTCAATATGATGCTGACCTCAATGGCGACGAAATTCTCGACAGTCAGCAGTACTGGTTCGACCCCATCATGTTCAGTCTTGATCTTGACGCTGATGACTTGAGCGATGGGCTAGAGAAGCTCCTCGGAACCTCTCGGATAGACAGTGACAGCGATGATGACGCCATGCCCGACGGGTGGGAGTACTTCCACGGCCTAGATCCGCTCACGGATGACTCTCTGGAAGACCCAGACAATGATACGGTGCTCAACGTCTTTGAATTTGCAAACAGCACAGACCCTCAGAGTCCAGATTCGGACCAGGATTCGCTCCCGGACGGATGGGAGATTGAAAACCAGCTAGACCCCCTCACAAATGATACACAGGAAGACCCTGACGGAGATGGGTTCACTAATCTTGAGGAGTTTCAGCTGGGTCAGGACCCGAACGCTCCAGACGGACCAGACGCGACCACCACCGACAGTCCAGACGGTCAAGAACCTCCAGCAATCCCGTGGACCCCTCTGGTCGTTGCAGGAGGAGCAGCGACAATCGTGGTCGTTTCTTATGCTATCATTGCGAGAAAGAAGCACATATGACAAGAAACAAGGTCTGTCACCGAATCCAATATATTGATTCTGCGTTTTGATTCAGTTGCGCAAGCATTGGGACGACCATATCGTGGTGAAGGTATAGTGTATATACCAAGGCAGAGGACTCTGAGACTGGTAGAGATCCAAGAGAGCGTTCTTCCGGAAGAGGAGTATATCATGGGTATATCCGACCTCGGGTACTTTCAGGGTGTCGGTTTTTCCATGCCAATCCCCTTTGACAGAGAGTATTTCAAAACATCTCACAAGGACTTGCTCAGTGGTCAATATGATGGCTCTGACATCGAACTGTCGGGTCCAGACGGGGAGATTAGTCTAGAATTCGGCCGAGAGGAGGGTATCGAGCAGGGCGAGATTGTTTCAACAATGAACTCGGACCTGGATGGTATCTCTCACGGATGTGACAATACTGCTCTGTCGCCTCAACCGCTGGTTAATGACAGGGTGGAGGACCTCCTTGAGTCAATGGAGATGCACACGGAGAATCTCGAACTTCACGCGTTTCTGCCAGGGCGCTTCTATTGCTCGCGCCACATGAAATCGGTAGATGGCGTCCTGATTGAGGTGGACCAACACGATATCATGGGCATGACACTTACATCTTTCCGTCCAGAGGACGTACATAGCTTCGACGTAGAAACTGGTCTCGTCATTGACACGGATGGCAGGCCACGAGAGGTGAAGATGGATCTCGACGCACTGGGTAAGTTCAGGGCGAATCTTCTTCGAGAAGTTGAAAACGATACGAATCTCGTGGATGGAGCCTCATCTCTGAAAGAAATCAACTACATCTATGAGATTGGTCTCGCAGCCGCTCTTGCCGACAAGGTCCAGCTCGAGAATCTGAAGCGAGCGTATGTATCAGGTGCAAGCGTTGCAGGCAGAATCATGAATCTATATGATGACATCGAGAAGAATGGGATGAAGCCTGTTTTCCGAATCTACCTGAGAAACAGGAAGCATCCTAGAGGGACCATTGTTGATCTTACCTACAGATCGCTTGAGGGGATTCTCGAACTCACCGACTGGAGAGGCATCGACTGTCCCGATGAGATGGACCTGGGCCTTGAGCTGAGGCGGCTCTCTTTCTCCAAGCTTGCCGGGAATGGGGTAGAAGTTGACATCGAGCAGGCCATTCTCGAAACGTATGCTTTCATGGAGGCCCAGATTGGGTCCAAGCCATCCCTGGAGCAAATCATCACTTTATTGTTCTCACAGGAGGACGACTCATGAACCCGATAGATGGCATCATCAGCACCCTTGTCGAAAACATGAGGTATGCTTGGAATGTGAGGGTCATTGCTGAAATACTAGATGATGATGTGAAAAGCCTGAGAGAAGATGTGGAGCGCTTGGCAGAGAGTACTGAACCAGTCGATTCGGAGGAGTATTTCAATAACGTCAAGGTGAGCCTACTCTCTCGAGCATTAAATGACAGCAAGCAAGTGGAGTTCTTGGTCAGTTTACCGAGCTGGTTGGGGTTTCGGCGGGAAACCGTATCAGACAATGAAGAGCACGATGTGACCGAATCTGCAGTTTTTGCATCGATATCCACTCTCTGGATAATGATGCTGGCGAAAAACGTAGTGGGAACGACTGTGGCGCCCGCAGAGCTTTCTACGGTGCCCCTGGAGCCCTTTGTTCTAACCGTTCTCGAGAGCAAAGATTCGCGTTCATCATTGGAGTCCAGGATTAGAAATGAGATAGAACTGAGAAATGTTAACTCTCCGCCTTTCACGATCACTGACATACTCAGAGGATTTGTTGTCGATGAAAGCGTTTCTGCTGGCAGGATTCCACATTTCGTTGCCCTCTTGATGATGACATCAACCGGGCTTCCTACAGATTTCGACAAGACTCTCACTCTAAGTCTGGAAGAACTCTCAAGAGAAGTCACAGGATACATACTTGCCTACCACGCAGCGACAGCACTCAGAAACGCCATTGCAGGTTCAGGGGCAAGAAAACCCTTTGATTGGCCCCTTGTTGGTAACAAGCATGCATGCGGTGCTCTCACGACGATTGCCGAAGTGATCTACGGGATAGTCAGAAACATGGTCTTCGGGAAGCGGCTCATTGAAGATGTCGCGAAGTCCTCCGAGCCGCCCTCTCTCGTCAGCGTTTTCATA
>SDNO01000108.1 GCA_004524435.1 Candidatus Thorarchaeota archaeon | reverse complement strand
GGACAGAGATAGCAGCCCATCCGGTGATAGCCCTCCATATAGAGGGGGTTGAATTCCGCTTTCTCCTGGAAGATGTAGAGCCATACTTCAAGGGCGTTCCAGTCTTGAATTGGATTCGCAGACAGTTGCCCAGGCACCCAAGGATTGGATGAGACTCTTGGCTCCACTGAGCGGCTGAAGGACTCCAACTTCCGTTGTCCCATGAATGCCAGAGTTTCGCTGCCCAGTTCCTCAGCAATGGTCAAGGCTGCAGGACCTAACTTGAGTACTTTGCAGCACCAGCGGAAGTCTCGCGCCGGGGGGCCGAATGTTTGAACAGACTCCCAGAACTGATCTCCCGCATCAGAACTAATCAGGTCTGCCTCTCTTTCAACCGCAAATCTTTCAACATAGTCCACAGTTTCAGGTAACTCCAGTCCCGTATTCAGGAAGAAGATAGGTGGAGAGAATCCCAAGGCCTTCTCTACCAAGAGATAGGTAGTAAGTGAGTCCTTTCCTCCACTGAACCCAACGGAGACTGGCAGATCCTTCTCTTTGGAGATCCGTTGTATGAACGAAATAGCCTCGTCTTCGATGCTCTGGAGATTCGCACTGTTTGATTCGATTGCCTCCTCCCAAGATGAAGTCTTAGGATTTACGTGGGGAGGAATGGGTTCAGTGAACCCGCGAATCTTTATTGCAAACCCCTTCTCCTCCTCACCCATGGCCCTGCCGCTCATGCGAGCAATGCCCACACCGAGAACCAGACCATCATAGTCGATCAGCCATACTTCATCACCCTCTTCGATCTCAGCATCACAACCAGCAACACCGGGGAGCATGAGATTAGCACCTTTTCGGAGGAATGGGACTGCGTCCCCGTGAACCGATACCCACTTCTGTTTGCTGTGTTGACTGACTCTGCGCCCACCCTCTGCGGTAAGGAGGAATGTGTAGTCCAGCTTCTCGATATCGAACCTGAGCCGCCCTATTATATGACCGTCTACGACAATCTCGTACATAGCATCCAGAGCGCCGGCTTTGTTCATCACCACAGTCTTATCGTTGGGGACAATCTTCTCGCCAATGCCCTCGCCATATTGCTTGTCAAGCGTGGCTCTTATTGAGCGAATATGGCCCTCCATGGCAGGGTACGGATCGCCTGGTGGGGTTATCTGGACCTTCCTTGGATGCTCGCCACATACCGAACAGGGGTCTGCTTCAACCAGTGGAACGTTGCATGTGTCACACCAGAACAGTCGTATGCGGGTGAGGTATGGTGCGTGTCCTCTTCGAAACTTTCCACTTCCCTTAGCCAGTCAGAAGCACATCTCCTCATGTCATGTGGGTCAGTCGAACCCCTCAAGAATCGTCTTCCCGCGACTGGCTCCAATGCGAGTAGCTCCAGCCTCAACCATCGCCTTTGCGTCCTCAAGGGTGCCGATTCCTCCTGCAGCCTTGATTCCCAAGCGGCCGCCAACCGCTTCATTCATGATTCGAACATCCACTACTGAGGCTCCACGAGGGCCAAAACCGGTTGAAGTCTTCACGAAGTGAGCCCCTGCCTCTTCTGCAAGTTTACAGGCTCTCCGTATCTCGTCTTCGGAGAGATAGCCCGTTTCGAGAATGACCTTCACAGGATTTCCCTCTGCAGCCTCCACTACTGCTCGGATGTCTTCAACAACATATCGATCCTTTCCAGACTTGAAGGCGCCTATGTTCATGACCATGTCAATCTCGGTGGCGCCACTTCGGACTGCCACGCCGGCTTCGTAGGCCTTTGCCTCTGTAGCCATGGCACCCAAGGGGAAGCCCACCACGCTGCATATCTCTGTATCGCGTCCTTCCAGTGTTTCAACTGCCGTGTCTACATTGCTGCTATTCACGCACACGGCTCCAAAATGGTATTTGATAGCCTCCTTGCAGAGTTCGCGAATCCTCTCATCTGTTGCATTCGGTTTGAGTTCCGTATGATCAATCATCTGAGCCAGTTGCTCTCGAGTTAGGGCCATGCTATCAGCTCCGGAGGGAAGGGCCGACAGCTGTGTTATTAACCCCTTCGAATGGTGAGATTTCTTCAAAAAGTAGAATCAGGGTCCACCAAGATAGCTACGAATATCGTCTAGGACTTCCTTCTGAAGCCGAATCACGTCATGGACCTCAATCTCCTCAGCGTCTTTCACCACAGAGCTGAGTTGGACGACAGTGCCTACAGCTTCTACCTTGGCGAAGTCTACAGGAAATTCAACTTCTGCTCCCTTGACGATAAGCTCAGATCGTGTAGGATGAAGACCGATACGGATACTTCGAACAATTCCTATTCGACGGGCTCGGCTGTCAAGTACCTCCTTTCCCAGTAGCCGTCCAGGCATGCTGAGTTCGTAGAGCTCAGCCTCAATGTTCGGCATTGCCTCCTTTGTGGTCATACCAGATGGACTCCTATGTTTCTAGTCCTGCCTCGTAAAGTGGACTTTAAACAGTGAGTATTATCTTTGCGTAGATGAAACCACTCCAATGAGAAGTGAATACCTCACCTCTCATTCAGTAGGAGTCTTTAAACAGGGATGCTAACTGGTTCATGGCGCATACCTACAACCTAACTCGGAGGCAGGTCGAATGAGCGGAACTGAGTCCTTCGTCAGGACAGAACTGATCAAGAAGGATAGCATAGAGTATCGGAAATATCAGCTCAATTTGGCCGATATTGCCGCAAGAAAGAGCACGCTCATAGTCTTGAGTACCGGCCTCGGAAAGACCGTGATTGCGGCGCTTGTTGCTGCCAAGAGGCTCTTAGATCACGAGGGTTCGAAAATCCTCTTCCTAGCTCCGTCAAGACCACTTGTTGACCAACAGGCGAGATTCCTCAGGCAGGTTATTGACATCGAGTCGTCCAGTATCGTCTGTCTCACAGGTCAGGACTCCCCAGATGACAGAGCATCAATCTGGAAGGATGCACAGATCATTGCCATGACGCCTCAGGCACTTCAGAACGACTTGGTCCAGAGAAGCTACGACCTTTCCGATGTGTCCCTGATAGTATACGATGAGGCTCATCGGGGGGTGGGCAACTACGCGTACACCTTCGTTGCTGAACTCTATGAACTACAGGGAGATAGTAGACTGTCACTGGGTTTGACAGCCTCGCCGGGTCACAAGACGGAAGATATCCAGACCGTGTGCGAGAATCTACGCCTGGAACATGTTGAGGTCAGGGATGAAACCAGCCCTGATGTCAAGGAGTATGTCGTATCCATAGACAAGGACATTCGCTATCTTCATCTTCCCTCGGAAGTGGAAGTCTTGCGGGATATCCTGTACGGGCTCCTAGAGGAATATGCCCGCCCTGTTAGAAACTACGGGTTCTCATTGCCCGACAGCAGGCGTCTGAGCCGAAGGGACATCCTGAAGACACAGGGCGAAGTGAGAAGGGAGATTGGTTCGTATACGAAACCTCCCAGTCATCTCTTCCTACTGATCAGGAATCTTACAGCCGCCATGCGAATTGCATACCTTCTGGAGTTTATCGGAACCCAAGGCCTTGCTCCCACACACAGGTACGTCCAAGGTATGTACGAGGAGGTTCGGAACAAGAAGAGCTCTAAAGGAGTCAAGGATCTGATGTCCCGCAGCGAATTCAGGCAGTTCGAGAATCTTCTCCAGGCACTTATTGCGAAAGGATATCGACATCCGAAGGCGGATGCCATACTAGAGATTGTCAGCGAACAGCTCTCATTCGACAACGATTCGCGGATTCTAATATTCACCAGATTCAGAGACACAGCAGCAGAAGTGGTCGAAGTACTGGAGCAGCTCGATGATGTTCGCGTCAGCAGATTCGTAGGCCAAAGCTCAAGAGGGGCGGACAAGGGGTTCACTCAGAAGAAGCAAGTTGCGATTCTTGATGGTTTCCGGAACAACGAATTCAACGTGCTGGTTGCAACACAGGTTGGAGAAGAGGGACTAGATATTCCAGAGTGCAACCTTGTGGTGTTCTATGACTGCGTTCCGTCCATTGTGCCCTATATTCAACGGAGGGGAAGAACGGGGAGACGTTCGCCCGGACGCGTGGTGATATTTGTAGCCAAGGGGACCCACGATGAGTACTATCACTGGAGTGTCCTCAACAAACTGAAGAAAATGCCAGATGCACTCAAGGAGGCGGAGGTAAACGCAGAGGACTCTCAGACCAGTCTTGAGGAGTTTGCTGTGGCGAGCTCAGACAACAAGAAGACAGAGGTTAGGATACCAAAGTCGCGAGGGAATGAGGAGCAAGTCCGAATGATTGTAGATTCGCGAGAGCTGCCGACCGCGGTCCCCCGGGAATTGACGCGTCTCGGAGTGGAGATATCGGGTGAATCCCTCCAGATTGGGGACTATATAGCATCAGAAGAGGTCGGCATCGAGAGAAAAGAGAGCGGTGACTTTCTGCAGTCGCTGATTGATGGGAGACTCTTCTCGCAACTCAGTTCGCTGCGTTCTGCGTATAGAAGAGCAGTACTAATCATAGAGGGAGAGCAACTGACTGGCCAGCGGGCAATTAACCCAGCATCAATCTATGGTGCACTTGCATCTATAGCTGTTCGAATACAGGTCCCGATCATCTGGACAAAGAATCCAGAAGAAACAGCCCATGTCCTGTATAGAATAGCCCGGATGGAACAGATTGACGAGACAAAACCGTTGCGCACACGAACAGGGGATAGTGCGAGTTCTGATGCTGAAACACTGGAGTACATTCTCTCAGGATTCCCCTTTGTTGATACTGTCACCTCAAGGGCAATCTTTGAGCATTTCGGAACCCTCGACCGTGTATTCAATGCATCAGAGGAGGAGCTTAGACAAGTAAGAGGCGTTGGGCCGAAGATTGCTGGAAGAATTCGGCGACTGCTTCGTACAGTCCATCCATTGTATAAGACGTCGAATGACCAGAACTAGTAGACCTTAGGGTTTCGACCCACGCCTTCTCGAAAGGCCTTTCTGAAGAAGTCAGTGACCTGACGACTTACCGTCCAGTAGCGTTCATAGTCGTGGTCGTCCAGATAGAGAATGCTCAGGATTCTTCGAAGGGCGACATACACTTTTGGATCAATCTCTGATACCTGTTCTAGTGTGTCTTCTGCGCTCTCACGACCCCTTCTCCAAAGGGAGTCCCATTCAACGAACTCCTTGGCGGTCTTCTTGAGCGTTTCCTCATCCGGAATAGCAAAGCCAAGTTTTCTCATGACATCGATGATGTCCAATGACGTAGTTATGTCAGCTGCGGGACGTTCAGGTAAGGCTGCGAGATTCCCTGTGGCAATAAAGATGTTCTCTGCCGTAGCCCGCCATAGTTTCTTGAGTATGTGCGTGTCCCCATTTCCTGCAGGTTCGTATCCATCCTGCTTGACAAGCCCACTTCGCTCCAATTCCTTCAGGTGATAGCGCACTGTTTGCGGTTTGATGGTATTGTCTGGGTCTTTCTTGGCAAGGAAATCAACTAGTTCGGATGTTGACATGCGCCTCGCCTTGAGTGCGTACAGTATCCGACGTCGGCTCTCATCGTTCAATGCATGGACTGCTGCAACGGCCTCCTCGCCGGTCAATATCTTCAGAGTGTCCATGTTCTTGTCTCCAACGTCTTCTGTCAGGGCCCGTGATAGTGCAGCCAGCCCGGACGCATCTTTGTTAGTGTCTAACCCTGCCCCCAATTGGACTCACGCCCTATTAGTGTCATGATTTCCGAACATAGAATTGGTTCTATGCCGGAACGTAGATCCACTGGCGCATATCCTGTAGGCAAGGTACTCTCTTGATTAGTCTCTTTTTCAACAGTTTTCGAAGAGCATATCTGACAGTCCGTGGTGCAAAAGACACCTTGTCCAGAAGCTGCTTTGGAGTGACTCCATCTTTGCCGCTGCTTCTAAGGATATCAAGGACTATCATCTGACTCTTAGTAAGCTTGATATCTTTCAGTTCTTCTTGAAGTTCTTTATCGGTCATCATTTTTCGTTTCGTTCTCCTATTGTTAACTTGATCCCGATAGCCTGACGCAAGGTTATCCTAACCACCGCGTCACACCATATATCATTAGTGTGACATCTATGTTTATTAATTTATCGCAGTTTTGGGCTAACTTATCGCGGCACCACACCGCGCCATTAGACGTATGTCTAAATAAATTAAGATAGATGTCTGTATGGGTTAAATTCTGTAACATATGGGGCGGCAAATGCTTTAATCATGCCATGACACATCACCACTTGACCCATGATGAAAGCAGCCATACTAGCCGCTGGCGATTCTACCCGGATGAGACCCCTCTCGGCATATGTACCCAAACACCTGCTCCCCGTGGCTGGAAAGCCCCTCCTACACCACACTCTACGTGCACTTGCTGAGGCAGGCATTGAGGAAACCCTGATTATCTACGGATATAGAGGGCTCCAGTTGAAAGAGAACATTGACGCCCACAATTGGGGGGACATGAACATTTCATATATTGAGCAAGAGGAGAGGAAAGGAACTGCGCATGCAGCATCCTACGCCCGGGACTTTGCAGGGGACGATGATATCCTGGTCATGAATGGAGATGTGCTCGTTGGTTCCGGCTCATTTCCAACACTGATTGAATATCATAAGAAGTCTGACGCAAAAATGACCTTGTCTGTTGTATCGATGGACGACCCCAGAGCATATGGGATTGTAGTAGAGGAGGAGGGACAGGTGGTGAATATCATTGAGAAGCCATCTTCTGAGGAGCTGGTCAGCAGTCTGGTAAATGTAGGGGTCTATGTTGCAGGGTCAGAGTTATGGGATGCTATTGAGAAGACTGATGTTTCCAGTCGCGGGGAATACGAAATAACCGATTCCATCAGAATCCTGATCAAAGAAGAGGGCGTTGATGCATGTAGGCTACCATCTTGGTGGAAGGACATCGGGAAACCCTGGGATCTGTTGGTGGCGAACAAGCTTCTCCTTGAGGAAACTGAAGGACAGATAGCAGGTTATCTCGAGAAGGGAGCAGTCATTCAGGGAAAAGTGATAATCGAGAAGGGGGCAACAATCAGAGCGGGAGCCTACCTTAAAGGTCCAGTCTATGTCTCGACCGGATGTGTAGTGGGACCAAACTGCTACATCCGTCCTCATACGTATCTGAGTCCTGGTGTAAAGGTTGGCAATGCCGTAGAGGTCAAGAATTCGGTTATAATGGCGAATTCTAGTATAGGACATCTGTCATACGTGGGGGATTCGGTGATTGGCAGAAACGTGAACTTCGGAGCAGGAACGATAACAGCAAATCTTAGACACGATGACAAGTCTGTCTGGACCACGGTGAAAGGACAACGCATGGACTCCGGACGTCGGAAGCTGGGGGCCATAATAGGCGACAATGTGAAGACCGGAATAGGCACATCTCTGGCACCAGGAGTCGTTCTGAATGAGGATTCTCGGACGGGTATGGGAGTGATTGTAGACCACGATGTTAGAGCCGGAGAACTGTTGATTGCCGAACAGCCGCAACAGACTCTGAAGAGAGGGCAGTGATCAGAGGACGACCCCCCATGGAGAAACTCAAGGAGTACAATGTGTACCGGAAAGATGTAAGAGAGGTTTCGGTCCTCTTCGGCTTCTGTTATCCATCGACCTATCGGGCAGGTATGACAGGGCTTGCAACTCATCTCTTCTATTCACTCCTCAATCTGAGAGAGGATACATCCTGTGAGAGATACTTTCGATTCGATACGGACTCGCCAGCACACTCCCTGGAGTCAGGACGGCCACTTGGTCACAATCATATTGTGGGATTCTCGCTGACCTACGAGGAGGACATTCTCAATCTGGTTCAGATGCTCAGGATGGGAGGAATTCCTGAACGGAGGAGAGATCGTCATTCTGAAGATCCTCTCGTGCTCATCGGCGGACCCGTTGTCAGTGCCAATCCTGTTCCATACTCCGTCATTGCTGATGCTCTGATGATTGGTGAGGGGGACATGGCCATTCATGAGATTGTGGATGCGGTCAGGGACTCCAAGAGTAGGGGCGAGGCATTGGAAGATATGACCTCAATAGAGGGACTCTATTTGCCCGGCGTTGAACCTGTCACCGTTCGGAGAAGAATTCATTCAAACATTGACGACCTATTCTATCCGACAGCACAGATTGTACCAATTGTTGACCCAGAATCACACTACGAACCGGTATTTGGTTCAGCATTCTTGACAGAAGTCACCCGAGGCTGCGGGCATGCTTGTAAGTTCTGTCTTATAGGACATATCTGCAGACCTAGACGATCACGCACTTTGGAGCGACTACAGGAAATCGTGGAAGTCGGACTCGAGCAG
>SDNO01000107.1 GCA_004524435.1 Candidatus Thorarchaeota archaeon | reverse complement strand
GACTGAATAGAGGCCTGGAACCTCAGTGAAGAAGGGCACCGATACTGCCTCGTAAGACCTGATGCTAGTGTGGACGACTTGCTTATGACTCCCATTTGACTTGATTGTCACAGTCAGCGTTCCGATCCAATCGGAAGATACTCCTAATACTCGTGTTTCTAAGAATATGGTACAGTTTTGTTTGGTATATAGGCCTGTTATCTCCTTGATTTCTATGAAGGAGAGGGCATGAATCTCTAGGTTGCCCCGATACGAAGCAGGAAGATGCATTTCGCTGCCATTATAGGATACATAGACTGTGTGTCGGCCAGCTAGTAGGCCTTCAAGTGTGATTTCAGCCGCACCCCTTGAATTGGTTAGTAGCTTTTCAGTCTGATATGGCTCACCATCTATCAAGAGTTCTAGGGGCGTTTCCGCCATCTTCCCAACTCCTGCTGCCAAGAGAGCAGTCAGTCTAATCTCTTGCCCGTAGGTGCTCGTGTTTACGTATGAAACCTGCATGTCAACGGGGTATCTGAAGATGAACCTGGCCTCATGTGAACTAGACAGGATATAGTCATCTCCAATGAATACACAGTCAGCTAAGTAGACTCCTGCGATCTGCGGGGTCCAGGAAACAGAGAGTCCGTTAACAGTTGTTTCGAGTCTGGTCATATCGCTCAAAGGACTACCATATATCTCGCGGCCATCCGGACTGTAGATGCTAAGCTCAATCACTCTAGAGGTGATACTCTCATTCAGCGAGTCCATGAGAAAGAGTGTGAAGTGCTGTGCATCTCCAACAGCAGGGGTAACCGAACTTGCATTGAGTACAAACGAAGTGCTCGTCGTGATATTGAATGCAAAAGACTCAATATCGCCAAGTCGTACAGATGACTCCGACACTTCCACTGTTAGATGATAAGATCCTGGAGCTAGAGCCATCGTTCCAAGTAGGAGGTGTCCATCCTCCTCGTGAATCCTAGAGTCAATCGGAATTTCCCCGATATCATCATTCAGGCATAGAGCAGATAGATTCCATATGTCGACGAGCAGCTCATCCGTCTCATCACGCAAGGCTATGTCGATGCTTGCATTCTGGGATCTGTCCACAATGAATGATCCGAGAATCTCGATTCTTGTTATACCTTTGACGAAGACTTCAATTCCGCTTGAGGTTGGATGATAATGATCAGTTCCTAGAAACGTGAAAACAATGGTATGGGGTCCACCCCTCTCAAAGAGAATCTCGATAGATGAGGCATTCTCACTCTGCTGAATGATGCTATCTTGTATGATGATGCCATATTCGTCGTGATAGACTGCATATTCGACCGTGAAGCCTTCGAGAGATTCTCCTCCCGAGTCTGTCAGAAGAACTTCGACAACAAGAGGGGTGTTGTCCGCTACAGGTTGATCCTGTGTTCTAACACTGCACTCAATGACCGTGCCATATCGTACGTCAGCAACCTGAGACACCGATGCAGGTAGGTATACTCCAATACCCTCGAAGCTCAGATCAACGCTCCATGAGCCTTCTTCACTAACTGTCCCCGTCCAAGTGATATGACCCGAAGCATTAGTGATGAGCAGGAGCGGGCCGATTCCATTGGAGCCGGGGCCATCCAGATATAGGCGCACAGTCTTCTCGGTCAGCGAGCGTTCTAAGTAATCAGACAGCCTTGCAACCAGAGTTAGACTACCACCAACCTCGAGGTCTGTATCGCATCTGACCATGGTCAGTTCTGTCAAAGAATATACAATTACCTGAGTCTGCTCGTAGACCTGATGGAAAAGCGAATTCCCGGAACATGAGAACTCGAGAGAGTACAGACCTGTACCAGAGGGTCTAAACTCGAAGGCCCCACTACCATCGCTGATAGGCAAGCTGATGGAGTTTGAGAAGGTTCCTAGCTTGACTGGAAGGCCGCTTGGGTCGAAGGCCAGTATTGTTAGTGACAGACCACTTACTCCCTGGCCGAAGTCATCATCGACTGACAGATTCACTTCGAGAGGGTCACCCGCCCTCGGAGGGTCTGGAGAGTACGTCGCAGAGATAGAGAGGTATGTCCTCACCGTGAACTGAACTTGGCTTGTCCCACCAACAAGGTACTGGTCCTCTGCTGGTTCGGCGCGCACAGTAAGCACCCCACGAACATCATCCGCTGTGTATGCGGTTGAGGAGGCACCAGTGGCGTTCACCTGAGTTGTGTTATCCCACACAGGGATAAGGTCAGGACCAAAGACCGTGAATACGATGGAAATGCCTTCGAGGTTCTCCTCTGATTGCAAGACATATGTCAGACGGGTCTGAGAAAGTACATCAATAACTGTGTACTCACAGTCCAGTGTCCCGCTCAGCATCTGTAGACAAGAAACGGCCTGCGATGTGTCGTTCGCATAGTAGAACTGGTCACCCGCATGGAAGATTCTGATAGTCACTTGCCCTCTCTCTGATGGAGAATATGAGACCGGAACTAGGTGCTCCGCTGATTGTACCTGTGCCTCAAACTCGATGGTCGAGTTGCGGAGAATCTGTACTAGAAGGGTCCTGCCAGCAATCGGTTGTGCAAGATCATCCTGAATTCCAACTGAGAGAACAAGACTCTCTCCGAGAATAACAGAGGGCTCGGTTTCAAGCAACATAACCGGTGTGGTATAGACTCTCTGAGTGATGATGGAATGAATCGCAGCGTTCACCGAGGTGCCAGCGTACGACATGTTGACCGTCAAGTCTCCGACTGTATCACAGTGCAATATAATGCTGCACCGACCATCAGACCCGGTTGTTCTTGTCGTTTCCCTCAGTACGGTGCCTTGAGTGGATCTCACAACGAATACCACGGCCTGTCCCTGAAGATCCATTCCGCTCCAGTCAGTCAGATGAGCCACGATGGCCACATCAGACCCCTGAAGAACGGGCAGACCAGGGTAAGTGACATCAAGAGCCGTAGCTCCAAACACGAACTGTGTGAATCCGCACTGTGACTCCAAGATCCAATCCTGCAGTTCTGTGGTGGTTGAAACAGACAAGACACCCGGATTTGGAATATTCAAGGCCAGACCCATCTGCCCCTGGGCGTCTGTTACACTCAGCCATTGCCCGAGAGATACTCCATCAAGAAGTGCATTAAGAGTCACATTGAGCCCTGCGAGTGGCTGGCCTAGTCCGCCCGTGACCGTGATAGTCAGGAACGCCTGACAAGGTGCCGCGATGTCGTCTTCCACTGAGAACATGAAAGCAGCCTCGTCGAAGGCCTCGTCGTCTATTGAGCAACTTGCAGACTCGTACCAGTACTCACGGCTGGTTGATGCGGTGAGCGTGAGGGGGCCTCTAACAGAAACTGTCCATTCAAAGGAGGCGATGCCTTGGACAGAATTCTCGAAACTCCGCCAAACCTCGCCACCATCCGGTACTTCAATCACCAAGGTCACATTGACATCAGATATGGAGTGTGCTTGCTGGTCGAGGGCACTAATATCAAGTGTGACAAGTTCTCCGACAAGGAGAGAGGGAATCTCTAGGAAATCCAGATAGAGAGGGATTCTCAGTTGGAAGGGCTGGGATACTGATGAACTGCCATAAGACAGAGTGCCTGCAAACTGAATGACAACCTCATACTCGCCCGCCGTCTGTGCGTCCCAAAGAATCTGCACGTGCCCAGTTGAATTGGTAGTCTTGTTCTGTTGATAGACGATAGTTGAAGGATGGTAGTAGATTGTAATCCTCACAGTCTTATCCGAAACCGGTGAGTCTCCTGAGTCGAGCAACTGGGCGACCAGTCGGTATTCGTTGTCAACGAGCCCTTCAGCGGGAATTCCGCACTGCAACAAATCGGTGGACGACCAAGCAACGAAATTCGTATTTGCCTCCGAGGACAAAAATATGGCATCACCAAGAAAAGACGCGTCTAGAACATACGGTCCATTCTTATCCAGGGAAAGCTCGATTGTGGCTATGCCGTTGTCATCGGTTTCAAGGAACGCGTCTATCAGTAGGTAGCCCGTTGGCCCGGTTACCGTGACAGCGACATCCTCTCCTGAGAGAGGCATGCCGGTCAGAGTTGCTAGCTTCACCGAGAGATTCACTGAGGAATACTGATCATACAAATCGTTGGTCAACCATTGTAGAGTTGTGTTTTCAAAAACCGTCATACTACCGGAGAATGATGATTCCAAAAGACTGCCGTTCCCCGAGAAGTCAATCGTAAAACTATACACACCTCTAGAGGAGGGTGTCCATGAGAATGCGCCAGAATTATCCTGAACAATGTATACAGGATTCGCGAGTGAATCTGAGATAGTCAACGAGACCGTCTGATTGTAGATGGCTGTACCATTCTGTGAGAAATGGAGTGACCAAGGTATGCAGACCGATTCGCTCGTATAGGCATCGATGCTGGGTAGGGAGTCGACGTACGTCGGATTCGGAACGAGAATCTCGACCTCTTTGATGAGAGTCAGAGGCTCACAGGAATCACGACTGATGATTGCAGTCAAGTTGTGTACCCCTGGAGAGAAGCCTTCGGTCGGGACATCGAGCCCAAAAGGAGCGTAGTCGGAGTACGTCCACTGATAGTATTCGGAATCGTCACCAAGGCGGACCACAATCTCTGATAGGCCGGCCTCCAAACCCGTTCCGAGAGTCCAGTCAATCTGTCCCGTGAAGCTTTCATTCGAAACCACAGAGGACGAATCAAGCGTCATCTGGCCAATCAGAGAGCTGGTTATGTTCACCGAGAGATGGCGATGGATGGCGATGGTTCCTCTTTCCTGCAATGTCAGCCAGATGCTCTCAAGACCTAGATAATCTCGGGTAGTCGGCACCTCGAGAACCAGACTATCGGAGTCGAGCACGTTCTCAAAGACCGTCCGTATTCCGAGAGCATCGCAGATGATTATGTGTGGATCCACATCAGAGCTGACTGTTACTGAAATGGAGATTTCTCTACCCAGGGTAGCTTGTGTCGGTGCTGAAGCAGCCATCTCCGCAGAGCCCGGTTCGAAGACGCTATGACGAAGCCCCAGTATCGAGAGCATCTCAAGTACGCCTGTGGTGTAGACAGGCTGCCAGCCAGTGGAAGTATTGTACCACCCTGTGCTAGCGAATTCGGTTCCCAGAGAATCAACAATGGCAGAACCATTGAAGATGCTCAAGTCTACATCAAAACCTGCATCGGCTAGCAGAGCCAGACAAGCGACGTCTCTGCTCAAGATCCAAAGGTCTGCATACTGAACCCGGGCATGCACCACGGCCTCAATCTCGTCCACCATGCCCTGCGTAACAAGACCTAATCTGAGAGCTGCACGAGTTGACAGATAGGATATTGCTTCCGCGGACTCAGCGAATGGCATCAGATACCAGCCATCTGCTGACCAAACACCGTCCGAATACTCCGCCAAGATGGCCGACTCAAGGCTGGAGCGATAAGGAATGGAGTCTAGGGCATCCAGAAGATATAGCGCCTCTACGGCTGCAACACTGTGTTGCATGTGGGCCGAGCCCATGAAGCTCGCAGGGCGATAGTGCCCTGTCAGATACTGAGCCTGTGAAAGGTAGTTGGTAGTCTCTGATACACGATCTGACGAGAGCTGCATAGCTACAGCCTCCGCAGCAAGAACACCGAAATATTGCGACCAGACACTCTGGGTTCTGTACTGATCTGGGCGATACTCAACCGCACTCACGACGCTCAGATTGTTCCAAAAAGGATATTGCGGCCACCCGGAGAGAACACTGAGGTATGACTCGGTAGCGGAGTAGTCAGCTATTCCTCCAGCGTGAACCAAGCGAGCAGCCTGAGACAACCATGACGTCCACATAAGTGTGGGAAGGGCTTCCTGTAGCTCAAACCCAAGGTCCGTTTCAACAGAATCAAAGTATGACTTCAGACCCTCGGCAACGGCGCAGTCTGTTTCACCGATGATCCCAAGGCAAATCGATACGAAGCTGCTCTCACTGGCCTTCGCTAGGACATCATCAGAGGTCATTCCGAATCCACCACTGTTGAGCTGTTCAGTCGTGAACCATGACAGCGATGAAGTCCTGTTCTGGATTGAAAGAGTTCCCAGTGTGCTTAGGGTTGCTACTGCAGATGCTGTCGCCTTCGTGGGTTCAGCCCCTCCGCTGATGCTCTCATTGTATGACCCGTCCCCGTTGGCGGTGCGGCTCTGTATCCAAGATGTCAGCTTGGTAGGATCATCATGTGCCTTGCCCAGAAGTGCGAGAGACCTCACATAGTGAAGGGCATAGGAATTCTTTGGAAACGTGCTATCAGGGTCGTCTGCTATGCCGCCCCAAAGGTCGGGATTAGAGGTCTTGCTACCGTCAAGAACGCAATCCCTGAGCCACGTCTCCAGCAATTGTTGGTCTATCGCATCAAGCCGGTCCACTTCTGCGAGAGCTTGCGCAGCATAGAACGTTGCTGCTATTGAAGACTGGAATCCACCGATAGTATCCTGACGTGAGCCAATATAGTTGACAAGCGAATTCACATCGAAGGTTGACGCCAGATTGAACTGATTCACAAGCCAAAGCCCTTTCGAGGTTGACTTCAGATCAGCATTCGTGGAGTAAGGATTCTCCTTGAAGCCCGCCTCTCCTTCGTAGCCAGTCCATAGACGAACGAGCACATTCTCAGCCAGAGAACTGTGATTCTCCTTCCATTCATTCCACTCTGTTGTGTCCATCACAGAGTGTAAAGCGGATACAGCATCATAGATTCCCGTGATTGTGGAGAGATGAGGATACCAGTAGCCACCAGCCAGCGATCCGCCCTGTGTCTGGAGTTCTTGAATCCCGTAAGTGCTAGTGGATGCCCTGAGGCCCTTGGCGAATCCAATGATATTGACGAGGAAGTCCTTACCCTCTTGTGTCAGCGAATCCGGGTTCTCAGGCGAAAACAGGAATACGTCCAACGGGTAGGACTCGTAGCGGAGAATCGCCATATCAGAGAAGATGCTGGCCTGAGTGAGATTGACCATCCTTGAAGATGCAGTCTGTGCTGAGAAGACCGGAATCGGGACCGCGGGCTCTGAGGTGATCGAGCATGGTATTGGCAGGTCGTGAGGTGCATTGAGGTAGACCGCCTCCATGAGGTTGGAGGAAACGTCGAGAACCTGAGCCGAGGAGGCGGTCTGGTCGGGTGGGATTTGTTCGGCTCTTATGCGATAGTTGACCCAGGCGGCGCGGCCTGTTAAGATGAGGCTGACATCCTCCCCTATCAGCGCTCGTACGACGGCGTTGGCTATCGCTGACCCATTCGATGATCCAACGCTGGCGTCAAGAAGAATCAGGTCTGCATCAGAGATGGATTCGGGATCACCAGATACCTCAGCCACAGACACAACTCGGCTGAGAATTCCCGATTCGTTCAGCAGTATGCTCCAACTGCTCCCCTTGGCATCTATCGTCCCGCCCTGAAGTTCGAGGACAACGCACAAGGAGATACTATCACCACCATCTGCAGACAGCACTGTATTTGATTTCTTCTGATCCATGGAACCCAAACCATCATCGAGCATTACTGCTGGTGACATTTTCGTCCGAGGTCCGGCCTGGGACACAAGCATCAAAACAGTAAGCAGTATCGAAGTGAACAAGACTATTCTGGATCTCATTGTGAACCGTCGCCTCCTTTTGCTGGAGAGTAGGAGCTGCAGTGCAGGGTATTCCGGGGCGGACTTGAGGAAAACATGTAACGAGCACCTGCTGTGAGGTGGTAGGTATGGCGTCCAGCCCCGGAACTTTTTCTGCAAATCGATGTTTCTATGTTCAAATGACAACCCCCACAACTTGTGTATAGAAGAGTGCCAGAAGGGCCATCACGATTATGAACTCGACAGCACCTTGTCGAGGACTGCCCTTGAGTGCAGCACTCAGAAGACTCACATCGCCGCCACGAATCGAAGTGTTGAAGAGAACACCAAGGGCAACGTACCAAGACAGAAGAACTACTGGTGCGCCAAGTAGGAAAACTATGGGCATGACGAGAAGGGCGAAGCCGACAAATACAGAGAGAACTGTACTAAAGAATAGGGCGCCTACTAGGACTGAAACTCTGGGTGGACGATCCACGGTTATGAAGAGGTTGAGCTCAGCGTAGGTTGAGCCTCCTCCAACTCCCTCAAGATCAATGCCACATAAGCTGCAGACTGCATATCTCAGGCCAGTGTTGATAATCATCCCTGGCGCAAATATTATCGTGACGGCAGACAGGAGTGCGTTTCGTGTCCATGACACAAAGGTCCGCCGTCGTCCTGTGAGCAGAAGAATCGTGCGCAGTATCGTTGCCACTAGAACTACAAGGGGGGCAATGCGAAGTGAGAATATCAGATTCGCCACAAGTAGTCCGACTACATCCGTCTGCATCGCTTGTCACTCATTCTAGGTACACG
>SDNO01000008.1 GCA_004524435.1 Candidatus Thorarchaeota archaeon | reverse complement strand
TGATGCCACCTGCAAATGCAACTCCGACTAACCGCCGCCCTTACTCAGATAGATTCCGTTCGGATCAAGACGGTGCATTATATCGATTTGATGCTGTGTTGGCTCTTCTGTTACAGGTACGTCGTCTGGAACAATGAGATCAAACATGACGTTGTCGAGAACATCTTGGACAGAGTATCCAGGATGCACCGAGGCCAGCCTGATTCTCAGGGTTTCAGGATCGAAATCCATCTGGCACATGTCAGTGATGACCACCTCAGGTCCACCTCCGACTAGTGACCACTTCTCCCTCGATCCCGGCCCCTCCAGATGTCCTGGGCTGGTTCGATGGTCTAGCTCTTTCACAAACTTCCTTTTGTCGTGTGTCATCATGATAATCAACCTCTTAGCAGAAGAGGCGATATCATTCCCGCCACCACTTCCAGGTAGTCGCACTTTCGGACTGTCGTAATCACCGATATAGGTCGTGTTCAGGTTACCGTACTCATCTATCTGCGCAGCCCCGAGGAATCCGACATCTATTCGACCCGCCTGAAGAATGAATCCCAGGGTTTCAATCAATCCGATGGCTGCGCTTGATCTATAGTAGTATCGTGAGTCAGCAACGGACAAGGGGACATTTCTTGGCTTCGCGTCAATGAAGCCTGCCTCAGATATGAGATTAGCATTTGCCGCGTGCGTTTCCTTGGCCAAGAGAGCCGCCAAGAGTGGAAGTCCTGTCCCGCCGAACACATTCTCACGATCGTTGACGTGCCTCGATGCGCAAGCTGCCAGAAACTCTATCTTGCTGTAAGTTACCATAGTCTTCTCCTCCTCAGTACCCCCATGGTTTTCGTGCCCGGAGGCTGTGCAAGTGCTCCCATCCCACGAGCTCGAGATATGCATAATGATTCTCGACACCAAGAATGTAGTTTTCTAGATACTCCTGCCAGCCTTCCTCAGTTCTTGTCATCTTATGGAACATCTGCAGATGCTCCAAATCATAGTCGTAGTAGTCATGGCATTCCATTGGATGAGCCACGTAGGGAAGAATGACCACATGATCAACGTACATAGCAGGAATCTTGGTCTGGTCAGGTCTCGTTCGTATCTCTTCCTCGTCAATGAGTTCCTCTGCCAGCACAATCAGCTTCTTGCCGCAGCGAGACCCCTCAAGATCTTCGCCAACTATTCCATCTATCTGTGCGTTACCAGTCTGGTCAACCCTTTGTACATGGACTATGCTGAAGTCTGGCTGAAGAGAGGGTACAAGACAGATCTTCTCGCCTGTGAACGGGCAATCCATGACTTCCACCTTCTTTTCCCTGTACCGGGACTTCTCTACCATGTCTGTTCCCATGAGACTTCTTATTGGCATGAACGGAACGTTTAGCGCTCCTCCCAGAAAACGCATGGCCATGGCTAGATTGCTGTAGTCCTCGATCTCGACCTTTCCCTCTGCGACTCGGCGACGCATATTGTTCGCAAGGCCTAGTGCCTCTATTGCGACAAACGCAATCTCGAATCGCGTCGTTACTCCTGCCCCAGCCATAATCTCCAAGTCTACCTCAGACCCACAGGTATGTACTGTCAGATTCCGTTTCTTCTGACGAACAAGCTCATGTGAAAAGGCAATGGGCGCCCGCTGATAACCGAAGCCGCCCCAGAAAAGATCGGCCCCGTCAGGAACCATCTTCGCCGCCTCTTGTAGTGTTATTCGCTTATCTTCAATCTCAACCTCGGTCAAGGGATTCACCAAACCAAATCTTCTGCGAGTGTACCTTGACGGTCTGCACGGCCTGCCTTTTATCTTTGACGCGACAATGAGGAAGAAGTGACACTCTTCTATGCGGTGGGCGATCTTCCAGATATGTTGGTCTCATGGGAGAAGGAACAGAATGAAGAGACCAAACAGCAAGGGGATGAGGGTACCCGCAATGCATATACAGACAATGCAACCACAAGCAGAGTCGTTTGCACCGCCCACCTGAGTCTGGTCTGTCGAAAAACCTCCACTGGTCATTCTAGGACCAAAGGGCCCTCTCTGAACCCGCACTCCTTCACCTTGATTAGGAAGCGAAAAAGCACCAAATCCTGGAATGTATTCGAAGACGCCTCCGCAGTTCGGACAGCGTAGATTCACGGCCTCATCATCCGAGAGACTGCTACGGATGGTGACAAGAGATGCACAATACGGGCAGTTCAGTTCTTCAGGCAATTCCGATACATCCTCGGATATCATACAGGGACCTCCCCGACATATACTTAACGTGCGAGATGAGAATCATATTGCTAGGCGATTCGCTTATAGCACTAGAGTATGGAACTGGACTACATGAATTCGCTTCTCAAACAGAACCAAAACAGGATGTTACTTCTGGGCATCGTTGGGCCGCTCGTATCACTTCTATGTATTGCATTGGCCATTCCTCTTTCGCCTTGGTTCACATGGTTTGGCAATGCTCTCAGCGACCTCGGCAACTACAATAACGGATTTGCAGTCGCCATCTTGTTCAACAGCGGCCTAATCATCTCCGGATTGTCCTGCTTCCTCTTCACAATCTGGTTCCTGACCAAGACGAGGAGTATTGCCTTGCGATTCGGAATGATTGTGTTCGCCATATCCAATGTGTTTCTCATCTTGATTGGTATCTTCTCTGAGAATGCGGGGAGTATCCACTTCACGGTTTCAGTGGGCTTCTTCGCGACCTTTCCCTTTGCTATGTGGATAGCCGCAGCGGACTTTCTGCGTTTCAAGGAAACCCGTCTGTACTCAATACCCTCCATCGTCCTTCCCTTTGCGTCCATATACCTCTGGTACATCACCTTCACAGACTCTGCTCCGTGGACCGGTGTCGCAATACCGGAGATAGTCACAGCTCTCACTGCAATACTCTGGCTCTATCTCCTATGTGCAATGATTCGCTGGGATATCCTTCCTAAGAATGTCTGGAATGAAACTTAGCTCTGCCAGAGGAAGAAGGCCTGAAGGAGAAGTTCCACGAAAGATAAATATTCGTTCCCTCAGAATCAACACAGGTAGGAACCTATGAACAGAACTCGTTTACGTTTACTCGTACTCGCTGTGCTATTTCTGATACCTGGCGCGCTTTTCTTTGAATCTGTCACCGCATCAGACTCTGGTGCGCTGGCCGTCCCTGAGAGGGACTCAGGGTATCGAACTGCGGGTGATGCAGCAGACAGCGCAATCCAAGTGGTCACCTTGTCTGGCTTGGTAGGAGTCATTGCCACATTGCTTGCAATCGTCATCTCACGAGCGCTTCATATCGCCGAGCACCGGTTCTTGCGCAGGAAGCCACTACTCATCTTCACAGTGATCTTCATAGTCTCAGCGCTTGTACTTGGGACCTTCGCGCCACTTCCGATATCAGACTATCATGGGACGCACACGAGAGCCTTCTCCTTGTATCAGCCAACGAACGTCACCTTTGTCGTCTATCCAGCCGAGCAGTATCGGAATTGGATTGAGATATCAGCGGAGCATATGGTTGAGGAGAATGAGAGGATAGAAGTGAGTGTTCAGATTGTGCAAGGATCAGACGTTCTTGAGAGTCTAATACTCCACCTCAATAGCTCTGTAACGGAACCGACTCAGAGTACAACTGTCCCCACAGGGCAATATGAGATGGCATTCGACTATGTGGTCTATCAGAACGAGGTAGTCGTGGACGAAGAAAAGTTCATCTCGATAGAAGTCATTCAACCAGTTGCAGAAGGACATCTTGAAGAGCTGGCCGAGTGGGACACCTACCGATTCGTGGTTGGGGCAGTCGCACTGTTGCTTCTTGTATTCGGAGTGTATGCCGACATGCTCTTGAGGACTGACAAGCCGCCCGAGGCGCCATACTAGAGAAGCAACAAGTATCGTAGCTGACATGAACACGAGTCAGACTGCGAGGCTTTCGACATAGTGGCGTTATCACACAGGCCAAGCGCTTTTCCGGTTGAGGAGCTCACTCTCCAGAATACATGACCCGCTTCTTGGCGAGAAATTCGGACTCTGCGCGAATGAAACCTTCTGCATAGAGGTAGTCCAAGATCTCTTCATGACTGTCCTGCACCCAGAAGACTGTCTTCTCGGTCTTGGTCTCGTAGAGGGCGGCCTTGACCACATCACGGCCATATCCCTCGCGATAGCTGAACGATATCACTGTTGCATCCCCTGCATCGGGAGCTGGTTCAAGATGAATGAATCCAACCACCATATTGCTCTCGGGCTCGCTCAGGGCGTAGCAATTGCCACCCCGTATAGTATACTCCCACGCATCACGGTCCCGTCGACCCCAGTACGTATCCGGCTCAAGATGGATGAAGAGTGGAATGTGTTCCAGTCGTGCAATGCCCACCTGAAGCTCGCACTCCTCTGGCTGCACTGCCGTCGGCCCGTCAAGCCGCAGAATGAGAGACTGAATTCCATAACCAAGGCCCTCCACAAAAGATATTGCATCCATGCTGTGTGTCTTGAGTGCTATTGCGAAATGGGTGAGAGCACGATTGAGACTGACGAAGGTCTCTTCCGACTTCGCCACAAGTTCCCGTCCAATACCTTTCTTTCGCCACTCGGGGACAACAACTAACTCCCAAATTGCACCCCAGCCCAGACTGCGAAGCATGAGGTTGATGGCTATCCCGACAATCTCATCGCCGACTACTGCAACCCTCCATAGCCGTTCCAGCTCTCCACTGATCTTGCTACGGTTCCACCACCGAGAGAATCCATCGAATGTAAGTTTGTCAACATCCGGAAACCCGGTTTCGTAGACCTTGTAGCAGTCTATCTTGTCCTTCTCCTTCGGAGGGCGAACTATGATATCTTCCATGGGCAACCACCGCCTGTGTTCCAAACGGGAACGGTCAATGGAGGACGTACCTAAAGATATGCCATATAGCATGTCTTCAGCGACGAGCCTCAGAATAAGGGTGATTCTTTGTTGCATTTCATAGTTTCGCTTTGACATCACATAACTCGGAAGGGCACATATTGAAACAAATGGGATGGAAGAGAAAAAGTGGAGAGAGGGCTCGATTGAGCCCTAGACTTCGTATCAAAGCAGTTGGTCGAGGAGCTCTAGGAGCTCAACAATCTCAAGCTTGGATCCCAGATGGGAGAGGTCCTTTCCGGTGGCCTCTTCCTCTTCTCGGAGCGCCTTGACAGCGTCATTAAAGTTGGTCACGCAGAATGGGCAGCTAGTCATCAGGACTTCCGCACCTGTTGATGCAGCCTCTCGGATGCGTTCCTTTGCAGTTTCCAAGGCCATGTCTGGGAACTGAGTCTTCACACCACCACCGGCACCACAGCAGAAGCTGTCGCCTTTGATGCGATACATCTCTGAGAGTTCCAGACCAGGGATGGCACGAAGCACCTCTCGGGGTCGCTCAAACCAAGCCTCTTTGGCCTTCTCGGCCTTTCTACTGTCAATCAACCAGTTGTCCGACTCGTTGAGTATCTCCTTTTCTATCTCTAGACCTACATGCCTCACACTGTGACAAGGGTCATGCCATGTGACTTTCTTGTTGTAAGGTTTCTCGATCTTGAGAGTCCCATTCTGTATCTTCTCCCACACGATGTCAAGTGTGTGTTTAACCTCAAATGGCAGCGGCTCACCGCTCATTCTGGGATAGTCATTTCTGATTGTCTTGAAACACCCTGCACATGAGAAAGTCAGAACATCGAATTCACGGAAGATCTCGAGATTCTTCTCCATAAGCTCGTGGAAGGTTTCTTTCTGACCGGTGCGGAGGATGGGGGAACCACAGCAGACCTCTTCACTGAGAATAGTGAAATCAACTCCAATCTTCTCAAGGATGCTTGCAGTATGAGCTGCGATGTGCTGCTGACGATATGCTCCCGTGCAACCGACAAAGTAAGCTACTTTTGCGCCCTCTTTGTCAACCACACCATCATACCACTTGGTGCGTTCGCTCCGAGGTTCATTGTACGGGTTCCGCATGTCCTCCTGCATGACCCGATCACCAATCAGCTTGTGTCGTTTCAGGGGTTCGACCCCTGACTCGATGACGGCCGCTCGAAGTTCCTCGATGATGTGAACGGTATCGATGTAGTTAGGACATTGAGTCTGACACATGCCGCATGTGGTGCACGCCTCAATAACCTCGAGCATCTCCTGAGACGGCTCAATTTCACCATTTAGAAAGGCCCTGGCGATCCACTGCTTGCCGCTATTATAGAAGCCCTCCCACTCGTAATAGAGTCCCGCGGGACAGCCTTGTAGCATGCCAGTGTATTCCTCGTTGTGACCCTCTCGGTCTGGCTCACCCGAAAATGCGTATTGACAGGCTCTGCAGTGTATACACCGTGCATTGATTTTCCGCAGTTCTTCCAGACTAGTCATGTCAATCTTCCCTCCATTTGGTATTTTTCACTTAAAGTTACGGTTTGCAACCAATTCTGCATTTTTAGTCACCTTCTGTTGATGGATATGGCAAATCGGTTACAGATTCCCACGGTATCGCCAGTCGTCCCGGATGCAAGATGAGATTCGGATCCAGAACCTTTCTGAACTTGACCAGCATCTTGTAATACTCAGGAGTACGGCTGAACGTTTCCGGAGCATGGACAAAGGGATCGGGTCTGTAGTTCAGCCACCCCTTTTTCAGGAAAGACCTGGTGGTTTCGCGATTGAACTTCTCAATCTTCTCAAAGATGCCTTCCTCTGTAATGTCGAAACAGACGATGGGCATGACGATTGCCTGACGAGCGTGATCAATTGATGCCACCCACATCGTGGGCGGGAAGCCATATTCCTCCATCTTGGCACAGTATTCGGTCATACAGGCGGGACTCTCCATCCAAGGTACGTACCATGTGATGAACAGATAGCCAGCTTGCCAGAGCGAATAAGGAATGGCAATCTTGTTCGGCTTTTTCAGCCGTGAGGCGACCTGTTTTGGATGTAGCTCTTGGCGTGGGCATTCAGTGTTGTGCTCCTTCTCGTAGTTCTTGTAGATCTTCTCGATCTCGCTTATGGTGAACTCAAGCTCCTTCTCGCTCCAAGCCCATATCTCGTAGTTCATCCAGTACTCGCTGATTCCAATCTTTTCATAGAACTTGTAATCAAGAGGGACATTCGTCTTGGGCCAGCGGGTCATGACCAGAGGCCAGTTACCACCTTGTACCATTACGGTTCGTTCACTAATTCCCATCTCGTGCTTGGATATTTCCCACGCGGGGATGATGATATCCTCCCAGTTCTGACCGCCAAAAGCGACCACGGTCTTGTGATGTGGATGCGGCACCATCTTGATGGCAGCCTTCGTGATTATCCCCATAGATCCCTGTGAACCCAAGAATAGACCATCAGGATTGGGACCGGGACCCCAGCGATAGTAGGGCTTCGCGCCAGGCAGTGCCCAAGACCCTGTTCTGAAGATTTCACCTGTTGGTAGTACCACTTCAAGACCCATGATGAGGTCCGCCTGTGGCCCATAGACGCCTGTAACCAGAGAGAACCCCCTCTCGATGGCGTCGCCAAGCACAGTTGCTGCAGGCGGCGCGCCGTCGGGTATCGGTGGTGCCCACTCGGGGTATTTGGTCTTGAAGATTCGCCAGGCATCGCCAGATTTGAGTCCGGGTTCAACAACCATGACTCGGTTTTCAGTATCAACCTCAAGTCCGTCCATGCGGGTCATGTCCATGTATATACCACCAGGCTCGATGGCGGGCAGGGCAAAACCCCCACTCAGACCTCCGGCTGCGGGTGTGACCGGAATCCTCTTCTCGTTGGCCAAGACAAGAATCTGTGAGACTTCCCGTGCATTGAGTGGCCGTATAATGGCCTCAGGCAGGACAGCCTCAAGACCCATGATGCCTCGGGCCATGTAGCTGTGACGAAGCGGTTCGCTGGTCGTAACATAGTCCGTTCCGACTATGTCTTCCAGCTTCTTTACCACGTCGTCGGTCACATGATTGTACAATTGTTTTGTCCTCCGTTCAGCATCTCGTTTGGTCGTCGTCGGTAGTAAGGGGCGCTTTGAAGTCCCCCCATAAATAGGCATCGCCTTCCTGAAAGGGATGCATTCGAGGGACAATCGGAAGTGTGGAAGTGGCATTAATGGAAGCTTGCCAAGGGAACAGAGATGCTAGTATCCTTTGCTTCGGCCAAAAGGCAAATGTGGACCGCTCTCTCGTAATAGTTGGCGATATTGGATGCTGAGTCTGGACCATGCAATCAAGGGAAGGCGGAGCATCAGACGGTTCAAGCCTGATGAGATACCCGTGGATACAGTGAGAGCAGTGCTTGAGGCTGGAACGTGGGCCCCCTCTGCAAAGAATGGACAGCAATGGCGTTTTACTGTGCTGACGGGAGAATCGAAGAAACGCTTCACTGCCATGTTCGGTTCTGAACTGACAAAGCTCATGAAGAAGAAACAATCTGTAGGACCAGGTTTTGGGTCTCTGAAGGTCATGGAACAGGCCCCAGTGAACATCATCGTTTGGAATATAAATGAGAAGGGATGGATCACTGAGGTACACAGTGTGGCTGCAGCAATTCAGAACATGCTCCTAAAGGCATATTCTCTCGGTCTAGGATCACTCTGGATTGGGGATGTCTTCTACCTGCCTGAGAAGATCTTCCAAGATTTCTTCGAAAAAGACTGGCAGTTGAGTGCGGGACTTGCACTGGGAATCCCAGATGAGAGTCCAGATCCGCGACCACGCATGTCAGTGGACCAAGTCACTGAGTTCTTTCCGTAGAATGCAAAGGGTTTTCCAACACAGATGTACTACTCATCCTTGTCCGTAGTTCTACGGCCATAGCCTCCTTTTCCAGAGTATCCCATTCCGCTGACTGGAAAACCACCCTTGTCGGATGCCCCGATTGCGGGCATATAGGATTGCTCCCAAGCATGAACCACAGAGAAACCATCCGACCCATCTGCAGGTATTGGTCTAGGGCGAGCGCGTTCTTTTGGAGGAGTTGGTGATGAACAGTAAGACGAAATTATCCACAGGATGATAACCACTGTTGCAGCAAGATAGAGGATGGGAATAGCTATTTGCCCCGGACTATACGGTACCTGCATATGCATTCGAATACACACCCTGTTAGTACATTCTCGCAAGCGCATATCACCTTTTCTCCAAGCCCAGATTACCTCTAACCTTCACACTAAAGGTCCATCAATACTCCCAAGAGAACCTGCAGCCGATCGACCAACTTCCGTTATGGAGCAGGATTTCATTCAAGGCAATTTCATGCTCAGTTCGCTACTGATTATAATGCATGCAAACGGTTTTTTCACCACCAGTAGGCTGGCGATGAATGATGATGAAGAATAGGGCAATAATGTTGGCAGTAGCCGCTGTGTCCATCATTCTCATCTATCACATGATAGGTGGGTCTGGTGTGCGCTTGGGATATGATACAGGCAACGAAACCTTTGGCAGTTCTTCGGGCACTAATGCAGATCTAACAGGGGTAGATGTTGCAATCTATGAGAGTTTCTACAAATACGAAAGAATCGAAGAGAGCCGCGCAGCTATGTACAACATGTTCAGTTGGATGAACGCATCAGTCCAGCTAGTGAACCAAACTGACTTGCTGAACGGTTGCCTTTGGTGTTTCGAAGTCTTGGTAATACCGGAGGGACTGGGTCCGTTCCTTGAGAGCGACTTGACGGATGAAGGCATGCAGATTATCCGCGATTGGGTCGCACTTGGAGGGTCATATGTCGGAGTCAGAGGAAGTACGTCCATAGCTGTAACCAAGGGTTACTTCGAGGGGCGTAATGAAACCTTTGAGCTTGGGCTCTTCAACGGAACCAGCGTAGGAATGCCAGATATGGGACATACCTTGGCCACGGAGCTCAGGCTCAATCTTGCCTGCGATGGGCCGGACCTCTCATTCATGCCGGCCACTATGACCACAACGTTCTGCACAGGGAGGTACTTCGAGGCTGATGAGGGCCAAGAGATGATTGTGATTGCCGAATATGACTATAACAACCAACCCGCAATGATTGCATCCCATTACGGCGACGGGAACCTGTTCCTTTCAAGCCCGCATTTCGAATACGAAGAAGATGATGCCCGTGACGGGACCGAGTACTTCGATGAATACGATGATCCAGATTCTGAATGGCCCCTAATCCTTGAAATCACGAAGTGGCTGCTCGATGATTCTGCCATAGTTGCGAATCAGACTGTGTGGCCAGCCCCCGACCCCGCTCCGTTCTTGGTCGACCCTACGGTCATGTTCGCCACTGCGGGAATAGCTGCAGTGGTTGTTGTCGTAATGTTGCTTGTTCGCGCCAAGAGGTAGCCTGACAGAAGCAATCTTCAATGCCTAGGCGAGAGGGTGCCAAGGAGTGCACCCTCCTCAGAGCTGTTCTTCAAAGACTGAGGGGCTTCCTCATCTCGGCCACCATTGCTATGCTTTACATGGCAGCTTCATCGTGTCTTCTATGGATTCGCCCCGCTACGCAGTCCACAACTGCTCCCGAAGGATGACGAGCACATCGGACAATCCCTCTTCATCCCTAATCGGGAATGAGTGGTCGATGTACTCGTATTCGTCTCAGGTGCGATTGTCTGGATCACGTGGCGGAAAGATTGGGTCCTGCTCTTGTTCACCACCTCTTGGCTGTGAGAGCAGCTGGAGGCCAACTGCAGCTACAAACAGGACCAGGCAAATCACAGCTGCAGCACCCAGTTTCCTTCGTTTCATGGTTGCAACCAGGAGCTTAGGTTACATTCTGAAACTATTAAGGCTTATGCGGACTCTAGACGCCAGATTCAGGAACGGCGGAATGGTGTGGAAAACCTAATTAGATTAGAAGACAATTAGAATATTAGCGGGAGATACTTTCTGCGCTTGGTTCTGCAGAGTTTCAGCCCGTAGTCCTCGGGAGGAAGAGGATTGCTGAGAGAAAGAAGAAATACGAAAGAGATACTCAGTCTGGTATGCGCGTTTCTGATTCTTGGGGCGTTAGGGATTCCGATGTTTCGGAACGACGGATCTGATCCAAGACAGCTAGAGGGCAGTCTGCCAAAGAACGAAAAGACCCATGCGCCACCCAATGCAGAACCAGCATACACCAGTCATGCACCCATCTTGATCGCCAGTAATGCGGCATTTGATAGCCAAGCAGTCTCCAATGGTTGGAGCGGAGATGGACTAACACCCGAAACGGCCTATGTGATTGAAGGGTACTCGATAACGAGTACAGCAGATGGTGGTGGATGGGCAGCACCTATCTTTATCACCGGCACCACCCGTTACTTCATCATTCAGAACAACCTGCTGGCAGGAGTTTCAGACCAAGCCGAGGGAATCTATCTCGAGAACCTCCAGCATGGCACGATTCTTCTCAACGATATCCACAGCGCACGTCATGGTGTGTTCGTACGATCGTGTGCAGATGTGAGCGTTCTGAACAACACGATATGGGACTCTTCTCAGAGCGGGGTGAGAGTGCGCGCCTCATCCTCCAACATCAATGTATCATGCAACACACTCTATGACAACACATACCAGTCTATCTGGCTTGATGAGGACACGTCAAACATAGATGTAACCCACAATACGATCTATGGCTCTAATGAGAACGGAATATTCCTCGACGGACGCATTTCCTCCTGCGGCTATAACAACATCGCATTCAATACCATATCCGGCTGTCAGGACGGCGTCCTTCTCTACGGCAACACACCTGGAATCATGGTGATGGAGAATGATCTTCATAATAACACCATCAGTAACTGTAGTGGAAGCGGTATCGCGATTCGCGGAGAAGCAAGTGTCAAGAATCGGGTGACTGGTAACACAATCTATGATAACACGGGTCATGGTGTCTATCTAGCCGAACTGACCGAAGCAAACAACGTCACCGAGAACGGGATTGAGAACTGTACGGGATATGGCATATATTGCAAGGGGCTTGATGGTAAAAACAGAGTCTATGACAATGGGATAGCGGACTCAACAATCGGAGTACTGATTGAAGATGTAGTTGGGCTGGAGGTGTTCCTCAATACCCTTGATTCCAACGGCTATGGTATCTACCTGAAGACTGGTTCAAGTGGCAACAATATCACCACAAATCAAGTATGCAATTGCATCCATACTGGATTAGTCGTGGAGAGCTCAGATGACAACATGTTTTCCCACAATGACCTCTTCAAGAGCGGGCTGGATGGAGTTCTGCTGAACAAGTCGGACAACAATGACTTCCAAGGGATAACAACCAGGAACAGCACGCAACATGGTATAGCGGTCGTGGACTCCGACGGCAATACATTCAATCAGTCCATAGTGTACGGCAACGGCGATGACGGGGTCCACTTTGGAGGGAGCTCTGCGCTGAATAATCTGACGAGCTCGCTTATCTCGTTCAATCGGCTTGGAGCAGAGCTTGTCGGCAATAGCATGGGTAACAGGCTTCGAAACAGCACCCTTCTGAACAACACCGAGTATGGTCTGGTACTGAACGGCAGCAGTACGCTGAACGAAGGCAAATGGAATGCATTCTTCTCGAACAACAAGAATAGCGGGTCTCAGGCCTATGATGGGGGAAGCAGCAATCCCATCTCTTACAACTTCTGGGACGAGTGGACCTCCCCAGATGCCGAACCAGATGGGATTGTGGATGTACCCTATGCGATAGATGGCTCGGCTGAAAACGAAGACCCCTATCCTTTGGCAATACCCAGCATCGGGACTACAGTTCACTACCTGTTGCCAATCAGCATAATCAGTCCTTCTGAAGAAGGCTATCTGTACGGCGACCTGACAGTGGAGTGGTCTTCCACGTATGATACACTTGGCCATACAGTGAATTATACTCTATACTACTCGCCGACCTCATCAGTTGGGTGGACGGTGATCGCTGACGATCTTCATACCACAAGCTATGTCTGGGATACAACGATGGTCCCCGAAGGGGAGTATCTTCTGAGGGTCGTAGCGAACTGCTCAGAAGAGCTCTCAGTCGAGTGCACATCTACTGCGTTCACGGTACGTGAGCACGTCCTTTCAGAACCAACGCTAGGCTATCCAAATGGGGGAGAACTGATCAATCAGACTGCGACAATCACGTGGTCAACATCGGTAGATTCGTGGGACCACGATGTAGACTATACCATTGAGTACTCCACCAACGGCGTGGACTGGACACTGATTGCCGAAGACCTGGTTTCAACAAGTCTGTTGTGGAACACAACCGAGTTGCCTCGGGTATCAGGTTACACAATCCGGGTGACAGCAGATTGCTCTGAGGGGCTTACAGCGATTGACACCAGTGACAACTCATTCACACTTAATCCACATTCTGTCAGCGTTCCAGAGATTCTGAGTCCGGTAAGTGGTTCGAACGTTTCCGGTCAGATACAGATCGAATGGACCTCCAGTGTGGACTCTTGGAGCCATGAGGTGAATTACGATGCCTACTACAGCAACAACAGTGGTGGCATCTGGGTCGAGATTGCCATCGGTCTCTCAGATACCAGTTGTCCGTGGGATACTGAAGCTCTCACACCGGGTTCTGAATACATAATCAGGGTTCGGGCCTATTGCCTAGACGGGGCTGAATCGATAGGAACATCGGATGCGTTTACGATCGAATCCCCCACCACAACTACGACGACCACAACAACAATGACTACCACAACGAGTACAACTTCTACCACCACAACATCAACGACTACTACAGGGACCACCTCTACAACTGGCACTGGCCCACCAACAGATATGGGACTGATCTACATCTTTCTGATTGCACTTGGTGCTGTTGGAGTGGTTATCATCATCCTCGTCCTCCGACACAGAAGAATCATCGGATAGATCGCGAAGGCAAAAGGAAATAGAGAGGGAACCCCACTAAGAGAGAATAGAGGTCAGCCGATGTTTTGGGGTACGAGAGGATTCACTCTTCAGTTCTGGATTGTCTTCCTCATCCTCATGGCACCGGCCAACTTCTCCTTCGAAACAAGAGAAAACCAACGGGAAAAGACCTTCGCATCTTCGACAGCAGAATATGCATCATCCGCACTGGCGTATACTGAGCACTCACCTATCGCAATCAACGGCAACAATGACTTCGCACTCGTGGCCGAGCAGAACTCGTGGCCTGGTAATGGAACGTTCACCGCGCCCTATCAAGTGGCGGGGCTTAATAT
The DNA here is from genome assembly GCA_004524435.1 of Candidatus Thorarchaeota archaeon. Classification (GTDB taxonomy): domain Archaea; phylum Asgardarchaeota; class Thorarchaeia; order Thorarchaeales; family Thorarchaeaceae; genus TEKIR-12S. The sequence continues at coordinate 15,583 of SDNO01000008.1, read as the reverse complement.
CACAGGTTCCACCGGTGGAGAAATCTTGTTCTCAGTGAGTCACACGACAGTACATTTCGTGCTCAATGCATGCCTTCTCGCCGATGGATCCATTGGACTCAAGCTTCTCAATGTAACAAACGGGCAGATTCGCAGTAGTATTGTTGAGAACGCAAAACAGCATGGAATGCTGATACAAGACTGTGAAAAGTGTTCCATTGAAAACTGCAATGTGACTCTATCAGATGGCCAGGCAATCTATCTCCATGGTTCCACCAACACAAGTGTTTGGGACTGCACTCTGATGGACTCGACCTCGACAGGTCTGCTCATCGATTACTCACAGAAGTGTAGTCTAAGAGGGAACCGTGTCTCAAACAGCGGTGACACAGGGATTAGACTGAGAGACTCGATAGAATGCACAGTTGAAGAGAACAACCTGTGTTTCAATCAGGGAGCAGGGCTGCTACTCGGCCATGCAGGTAAGACGAACATCACTGACAATGTCGTGTACAACAATACTGGAACCGGTATCGAGATCCAGGCATCACTGGGCGTGAAGATGACCACGAATCTCGTTTCAAACAATTCCTTCATTGGTCTTGAAGTGGAAGGCAGCGACGATCTTGAGTCGGTAGGTAATACCTTTCTGAGGAACAGTATACAGGGGCTCCGGACCTTCTCGGCGAACGGAGTCTTCTGTAACAACAACTTCATCGAGAACTTTGGACCGGAGGACATAGAATCCTCCCAAGTAACAGACATAGGAGAAGGAAATGAGTTCTTCAACAACTTCTACGACGAGTGGACCTATCCTGACGAGGACCAAGACGGTGTCGTCGACAAGGCCTATGTCTTTGATTCCAATTCCGATTCAACGCCCCGTGTGCTAGCCCATGTGACTGACAAGGTTCACTTTCTAACAAGACCACGGGTTGTATTTCCTAATCACACTCTTTGCTCCACCTATCTCTATGGCGTTACAAACCTGACCTGGACTCCGACAAGCGATACCAGTGGCCATGCTGTCACATATTCCCTCTATGCAGTAGATGAGGAGGACCAAAGCATATCGGAGATTGCAGCTGACCTCAGCCAAATATTCTTCTCCTGGAACACCAGCACCTTCGAGCAAAACAGGACGCACAGTATACGAATCAGAGCACGTTGTTCAGATGGTTGTGTTCGGGAGAGCAGGCCGAGCTCTTTGATTACGGTGCGAAAGCACATCCTTTCCGTGCCCAGAGTGATATATCCCAATGGAGGAGAGGTTCTGAGTCCCGATTTCGTGATCAAATGGGAGAGCTGCGTTGACTCGTGGGAGCATATCGTGAAGTACGATGTCTACATCTCGAAGGATGGAGGAATCGAGTGGGTTCTGTTGGTGGAGAATCATGAAGGATGGCAACTCGATGTTGATGGGAACTTCATCACAGCAGGAACAGGATATCTCGTCAAGGTTGTGGCAACTTGTGAAGAGGGACTTCTGACCGAAGACATATCCGACTCAACGTTCAGTGTTATCGACGACGAAGGGAATGCTTTGCCGACACAACTCATGGTGTGGGTTGGCATACTCGGTGTCGTGGGGGTTGCCATTATCTTGCTAGTATTCTTGGTCAAGCGTCGATGACTGTTCACAGTGGAATGCCCGTGGAGATGCGGTACGTCTAGTTCATTCAGAATATCTTTGGCTCTTCCCACTCACCAAAGACGTCTCGCCAGACATCACAGATCTCACCGATAGAGGCATAGGCTCGGACTGCTCGGACAACATGGGGCATGATGTTTTCATTGCCCTCGGATGCCTTGCGGAGAGCCTCCAGAGCTTCCTCAACTTCCTTGTTGTCGCGTTCGCGACGCACTTGCTGAAGACGTTCAACCTGCTTTTTCTCTACTTCGGGATCAATCTTCAAGACTGGAATGCGGATATCCTCGTCCTCGAGCACGTAGTCGTTGACCCCCACAATCGTCCTCTTATTGTCCTCAATCTCCTTCTGATATCTGTAGGACGCATTGGCAATCTCACGCTGGAAGAAGCCCTTCTCGATGGCGGGAATCACTCCACCAAGAGCCTCGACCTTGTCGAAGTACTCGTATGCTTCCTCTTCTAGCTCGTTCGTAAGAGTCTCCACATAGTATGAACCTGCAAGCGGATCGATGGTATTGGCAACGCCGCTCTCGTGAGCAAGGACCTGTTGTGTTCGAAGGGCAACCCGCACTGCATCCTCAGTAGGCAGGCATAGGGCCTCATCCATGGAATTCGTATGTAGGGATTGAGTGCCGCCGAGGACTGCAGCCAGTGCCTGGTAGGCAGTACGAACAACATTCACCATCGGCTGTTGAGCCGTGAGAGAACACCCAGCCGTCTGGGTATGGAAACGCATCCAGAGTGATCGCCCTTTTGCCCCAAATCTTTCCTTCATCTCTCTGGCCCATATGCGTCTTGCTGCACGGAACTTGGCCACCTCTTCGAAGATGTCATTATGTGAGTTGAAGAAGAAAGACAGTCGAGGAGCGAAGGCATCAACATCAAGGCCGCGTTTCTTGCCCCAGCGAACATATTCAAGTCCGTTCATCAAGGTGAAGGCCAGTTCTTGAGCGGCCGTGGAGCCAGCCTCGCGTATGTGGTAGCCTGAGATACTGATGGTATTCCATCTCGGAATATGTTCGGTCGCGTATTCAATGATGTCGGTTATTATGCGCAGTGATGGCTCAGGGCCGTAGATCCATGACTTCTGGGCTTGGTACTCTTTCAGCAGGTCATTCTGGATTGTTCCGCCAATCTTGTCAGCAGGAACGCCTTGCTTCTCCGCGGCGACCATGTACATGGCAAGCAGAATAGATGCGGGCGCATTGATGGTCATGCTTGTTGTCACCTTGTCGAGTGGAATCCCCGAGAATAGAATCTCCATGTCTTTCAGGGTGTCAATGGCAACCCCCAGCTTACCAACCTCGCCCAGAGAGTATGGGTGATCAGAGTCGCGACCGAAGATTGTGGGGAGATGGAAAGCAACACTTAGGCCAGTCTGCCCATGACCAAGGAGAAACTTGTAGCGTTGATTGGACTCCTCTGCCGTGCCCATTCCTGCAAACTGCCGCATCGTCCAAATCCGCCCGCGATACATGGTGGGCTGAACTCCACGCGTGTACGGATACGCACTTGGAAACCCAAGGTCCCTCAAGTAATCAAAACCCGGTATGTCAAGAGGGGTGTAGATTCGGCGGACCGTCTTGCTCGAGGTTGTGACAAATTCCTCCTTCCGCTCGGGATGCTTCTTCAGGTGATTGGCAAGAGCTGTGGATTCCCACTCTTTCTTGGCCCGCTGGATATCTCCAAGAGTATTGGTTTCGTCGCTTCCCTCAGAGGTGTCTTCAGCCTTCCTTGTAACCATGACAGTCTACTCCCAGTTGGTAAGACGGGGTCAAGTCCGGCAGTTGATGATATTAACTGTTCGTTTCGTGGTGAGGCAGAGCTGTGATATTATCAGAACTCGAAACCTCTTCGCGCCAGCAGTTTCTTCTCTTCATAGTAATGCTTGAGCTCGCGCATTTCGGTGACGAGATCCGCAGCCTCTATGACTGACTCATGTGCATACCGACCTGTCATAATCAGTTCGACATCATCTGGTTTCATTTCGATGAGACTCAACTGGTCCTCCAGTGCAATCAGGTTCCACTCAACAGCCACGTTAATCTCATCAAGAATGAGGACGTCACACGTATGTTCTGAGAAGGCCTCTTGAGCCATCTTGAGACCGCGTTGAGCCATCTCGATGTCAATTGGATCGGGGTTCTCCTTGTCAACGAAACTCTGACGCCCGACCGGTAGAATCATCATATTGGGTATCTTCTCTGCGGATTTGAACTCGCCATAGTTGACCTCTTCGCCGTCACCACGTTCTGCAACCTTGGCCTTCATGAAGCAGATCATGAGTACCTCCAGTCCGTGACCCGCAGCTCGCATCCCTGCGCCGAGTGCACAGGTGGTCTTGCCCTTTCCGTTTCCTGTATACACCTGGACCTGCCCTTGGATGCGTGGTGCGTTCATTCTATACATTCACCCTCTCATCTTCAGTAACACTTGGGCTACCCTCTTTCCGACAAGTCGACTCCCATCAATTGCTAGCTGATCACCCTCACTAGTACGCCATCTTCCTTCATCGGTCTGCATACTGCCTGCACCAAAGAAACCGCCCTTGACCGGACTCCCCACCGCCCCCACAACAATCATCCCCTGAGTCAGTGCGTAGCGATTCAACGAGTCGATGACAGGTTCTTGACCACCGTAACGCAGGCCCGCATATGTGATGGCCGAGAAGAGCTTATCCTTGAGCTCGTGGTCGTTCATCTTCATGGGTCTCGAACGGTCTATGAAGTCCTTCAACAGCCCCGGAACTGATGTGAAGTAGGAGGGAGCCGCAATGATGATGCCATCTGCACTACGTAGCTCATCCTCAATTCTTGGCATGTCGTCCTCATCGCTCTCAGGACACGGCTTCTTTCGAACACAGGCATCGCACCCGGTGCAACGGCGAATATCATACTCGACCAAATTGAGAATCACGGCGGCGTATTCGCCAATGTCTGCCTCGGTGAGAGTTTCACTTGCAGCAGCAATTGCCTCCTCCAAGAGAAATCTAGTATTCGAGCCTCTCTCTTTCGGTGAACCACAGATCCCAACTATCTTCATGACAACACACTACCGGCTGTCTGAGCCCATCAGTGCCTCTACTTGTTTCTTTCGCACCGGAGAGAATTGCCGAGCAGGAGTAGACACTTAGAATTATGATTGCTTGTCGAGGAGTGACTCGAGTGTATGGGCAATATCACCGGCCGCTTGGACTGCTTGAATCCTGCCATCTCCCCGATAGGGTGCCACTGCAATCGTGAAGGCCCCCACACCCAGCACTTGGACATCATAGTCGAAGACCTGGAGAGTCGTAGGCACCATCTCCGTATCTACATGGAGAGTGTCATTGAGAATCTCTCCTCTCAGGTGAGAGAGATGTTCTTCTGGTATGTTCCCCCGCACCATATCTCCAAGAACGTTCAGAACACCGGCGTACGCGACCGGATAGGATTCCAGAATGCGATCTATCGTTACTTGCAGCGTATGTTCCATGTGTGGATTCGTCATGAGAAAGTCCATTCTGGCGTAACTTCGAACTAGTGAGTCAAAGCCCTCAACCTCGCCGAAGTCTCCTGACCACGATGCAATCGTTGATCCGTAGTTTCGAGCTATATCACGACCAATGGACAGAACCATCTTCTTCAATGTGGTTTCAGCAGTAGGGTTCTTTGACTTGAGTACTATGGCAAAACGATCGAAGAAGGCATAGACCCAGAGGGCACCGTCTTGCCCGAGAGTATAGGACCTGTCGGGACTCGTGCTGCTAGAGGAATGCAAGAGCAGTGCGCAAGCACGGACGTGGGGGGGTATTGACTCTGGGCCAACTTCCTCCCCCTCTATGAAAGACCGTCCGTAGATTGCGTCCCCATTGTCTTTCAACACGTAAGCACGGTCCAGCATTTGGTCCACCCTAGCGAAAGGGTTGAGCTTCCCATCATAAGGATTGCCTGTTGATACTCTGCTCCCGATGCACTGGGTTTTTATTCCAATGGTTGCCTTGCATGGAGTGAACGGCGATGCCCCCACGAAAGAAGAAGGAGAGTCCATTCCAAAAGCGTACTCGATACGACATCTATGCTGAGGTCATAAGGGTCATCACAATCTATGGATATGCGCCCCTAACGAGGACAGCTAGATCGACCAATATGCCCGTTGACAGGGCAAAGGAGACCATCGAGTACATGGTTGAGAGGGGGCTTCTGGAAGAGGAGGAAGAGGAGGGTCACACCCTGTATTATGTGACTGTCCGAGGACATCAGTATCTCGAGCTCTATAAGCGCATTGCAGGCCTTGTCGGCATTCCCATGCCTGATCCGATAATTGGCATGTAGAAGCCATTTCGCGATAGTCACAATTTGTGACCTTCTATTGTGAATCCGCTTTATATAGCCACATTGAGAGCTTGATAGTGAACTAATAGCGAATCAACATGGAGGTTGGTAACCATGGCTGAGAAACAGAAATTCGAGAAACAAGAACGCGTCGAACTCGGAACATTCGAGGGAGACATAGAGATCAGGGATTGCAGGTTTTTGGTTCCCCAGCAGGGAGATACCATAGTAGTCGGCGGGACATTGAGAATACAGGGCGATACGATTATTGAGGGCTCATTGAAGGCTCACGCGCTCGAGGCAAAGACGAGAGACAGAATCATCATCGAAGGGAACCTTGAGGTCGAAACGATTGCAAAGGTGGAGAAAGGAAGCCTAGAGGTTCGTGGCTCTGTCAAGGCAAAGCAGGTTGAGGCTGATGGTTCACTGTCGATTGACCAAGACCTCATGTGCAATGTTGCAAAAGGCGGCGGCAGCCTGAGAGTCGGAGGCAATGCAGTTGCACAGAGACTCATGGGTGGCGGTTCTGTAAAGGTTGATGGCGATGCCCAAGCAGAACGAATCAATGCAGGCGGGTCCGTCAAAGTTGGAGGGAGAATCGATACTGATGAGCTCCGTGTTGGAGGCTCAGGCAAGTGTGCCACCGGAAGAATCGGAAAGGTCGAGATTGGTGGAAGCTTCAAGGCCACAGGAGCAGTCGAAGTTGAAGAAATCGATGTCGGTGGTTCTGCAGTAGTCGGTCCGGGCTCGAAGGTCGCAGACGTAGATGTCGGCGGGTCGTTCAAGTCGACGGGTGGAATCGCCTTTGGAACAATTGATGTCGGTGGGGCCGTGAAGCTTGGCGGCGACTCCAAGGGTGCATTCATTGACGTTGGCGGCGCACTCAAAGTCGAAGGTTCTCTAGAAACTGTTGATGGCTTTGATGTCGGTGGAAAGGCGGTAATTGAAGGCAAGCTCATATCAAGTGATACGATAAAGGTAGGTGGGACTCTCGTTGTAGAGGATGAGATAGAGACCTATCGCATCGCAGTTGGAGGGCGGGTCGAGGCAAAACGAACTAACGCCTCAGACGGCTTCAGAATCGGCAAGCGAGGAGAGGTAAAGGGCCCAGTTCAGTCACGCGAGATTCTTGTCAGAGAGCGTGCACGAACAGACGACCTATACGGTGAGGACATTCGAATCGAAGAGCGCGCAAGAGTCGGCTCAGTCTATGGAAAGGATGTCTACATTGAGCGGGAAGCCATCGTGGAAGGCGACTTGCTGTACACAGACTCCCTCGAAGTTGAAGAGGGCGCCAAGCTCAGAAAGGACAGCAAACAGGTCGACCAGCTGCCTGAAGCAGATGACGTACTATAGTAGAGTTGATTGTAGAGCCATGGTCACAGGAATCAGAGGGATCCGGGGGCGCATGCCCCCTTGCCCTAGTATCTGGTTCCTTATTCTCTTTCCGCACACTCAACGGTATCTTGCCAGGCGACACGCCATAGTTTCAATCTACGTTAGCCCTTGCTTCTCCTTCTGTAGACTGTGAATAGCACTGCTGCAACTACTGCTACTCCACCGGCCATGATGAGATAGAGCAGAAGGCTGTCGTCCACCGGCGTTGTCGTGGTAGTCGTTGAAGTCGTAGTTGTCGTAGTGGTCGTAGTGGTGGTCGTAGTGGTGGTCGTAGTGGTGGTTGTTGTAGCCGCTCCAGTTACATTGACGAACACCGTATCATGGACCGCGTTGTCACCTTGGTCATAGACTACGATAGTGAGATTCCACCATCCGGGCATCAGTCCGTCCACATCCACCTCTATCTCACCCCCGCGCCAAGATCCGGAATCCATGACCGTACCATTGCGAGTGAGTTCCCATGAGGCAGGGTAGAGATCATATGGATGCCACTCGATGGAGTTGTTCTCGGTTCCGGCATCAAACTCCAAGTCTGCAGGATGGTCGATGGTCGGGGGCGTTTCATCAAGCAGAATCAGGGGGTATCGGTCAGTGGCATTGGCAGGGCCCGTTACATTGTAGACACCCGGGGGTGAATAGTCGCTCCAGTAGTTTCCGGTATCTACGCTGTTGTCCCATGTGTTGTTCGTGCCTTCATCTTGCCCGTTGATAGAATTCCAGCCTAACCTGTTGCCATAGAGTGTGTTGTTTGCAGACAACGAGGATAGTCTGATTCCCCAATTTACGGATACCGATATTGTGTTGTTGAGCACCTGTGAGAAGTGCACATCCCAGAGCGTTAGCGACCTGTCGCAACCAATGAATGTGTTGTTGAGCACTTCCAGACCTTCGGAGCCCTGCAGCCATGCAGCCTCATCACCAGAAGGACACTGGTAGAATAGATTGTCCGCCAGGATGCTGTCATCACAGTACAGGAAAGACTGCCGCCTCGTATTGAAGAAGTCATTTCCAATCACTTGGCTCGAGGGACAGGAGGTGAGGGAGCAACCCCACACCCCGTCGTTCTCCGCCGAGAACGAATTGTACAGAACACATGCACCGGGGCTGCTGTAGGCCTGAATATGGTATACTGAGCCTATGTCTTCCGACGAACAGAACTGGTTGTCCTGGATGGTTGTATTCTCAGACTCCATGAGAAAGACATCACGGCTCAGCAAATCAAAATCCACTCCCTGGATCAGGCAGTTCGTGCAGAAGCCCATAGAAACTCCAACAGCTCCTTCTGAGAAGGATCCACCACTGATGGTGACGTTCTCGCAAGAAGCCAGAATAACAGCCCCATAATCGCTTCCGTTGATCACCATATCTGTTTCTGACCGGAGGTACTCCAGGGGTTCACCATTTACTGTATTCCCTGACATGTTGTGGACCCACGTTTCGAGCGTAGTGCCAGAAATCAGTACGCCGTCCCGAATGAACCGGCAGTCCGCTATGGTGGCATGCTCGCTGTGCGATAAGATGATCCCTAGATAGCAGTCGGTGACTGTATTGTTGATGAGTGTGCAGTTGTTGCTGTGTGTGAGGTAGAACGCACCAGAGTCTGCCACGACCGAGGTCTTCAGTGTGATATTGAATGAGTCCATGAAGTAACTGTCACCGCACTCGTCGATGGATATGTTGTGCAGTACACAGTCCAATGCCGATTCGAGATATACACCGTAACCTGAGTTGATAATCTGCATGTCGACGAGAGCTCCGTTGCTGACATTGAAGAAGTAGATGGGATAACCATTCGCCTCCTCGGACTGGAATGCACAGTGCTGAATGACGAAATGCACTCTGGTATTAGTAATGTTCACACAGGTCTCATCCGTGGTGATGTTCAAATTCTCAATGATGAAGGGCTCTTCTGCGGTACCTGCACCGGACCAGCCTTGGGTTGTGAAGTTGTCATCATGATTTATGAGGATGGGAACATGTTCCATGTAGTCACTCAGAGAGTGACGGCTTGGGATACTGGAATCTGTTGCCCCCAAGACTCGCGAACTAACCGCACTCGTATTGATTAGAGGCAAAGTCAAGAGAAGAGCAATGATGATGGCTCCAGACAGGCCCTTTCCAACATTCGTCAGAGAAGACTTTGATGAGAATATGGATGTTGTATTCTTGCATACTACTTGCAAAGACGTGAACTCCTGCGCTCCAATGGATGCTATCAAGGGCAGTCTTTGCATACAGATATGCGAAACTGAATGCGATTTCCGGTGGGTTCCTTCCAATACACGCGCAGAGAATTCTGAGCTAAACCAAATATTAAGTCTGGCCTTTTTAGGCATGAACAGACCGAGTAGTCGGCAACGTATAGACCTCTTCGAACACAATCTGCTGGTACGGAGTGGACAGCTCCTTTTTGCGAGGGTTAGATCCTTTCCAGAACAATAATCCGACGGGGTGAATCTGGAGTATAGGGATCCCTTGCAAAGGAGCCCAGCTCTTCAACAACACGGAATCCCGATAGTCTGATGAGAAGATCGGCCTCGCGATTGTAGATGAGTGCTGCCCCCGATACAATCCGAATCTGCTTATCCCAAGAGTTACCCGGGTTTTCAGGAAGACGAATCTTATACGTCAGTTCAACACGCATGACCTGTCGTACGGGGTCGCAATCGATGACTCCCTCTCTCACGACGATTCTACCGTCTGGAAGCTCCACGGGGTGCTCCTCAAAACGAGAGTGCTCATCCATTGTTCCAGCAGGATAGAGATCCAGGATGAAGAGGCCATCTCGAGCGAGATGCCGATATATGCACTCCAGAGTTGAGAGTTGGTCCTCCGTGGTCATTGCATGTCCAAAAGACGCAGGAATGATGATGAGTTTGAACTCCTTATCAAGCTCGAAGTCTCGCATGTCGGCCTCAACCACGGATATCTTTCTTTTCGCCTCCGAGCTAATCTTCTTCACTTCCCGTTTGAGATGCCTAAGCATCGAAGGCGAGTTTTCAAGCGCCGTGACCCTGAAACCGTGCTCAGCAAGATAGCGGGAAACGCGACCCGTTCCGGCCCCGATGTCGAGGATTGGCGAACCTTGCTTCTCTGCGTAATGGATGTAGAAGGGCAAGTCATCTTGTGTGGAGAAGTAGTCGTAGAACTCTGCAATTCCTTCATAGGAGGGGCCGACTTCTTCTTCCACTCGTTCGCTCAACTCCTGCTTCTGGTGTCCTCTGCTATACAAGCAGCTCATAAAAGAAGGAAGGTTCACGTCAGGCAAGACTATGATTGGCCACGGAACATCCTAGAGTGAGATATCCAAGCAGTCTACACGGGTCTTCTGTTCGAATGGAGAACGATATCTGGACGGAACAGGGTAGTTGGCAAATGAATGCGAGTACCATCTCTTGAATGAGTCCTCCAATTCCCGTTCCATCCTATTGCGCAGGGATTCAGTAACAGTAGGAGCGACCGTGAAGACATGACCATGAGTGGTCGCAAGGAATTTGCTCTTGAGAACAGGAACTCCATCCAAGACGGTCATATGGGCTGTTCTAAACCCTTCCACAATCATCTCAGGATTCGCTGCAAGATCTGTCTGACCAGGACGTATATCGTATACTGAGATGTCTGCATCCGCACCGACACCCAAGTGGCCTCTCTTCTCGTGGATACCCAGAATCCTAGCAGGAGCAGCCCTTGTGGAAGTGGCTAGATCAAATAGACTCCACTCGCGTTCTATTGACTCAAGAACAGAACGCTTACGGACCTCAGGGTGTACTCTGTCCAGCCATTCCTCTCGTTGTTTCTGACTCATGAGCCACGAGAAGACCAATGGATACCGAGTGAAAGGCCCCGCATTCGGGCTGTCTGTTGTGATAACACATCGCGACACATCGTCGACTGAGAGAGCGTATTCGAGTCCAATTGCCCACTGCACTGAATTGACCATAGACTTCTCGCTGTAGTAGTAGGGCACGACGCCCCCTCCCCCGGGCATCTCTGCGTCCACTGCAAGATTTACCCATTTGTTGCCAGTGAGTTCGTATAAGGACTGCTGGAACGGACCGTCACCTGTCATAGTCATGGCCTCACCAAAGGTAATCTGTCCCAAATCAGCAGTGAAATGCTTGTTCTTGTTCGCATAGTCAGCCAGCTGTAAGCCACCTGAAGCAATCTCATCCCAGGACTTGGATTCGTCGGCAACACTCGACATAGCCTCGAAGGAAACATGAGTCAGATGGACAACCCGCTCGCGTTCACTCTGAGCTGCAGTCTTCTTCAACGCATCTAGTGTTTCGAGAGTAGTTTCTAGATTCCCTACTGTGCCGAGATTGTTTGGATGGAGGTGTGTCACGTGGGGCAGTCCCATTGCCTCTACGGTTTCTGCAACTCCGAGAATTATGTCTCGTGGTGTTATGCTCCAGTCAGGAATCTCATCGTCAAGGCCATGGACATTGGACCTGTGTGCCCAAGCATAGACACCACCCGGATTCACCAACTTAACGCCCCACCCACCGGTGTTTTCCAGAATCCATGAGATGTAGCCTGCAAGACCTTCTAGGTCCTCTTGCTGTACATACTGAAACGTGACCGTGCTGTTACAGAAGAGAGGAAGCATACCCATGTGCAGGTTGGTGACATCTGCAAGCTCTTCCCAGCAGCTCAATGCCTTAAGCGGAAGAACAGCTGGCTCAACCACCGTAGTATAGCCCATCTCTGAGTACCTGTAACCGACAATATAGGAGCTGGGTAACACATGGCCCGAACCCGAGCGGGGATAATCCACGCACGACACGGGTTCTTGACGATGAAGCTCAGGAGCAAGAAGTCGGGCCATGGATAGCTTACTCCCCAAGATGTGAGAGTGCATGTCAACGCCACCAGGCAGAACGAGTCGCTCACCGATGTCAATAGTCTCGGCCTTGTTACTTGCAGACTCTACAATTCTGCCGCCTGAAACCGACAGGTCCATGATCTCTCCGTCGATGCCATTGGCGGGATCAACAACATAACAGCGCCTCAACAGGAGCTCATTGTCAGAGGTCATGGTCCCGCCTCCAGACGTTCACGAATCATACGCAGAATATCTCGGTCTGGAAGAACACCGACTGGCGGCTCAGTCACCTTCTTCAGGTAGAGTGGCAGCCCATCCATTCGCACCGCAACTCCATCAGACTCGATACCCGACTGGGCTGTGGGAATGTTCACTGTGGCGATTGTAGAGGTAAGGTTCCTCTTGGGATCAAGATTGATGATAGGGATACTCTTGAGAGAGCGCACTGCATCTACAGGAAGATGGGCACAGGGGTCTGCGGCGATGTTCATTAGGACATCAGCCTCCCCTCTTTGGAGCAAATCGACGGCGGAATACTCTCCGGGTTGATAACGGGGATAGCCTCGGGAGAAGTCTACGGAGAAAGGAAACCCAGTAGTCCAGGTGCAAGTCTTGTTGGCACCGGCCACATTGAAGTGCCCGCGCATGGGGATGATGTTCCATTTTCCAAACTCATTGAGATCCTGCAGTAGCCGGATTGCGGCATCAACATTCCGATGACGACCTCGAGACTGAGTAAGACCAAGACCGTAGAAGAGCACACCATAACGCGCAGCCTTCATCCGTTCTGCCATCTCATGCAGTCTGGAAACACGAACACCGCCGACCTGCGACACATCGACTCGTCTCTGCTTCACAAGCGAACGGAGAACACTCAGGACTTCGAGGTCACTTCCAATCTCGACGTTGATGAAGTGATTAGCCAGTCTGGATGTCGCGGTCTCGCGTACGTCTATCACCCATATCTCTCGTTCCTTGCGGGGCTCCCGAACGAACTCGCCAGCTGCCGTGACGAATCGTGAGATATGCCGAGGATGTGCATGAACAGGATTGCAGCCCCAGTATATGACCAGGTCAGCTCGGTTTCGTACCTCGGTAAGGGCGCCGTGGGGCTCTCCCGACTCCTGAACGCCGAGGAGAGAGGGGCCATGACAGACCGATGAAGTATTGTCAACCACGCCACCAAGAAGCTCGGCAATGTGGTAGGCCTCGCGATGAGCATCATTCTCTGTGGAACTCAGGCCGTAGATGAGGGGGCGGCAAGCCTCGGAAAGGATTGTGGTGGCTTCCTCTAGAGCGGCATCGAGGTCACATTCATGCACACCCTCCGCGCTCCTGATGGTCGGCGTGAGCAGGCGATCTTGCAGATGGTTCAGGAATTTTGCCTTGCTGATTGCACATCCATTTCTGTTTTCGATAATCTTGCCGTCTTCGAGTCGAAGTACTATATCATCACAGAGACAGCCGCAGAAGGGACAGACAACATCCGAAATCTTTTGACTCATTCATCTTCCTCCAAGATGGACAGCAGCAGCTCTTGGGGACTGAGTACTGATTCAGATTCTGCTGCGAATAGCTTAGCGGCGGTGCCCTTGAAGTCAGGCATTCCGGTTTCCGTAGTGTCCGAGCCGATGACCATATTGGCGTATGGGCCGCAAGGGATGAATGCCATGTTGGTCTCCATCTTCGAGTTCTCCTTTGCTCTCACGACAACTGATCCATGATAGGATTCAACCTTCACCGCTTCGCCTTCGTCTATCTCTAAGACCCTCAGGACCGAGGGACTGACTTCACAATACCCCACAGCCTGAGCATACTCATCAGTGAGTTTTCCCTGTTCCATTGCCCGACCTTGGCGTAGCGTACGACCTGTGACTAGGGTAACTTCCACACCCACTCGGGTCACATCAATCATCCCGCGTATTGTCTGTTAGAGTGTGCCTTCGAAGATATGATGCTTTCGACTGATGGGCATTCTCAGCCCCTTCGAAGCTTTTATCAGACTGCTCTTGTCGTGGCGCCGGGAATATCTCTGTCATCACAGGTAGATGAAAGACAAATGGCAGGCAAGAAGACTCTCAAGGATTTGTACACGCGAACGCTCAAGGTCAGGCTCTTTGAAGAAGAGGTCTGGGAGATTTTTGGTCGGAATCTGATTCCCGGCACGCTCCACCTCTATCTTGGCGAAGAGGCAGTGGCGGCAGGAGTCACTGCTGCTCTGAAAGAGAGTGACTGGATACAGAGCACTCACAGGGGCCATGGACACGTAGTAGCCAAAGGAGTGGACATGAATAAGGCCATGGCTGAACTGCTTGGTAAGAGAACAGGCTCCTGCAAAGGAAAGGGCGGCTCGATGCACATCACACAGTTTGATGTGGGGGTTTTGGGAGCAACAGGTGTGGTTGCCTCAGGTCTGCCAATTGCAGTTGGTGCTGCTCTCTCATGCAAGATGAGGGGAACGGATGACGTCGTTGTCTGTTTCTTTGGGGACGGCGCCTCTAACAACGGAACGTTCTGTGAATCCCTCAATATGGCGGCAATCTGGGGGCTTCCTGTGATATGGGTTGTAGAGAACAACTTCTATGCTATGGGAACTCCAATCAAAACTACATGCCCATCAGAGAACATCGCCAAGCGAGCAGAGGGATACTGTACCCCTGCTGAGGTCGTCGATGGAAACAACGCGCTCGAGGTCTACGAGGCCACCAAGAGGGCTGTGGAACGAGCAAGAAAAGGAGGAGGACCAAGCCTCATCGAGTGCCGAACGTATCGCCAGAAAGGACACTCACGATTTGACCCGGCCAAGTACAGACCAGAGGAAGAGGCAGAGGAATGGCTCAGCAGAGATCCAGTACAGATTATCAGGAAGATTGCCATCGAAGAGGAGGCTCTGTCAGAGAAACAGGCAGAGAACATTCGTAAAAGACTCAAGAAGGAAGTCGAGAAGGCAGGAGAGTTTGCCATCGAGTCTGACGAACCAGAACCCGAAGAGGCTCTGGAAGATGTCTTTGCGGAGGCGATCTAGATGGCAGAGAAGACGTACCGAGAGGCACTAAAGGAAGGCCTTCGAGAAGAGATGAAGCGCGATGAAACCGTGTTCCTGATGGGAGAGGACATTGGAAGGAACTGGGGCGGCGCGTTCAAAGTCACCAAGGGTCTCGCTGAGGAATTTGGCGACGAGAGAGTGCGTGATACCCCAATCTCGGAGAACACCATCGCTGGTGCAGCCGTAGGAGCTGCCATTACAGGCCTACGTCCCGTCGCAGAAATCATGTTTGGAGACCTCATCACTCTGGCAATGGACCAGATATGTAATCAGGCCGCGAAGATGAGGTATATGTTCGGCGGGCAGACATCAGTCCCACTTGTCCTTCGCAGCGTATTTGGCGGCGGGAAGAATATTGCGTCGCATCACTC
>SDNO01000189.1 GCA_004524435.1 Candidatus Thorarchaeota archaeon | reverse complement strand
CCATCAGCCATTAGAGTGAAGACGAAAAAAGAGAGAAGAGGGCCGAAGAGCTCGGCCCAATCGTGAGGTGTTCTACTGTTTCTTCACTTTGATGATCAACACCAAGACAATGACAATTCCGATGACGCTGGCAATGATACCGACGATTAATGGGTCGAAGGCCGGAGGCGTTGTAGTCGTTGTTGTAGTTGTCGTTGTAGTTGAGGTTGAAGTTGTCGTGGTTGTTGTTGTGGTTGTCGTGGTGGTTGTTGTTGTGGTTGTCGTGGTGGTTGCGGGTGATGTCACATTGACCCAGACATAATCAAACGCCCAGTTTCCGCTTGAGTCCATGAGCATGAGCGTATAGTTGTAGTTACCCACCGAAAGACCGTCCACGTTCTCCTCTATGAGCTCGCCGTTCCACATGCCTGAACGAATGACGAAATCATCCCTCGCGATGCTGAATGTGAGGGGATACAGGTCATCACACTCCCAAGACAAGACATTGCCAGTCTCTCCCTCAGTATACACGATGTCGTCTGCGGGAGTGATGATTGGTGCAGTCGTGTCAACAACAGTCACGAGTACTTCATCTGTAGCATAGTTGCCGCTTTGGTCATGCACCAGAATCTCATATTCGTAGACCCCAGGATCAAGCCCATCGACATTGATTGTGATGGTCTCAGCAGAGGCATTCCATGAACCACTCTTGACCAGAGTTCGATTGCGCGTGATCTCATAGTCGAGAGGACTGAGATCTTGAGGATTCCAGGTGATCTCGTGGCCTATTGATCCACCCTCGTACTGGATGTCCGCTGGAAATGAAACTGTGGGGTCTGTCGTGTCTTCCACGGTGATCCAGACTGAGTCTGTGGCCGTGTTATCGGTCACGTCAAAGAGGACTATGGTCACATTGTGCAGACCAAGACCGAGTGTGTCCACATCGTACAGGATATCCGATCCGTCCCACGAATGCGTGTACGCGAAACTCCCGTTCTCATAGACGTCATAGTGGTCGGGCATGAGATCTGAACAGTTCCACCTGACAGAATTGCCCGTTGACCCAAGCTCAAAACCAAAGTCTGCTGGACCCTCAATGAGAGGCGGATTCGAGTCACCCACTGTGACAAGGACCGTGTCGGTTCCTGTGTTTCCTGATTCGTCATAGACGACAACCGTGAAGTTATGCACTCCCACAGTCAGTCCATCAACGTTGATTGTCACATTGCCTTCGATACTGGACATTCCCCCTCGGTTCTCGGATGCATACCAACCTGTTGCATATTCGGTTCCGTTCCTGTATACAACGAATGTATCATTGTATTTCTCCCAGGTGGTCCAGTTTATCCAGTTCCCTGTCTCGCCGAATTCGTACACGAAGTCTCCTTCACTGGACACAGCTGGCACGATGGTGTCCTCAAAAGTGATCCAGACTAGGTCGACGGTCGTATAGCCTTGAGTATCATTGACCCAGAGCGTGTAGTTATAGATGCCTGGATCCCTATATGCGAAGAACTCCGTGATGTTAGTGCCGCTTGTCCACTCACCTTCATCTACAAGGGTCCCATTTCTGTACATAAGGAAGTAGTCCGGTTCATTGTCAGTACACTCCCACTCGAGTATGATAGAATCGTAGAAGGCTTCCAACTGAGCATCTGGCGGGCCAGCAATGCCCGGCATGTTGACCTCTACCGTCACATCGACTTCGTCCCTCACCCAGTGTCCCGAGGTATCGTTGATGTAGAGGGTATAGTTGTAGAATCCCTCTGCAAGCCCATCAATCGAGAAGTTGAGTTGCCCGCCCAGCCAATCCCCTGAATCTATTGTCGTATCGTTGCGGGAGAGGACATAGGAGTCGGGCACATAGTCAAAGGCTGTCCAGTTGATCCAGTGGCCGGTAGTTGTCATTTCATAGAGAACATCACTCGGCGAACCAATGGTCGGTGGTGTTGTGTCTACAAGGGTCACAATCACTGTATCGCTATTCCAGTTGCCGGCGGTGTCATTAACAAAGACCGTCACATTGTACGGTCCAAGCGCCATCCCCTCTGTATCTTGCAGCGGTACAGGTATGTCACCGCCATCCCATGGGCCTGAATTCATCGGCGTATCATCAACAAACAAGATGAAGGAATCAGGGTTGTCGTCTCGTGGTGACCAATTCAACCACTCTTCTCCTGATCCGATCTCTAGGTCCCTGTCGGGTGGACTGTCTATGGTCGGGGGCGTTGCGTCCAGTACCTCAATCCAGACCTCGATAGCATTCGCGTTGCCAGTACAGTCCATGACTCCGAATGTTAGGTTGTACATCCCAGCGCCGAGTCCATCCAAATCGACAGTGATTACGGCTAGACAGCAGTTGCCCGACTGAATCATTGTATCATTGCGCCATACGGCATAGAGGCTTGGGAACTCATCATAGTACGGAACGTTGAGGACGTTTCCCATTGTACCCTCCTTGAAGGTCACATTACCGGGGTCCGTGATTTGCGGGTCCATACTATCAGTGAGACTCACGCCGTACTGATCAACATCTCCGCCAGCGCCGGAAATATTATGGGGATTTCCCGTCCAACCTTCCCACTCGTTGCCCATGCTTACGCCATCGTCCCAGTTGTTTTCTCTGCTCAGCGAGGTGTCATCTCGCCCGTCATCGCCGAGGTTCCATCCTAATCGATTGTAGTAGATATCGTTGCCATCCATATTGACGTAGAGCCAGATGCCATGAAGTGTATTGTTGAAGACCGTGTTGTTAGTCATAGTATTGAATTTTGCTTCCTCGTTACCTAGGAGGTACAGGCCTGAGCCACCATTGTGATGGATTGTGTTGTTGTGAAACAGGCTGTTCGCCATGTCCAGTGCATAGATGCCATCTTGACCGTTACAGAAGATACTGTTGTTGGCGATGGTGTGATTGTCGAGCTCCCCTTGTTTTCCTACGAGATACATCCCATACTCTCTGCAGTTGTAGACAGTGTTGTTCTCTACTTCACAATTAAATGCCCAAGAGGTTATGCGGATGCCCTGAGTTGCATTTTGTATCGTGTTGTGTGTTAGCACAGTCCAGTTTGCTTGTACATAGATTCCTCTACCGAGACCACCCCCTATCCCGAGTTTGGAAAACGAACAGTACTCCACTGTCATATTGGTTGAGTCATCATCTGTGTTTATTGAAGTACCGTATATCAGTTCAAACGTTGAATGAGATATGTTGCACTGGTGAGATGCGTCCAAGAGGACTCCACTGTTCATCCTGTAGCCCAGGTTCATTCCCACAAGAGTGGTATCATTGGTGTTCTGGAGCAGGATTCCAGTGTTCTTCATAGTGATTGTGCAATTCTCAAAAAATGCATTTGTCACATTGCTGAGGTAGATGCCCTCACCGACTGTGGATGTGTCTCCCTGTATCAGTGAGTTGCGGATCTCAAAGTATGCTCGAGTGTTTCTGATCTCTATCCCGTACGAGGAGTCATTTGTTATCTCGACGTTCTCAAGGACGTAGGGCTGGTCAATTGTCCCAAGGCCGGTGAAACCAGCACCCGTAAAATTGTCGTCGTGAGTAATTACGATGGGGTTTCGCTGATCATAGCTCAGTATATTCTCCCTCTGAGGATTCGATTTCAGTGGGTGGTGCAGTGTATTCTCCGAGGCAATCGCAATGACACTGAGAAAAAGCAGGGCGATAGCTAGCGGAATAAGTAGTTGTCTACGGTGGTGTATCACGCGGACCAAATCTCCGTCGCGAGGATACGACTTAGCTCTATGTAAATCTTTTTGTGAAATAGCTTAATACTAGAATTCTGTTGCGCAGAGCTCTTTTTCCGGGACCAGATGTGTTGTGTCACGCCACTCCAAGCTGTATCTCAATTAGTTCGATATTCGTTCGTATTTCGTTCCCCCGTTCCACTAGCTTCTGGATCTCTTTCCGATATTCGTTGACATCTAGGACTCCGTTCCGAAGCTCAGATAAGAGATTCGTCCGCTGTTTCCGGATGTCTTCGAATGCCTTTCCCAAGGCAGCATATCGAATCTTTAGCAGAGCCTTGCTCTCAGTTGTCTGGGTAGTCATTGTAGATTTCTCCCGGCGTTGGTCGACTAGGTACTGTTTATCTATAATATATGCTATTCACCAAGACGGGTATATAATGCTAGTTCTGATATAGTCCTCTGAGTGGTTCCTAGGCTCCGATGGAGGATTCGTTCATTTTATTTGGGTGCGTTATTGAAGTAGCAACACAAGATGAGGAGTTGGAATACTTGTCAGATGATGCTTCAGACACAACACACAGAGAGGAACCTGAGGAAGAAGAACCAGAGTTTCCTGAAGGTGCAGATGAGTTCGTAGAGGAGAGCCGTCGGAAACGACATGAGAGGCGTGCATCCGGTCGAGGAAAGGGCAATGCAACTTTTGCCAGTTTCTTGGTCTGGGCGGCTTTCGTGATTCTTTGGTTGTTCTTCTTTGCAAGCGGCTTCGGAATCTTTGAGAATATAGCAGTCGCGCTTTCATCATTCATTCTGGTCGGTGGGATTCTAGGTGCAATATGGACTCCAAGCGATGCCGGACCCGAAGGCGCCGGCTGGCGTATCAACATCTCGATAATGAGCGGAGTGATATGGCTAGCCTTCATCATCCTGTGGCTGCCCTTTTGGATGGAGAGTTACACGCTGTATCAGAACCTCGCGGTATTACTGGGCTCAACACTGCTGCTGATACTTGTCAATAGTAGTTCATGGGTTGGTGTTGCTCCGACCATGGCCGTTATGAAGAGCCGTAATGTAGCAGGCAGTGTCGTCTTCTTAGTCTGGATAGTGCTCAGCATCTACTGGCTCTGGTTTGAGGCAGGTGGATATGTCTGGGAGCAGAACTTCGCGTTGGGTGTTCTCTCACTGCTCATAGTCCTGATTGTCGAGACAGCTATCTTCAGATCGTCAATAGAGGTTTCGCCGGACATAGTGAGCCCATATGTTCCAGTTGGTCTGTTGTTCGCTTGGTTGGCAACACTGTTTGTATGGTTTTGGTTCTTTGGTGAGCCGTTCACGGGCTATCAAAACATTGCCGTATTCTTTGCCTCAATGTTGCTGTACGCGGGCATTGGATATCTCTATGCAATGCGTCGGAGAGATACAGTCGAAGATCTCGCTTGGGAAGAATAGCCACACGTAGGTCCTCGGTACGTCAGTGTGGTGAGCATGTTCCGCACTGACTTCCCTTCTTTGTTCTGACTCACTTTCAGATTGGTGAGTTGCTTCCTATTCGAAAACTCCCCACTTTTTAAGAGTCATTAACCATAGTTAGTCACGGTGAAGGAAGATGGTAATGCCAGTAGGGCCCCTTATGATTGAACACAGACTAATTGAGCGGATGATCTCACTGATGGACCACGAGATACAGAGGATGGACAAGGGTGGAGCAGCAGATGTCCATTTCATAGATACTGCCGTTGACTTCATTCAGACCTATGCGGATGCTTGCCATCATGGAAAGGAGGAAGATATCCTATTCAGGGATCTCCAAGAGAAGGATCTTAGCGACAATGATGAACGCGTTATGCAGGAGCTCATCGAGGAGCATATCTGGGCTCGAAAGACCACAGGACAACTCGTTGATGCCCGAGAGCGATATGCCGAGGGGGACAAAGATGCAGTCGATGAGATTATCGAACTGATGGGCAGTCTTGTCCGGTTCTATCCGAGGCATATTCAGAAGGAGGATAAGGACTTCTTCAAGGCAAGCATGGCGTATTTCCCCCAGGAGGAACAGGATGCTATGCTTCAGGAGGAGTATGAGTTCGATCGCAGGTTTATCCACGAACACTACGAGCGAGTCGTTGAGGGCATCGAGTCTCGAAGCTGATGAAAATAGTTCTCTCAGTGTCAAATGAAGCATATGAAGGGGCCGCATAGAGTGGCTGTGGCCATACCTGTGAAGGGTATAGCCGTCTGGGAACCTACTATCTTTTTTAGTATGCTTGCCATAGGAAACACAGTCGAATATCGTAGCTATAAGCTACAGTTCAGTCGACATCCTATTAGGAGCGAGAAAAGAGATGGAACAAAAAACTGCAGCGATCGTCGTCATAGTGATAATTCTCGTCGCTGGAGTTGGTGCAATTGTATTCTTGGGCCCCAGTCTGTTTCCGCAGGCCCCAAGCATAGCAATCGTCTTTGCCACTGGCGGCCTTGGAGATAAGTCGTTCAACGATGGATGCTTCGAGGGTGCTCAACAAGCGAAGGAAGAACTAGGTGCCAACTTCACGTACGTAGAACCTACGGCGACATCGGAATATGAAGGATACCTCAGGGACTTTGCCACCCATGAGGGTCAGGATGAACCTTACGACCTTATCGTAGGCATCGGCTTTGACCAGTATGATGCTATGAGCACCGTGGCCGAGGAGTATCCTGAGCAGAAATTCGCCATTATAGACACTGTTGTTGACTTGCCCAACGTTGCAAGCCTTGTGTTCGAGGAACATGAGGGTGCGGCCCTAGTTGGTGCAATCGCAGGTATAGTGACCGATAGTGATTCCGTGGGTTTTGTGGGCGGCATGGACATTGACCTCATCAACAAGTTTGCTGGAGGCTATGTCTTTGGAGCTAACTACACCAACCCTGGCATTAACTACACAATCGGTTACACCAACAATTGGGTTGACACAGCAGCTGGCAAGGCCCTTGCAGACACCATGTACGCGGCTGGCACCGACATCATCTTTGCTGCTGCAGGACGCTCGGGACTGGGTGTCTTTGACAGCGCCAAGGAGCAAACCGGTGACAAGTACGTCATCGGTGTTGACAGCCCACAGATGTACTATGGTACAGACGACCCGGAGAATCCGGAGCCCCCAACTGTGTGCATCACATCCATGTTGAAGAGGGTTGATGTTGCTGTCTACTCGGTCATCGAGGACGTCATGTACGGCACCTTCCAAGGTGGCGTCAACGTATTCGATCTGGCCAACGGTGGGCTCGGCTACGAGATCAACGAGGATCTCTTCACCCTGCCCCAAGCGGCAAAGGATGCTGCTGAAGATCTTAGAAACAAGATAGTCGGCGGCGAGATCAACATCGATCAGTACAACACCACTTACTGGGAATAGACTAGTAGATACTGAGAGGAAGGCCTCTCAGTCTCCCCCTTTTTCTTCTCTGTCCCTCAATGTTAAATAGCAGATTCGCTAGACAAAGGACATCGCAGTTTCCTCGAAGTGTACTCCACAAGGAGGTCCTGAACATTTACGCGGTTGAACTCGAGAACATAAGTAAGACCTTTCCGGGAGGTGTGCAGGCAAACAAGAACATCACCCTGCGCGTTGAGGAAGGTGAAGTGCATGGCCTTCTGGGCGAGAACGGTGCCGGGAAATCTACGCTGATGAACATCCTTTATGGTTTCCTGAACAAGGACCGTGGGCGAATCATCATAAAAGGCGAAGCGGTTGAGCCAGAATCCCCAATCGACACGATTGTCCGGGGAATTGGGATGGTCCATCAACACTTCAAACTAATACCTCCCCTCACCGTAACTGAGAACGTCATCTTGGGCATGGAGCCCATCATGAAAGGCCTTGAGAGAATCAAAGCTCCAGTGGCAAGGAATATGATTTTGCTCTTTCCGACCGACTTCAAGAGAGCATCCGACAGGATTCGGGAGATTGCAAAGGAGAACGGGATGGCCATAGACCCCGACAGGAAAATTGAGGACCTCTCGATTGGTCTGAGGCAGCGAGTGGAGATTGTCAAGACCCTCTACAGGGATGCGGATATCCTCATTCTGGATGAGCCTACGTCAGTCCTTACCCCTCAGGAGGTTGACGAGCTCTTTGTCACCCTCGAGAGATTTAGAGAGGCAGGCAAGACCATCATCCTCATCACTCACAAGCTGCGGGAGACCATGGCTCTCTGCGATCGAATCACTGTACTGCGGGATGGACAACTTGTCGGAACCGTTGACAAAGAAGACACATCACCAGAGGAGCTCGCAAAGATGATGGTGGGGCGCCCTGTAGTATTTCGTGTTGAGAAACCTATCGCCTGTATCGGAGAACCTATGCTGCAGATAGACGACCTTGTGGTGAAGGATAACCGTGGAATCGAGGCAGTGAAGGGTATCAGCCTGCAAGTATGCAATGGTGAGATTCTTGGCATAGCGGGTGTTGAGGGAAACGGCCAGACCGAGCTGGTTGAGGCTCTTGCAGGTCTTCGCAAGCCGTCTTCAGGGCATATCATGGTGCGCCAAATTGATGCCACCGGCATGAGTCCTCGACGTGTGCGAGATCTTGGTGTTGCCCATATCCCAGAGGACCGTCAGGCAAGAGGCCTGATTCTCGGATTCACGGTGGCGGAGAACTTGGTACTGGGTCGCCATCACAAGGCGCCCTTTGCTGACGGTAGCATGATTGCTGAAGACAACATTGTTGACTTGGCCAAGTCGCTCGTATCAGAGTATGATATCAAGGTCTCTGAAGTGCGGGCCACAGCCGATACGCTTTCAGGGGGGAATCAGCAGAAGCTGGTTGTGG
>SDNO01000188.1 GCA_004524435.1 Candidatus Thorarchaeota archaeon | reverse complement strand
TCGGTAGGGTCTTCCAGGCCATCCTCATCTGTGTCTGCTGAGAGACTGTCTGACCCGAACTCGCTCTCATCGAAGTCGTTCATTCCATCACGGTCATAGTCATGGTAGTAGAAGTATCGATAGGTCAGGAGGTCGAGGTTCTCATCGCCCTGGTTCTCAAATACCAGCGTATACCACGACGGCGTAGTGATATCATACCACAGAGTAAGGTCGCCATCATCATCTGAGCGCGTGACCAGCGTCACGTTATCATCATCGAGAAGCCTTGCAACTACCGTCTGATTCTCATCCGGCCATTCAACATTGACAATCAAGCGACTCTGAGCACTAAGTGCCAGTGAGACTAATCTCATCGACATATCTGGTACAAGAATCGAGTCCTCCATTGCGAGCTCATCGGCCCCGCCCATGTTTCCCAGAAGCCAGACAAGGGAGGTGACGAGTCCTACTGCCTCAACAGGTATCTCGTAGTTGTAGAACGGATGGCTCCAGACATCGTCAGGGGTGACCAGCAGGGGATCCGAGAACCGTTGAGCCACACAGAACGCAGGGATATCTCTATCTGCAGCCTCAAATGCTCCAGAGTGTCGCCATAGAATGTCGGCCCCACTGATTACGTCCACATCGGTTCCGACACTGATATCAGAACCTACCTCTGTTGCCCGCTCGGCCAGATATCCAACGAGTTTTGTCCCATCAAGATAGA
Organism: Candidatus Thorarchaeota archaeon; assembly: GCA_004524435.1. Taxonomy (GTDB): domain Archaea; phylum Asgardarchaeota; class Thorarchaeia; order Thorarchaeales; family Thorarchaeaceae; genus TEKIR-12S. Next base: position 7,840 of record SDNO01000188.1, on the reverse strand, counting down.
CCGCTGGGTAGTCTGCGCGGAGTCCGATATGGTCCGCATTGGGCTCCTCAGAGTCAAAGAGGAGGGCAGAGAACCAGAAGATTGCAGCTGGCCGCCTTCGGTCGTCTTCCAGATCGTCTAGTAGAGCTCGGAGTCCTGTGTTCCCTGAGATTTCTCCCCCAATTCCCCCGGGGATAGCATTGGAGAGGACAAACATAACATCGTTTGTCATGCTCCGTGTCGAGAGCAGTCTTGCACACTCAAGAAGCGCTGCGGTCGAGGCAGCATAGCCATTTGCCCCTTGCCCCTCCAGGGATGCGATTGTTCCAGCGATGATAATGGGTGCCCGTTCGGAGTTCGTCCCGTTCATCACAGCAACAAGGTTCATCTCATCGGTACGAATATCAAAGGCCAATTTTCCCGCTGTGTAGTTGAACAGGGTCTCATTGGCATATCCCCAGGCTCCCATGAGGGTAGGAGACGGTGTTTTGTTGCTGAACCACAGTCTGCTCGGGTAGTTCAGACTGAGATGCATGACAATCTCTTCGATATTGTCTTGGTCGACACCACTGTAGATTGAGCTCCATTCGTCAGTTACAGATCTTGTCGCACTTGTCTTCATGATAGAGTCAGCCTGGTAGGGAGTACTCTCCTCCAGTCCGTAGGTGTCCCCTGTGAGTGGTGTCATGGACATAATGATGAATAACATCATCACTACTAGAGCGCTGTATGATTTGGCCTGACTCATGCATCGCACTGGCTCTGGGGCGCTAGATTAAGCTTTTGAAGTACGCCATGGGGCAGACCTGACCGACTTGGATGACGTCACTCACATCGATGCATCATCCGTCAGAAGTATATGGGCCCGTTGAAGCATCAAGCGGGTATGGGCGTTGCTCTTGTAGCAACCTTAAAAATCGGTACCTGTTGCATAACCCATCGGAGAGAATGGCATTGGCTAGTGACAACTCAATTGCGGTCGAGTGTATCGATGTTCATCGATCATTCGAGGACGGCACCCGCACGATAGACGTTCTCAGAGGAACCGACCTGAAGGTCAAGAAGGGTGACTTCGTGGCCATCGTTGGTGCCTCGGGCTCTGGGAAGACAACACTCCTGAATCTCATCGGCGGCCTCGATCGTCCCAACAGTGGAACCATTGTTGTTGACCAGATTGAGATAACCAACCTGAATGATGACGAGATGTCCCAGATGCGCCGTGACAAAGTGGGCATTCTCTTCCAAGACCAACACCTTCTGCCAGTCTTCACAGCCACTGAGAATGTTCAGGTTCCCATGCTCCTCAATGAGGTCCGAAAATCGATCCGCGAGGAGAAGGCCATGAAACTTCTTGAGGCAGTTGGCGTGGACCACCGCGCACATCACATGCCTCACGAACTCTCCGGCGGAATGCGTTCCCGAGTCGCTCTTGCTCGTGCGTTGGCAAATGACCCGGCCGTCTTACTCTGCGACGAGCCCACCGGTGATCTTGATCACAAGACAGGTGGAGAGATCATCAAACTCATGAAAGATTTGGCGAAGGAACAGAAGAGAGCAGTACTTGTTGTGACCCATGATCCTGAAGTTGCGCGAATGGCAGACAAAATCATGCTTCTGAGGGACGGTCAGCTGGTTGAAGAGCTTGTTAGTGCCTTCTTCAAGGCCAGCAGGGTCGATGTATCAACACCCGGTGGAATCTCAGACAGGCCAGATGAATCTACGGCTATGAGGTGAACAATGGGTGGTTGTTAGGTCGAAAAAGAATGGCTCTTCCAAGGGCAATCCGCTTTACGCATTCTCATACGCATTGAGCTCGATGAGAGCGTATCCCTTCAGAGCGCTGAGTCTCGCTCTTACACTGAGTCTTGGTGTGTCTCTGATCGGGTCCATGTTCATCTGGGCTGATACAGGAGTCCAAGTCAGTGTTGACGAATATTTCGATTCGCGAGCCTATCAGATGATGATGGAGAGTCCTGTTGGGCCTACAACCGAGATTACCCTTGCTGAGGAATTCGCTCGAGATAGCCCCCTCATCGAGAGTGTACAACGGGTCAACTCTACTGTGGGACTGGTCTATGGGACCGAACTCCCCGATAGTACTGTGTATGGGATAGACAACCCAATCTACACGTACGGCTTGAAGGATGCTGAGGTCCTCTTCGTGAATGAGCCTCTGCTCAATGAAATGCGCCGTGACTTCACCTACGAGGGCGATTTCTCTCTTGATTCAGGAGAAGCCCTGGTATCTAGGCAGTTCATCAGATATGTACGTGATGTCTTTGGCGTCACTCTTACCCTCAACTCCACCTTTGACCTAGAGTTGCTGATGAAGGCCCCCTCCGGCCCTGAAGCACCAATAGGGGACCTGAGCCGCACCAGTCTGGAGTCACTGAGCATTGCAGGAATCTATGAGATACAGGGTTACGAGGGCCTCATAGAGACCGCCTTTCCATCTCGAATGAGATCAAACTATGACTACGTTCTATACGATACACCAGTTCTGGGTATACGCGACAGCGTCATGGTCCTCTCAGAAGGCATCGGGTTGGACACTATAGTCGAAGAGGGATTCTTCGGCTCCCAGACCTTCCTGCGAGCCTCATCCACTACACTCGTCAGCCTAGGTAGCGATAGTATCGCCAACAACCTGATCAACCTCAAGGCGCAGATGGACCAGCGTTTTGACCTCACAGTACAAGGGCTCTCTGAGGTTCTGTACCTTCAGGCTCTGGTTGACACATATGTATCATCGACGCCTTTGGTTATCCTCAATCTCCCCATATTCCTTCTCGCATTGTTCCTCTCTGTATTCGCAGCTGACACCTTTATGGCTGCACGCAGACCAGAGGTGAGTTCCCTGCGAGCGAAGGGAGCCAGTTCCTCACAGATCTATGGTATATTCATCTCCGAAGCCGTGGTGATGGCCGCCGTCAGTATGGTCTTTGGGATGATACTGAGTATTCTCTTTGCTGCGCTTATGCCCGCGACAAGCGGTTTCATGAGTTTCAATTGGGAGGAATACATGTACTATCTCTCAAGTACGGTTATCAAACCGGAGACACTCCTCTACACCATTATCATCTGTCTTCTCCCACCCCTACTCTTCATTCTGAACTCAGCTCGAAAGGCTGCTCAAACGGAAATCGGAACCACCTTGGTCGAGTCTGCTGAGCCGCCCAGTGAAGAGGCTGGTGCTTATGGGTTCACCATTGGTGCCTCCGTGATTCTTCTGGCTATGGTCATTGGTGCAGTCTTGTTCCTTCCTGCCAATCCGACCATGCTCATGCTGGAACTTGGGCTAGGCACTGCGGCATGGTTCTTTCTTGCATACAATGGATCGAGGTATTCTCGGCTGGGCTTCGCTCGTCTGTCCTCAAAGATCTCCTTTGTCCTTGGAGAGAAGAATATCATCGCTGCCGGTAACCTGAAGATGCGAAAGGGCCGAATTGTTCCTCTCATGGTGGTGCTGGCCCTGACCCTATCCTCAACCATTGCATTCACGGTTCAAGCGTACAGTTTCCAGCAGGACCTAGCAAAAGAAATCGACTATTCCTTGGGTGCGGACTTGAGGGTCACCTGCACCAATCAGCCCTTCTCATTCAATGACACCATTGAGGAATACCCTGGAGTGAAACGAGCCCTCCCAATTCTGAAGACCTACGGTCAAGTGGGACAGGAAATGGTAACTATTGCGGGACTCGATCCCATTGAATACTCGCTAGTAGGACACTTCGATGGGACCAGTTTTGGAGAACGCACTCATGAAGAAGTACTCTCTGAGCTGGAGAGTGTGGAGGAAGGGATTGTACTCAGCCGCTACCACGCCAATCGCTGGAACAAGAGCGTTGGAGATGCCCTCACACTTCAGGTAGGTGGGCGTCTTGGACCGGTACTAGTCACATTCAGGGTTGTGGGCTTCGTTCACACATCTCCTGGCCTAGGATACGCTGCTGAGACTGATATTCCCAATTCCCGCCTTGGTGCTGGATTTGGGCTTCAAGCAGCATATTCTGGTTTCGCCATAGTGAATCTAGACTACTTGTCCGAGGAGACTGAGCTCTCAACGACAACCCTCTTCTTAGCCGATCTGGTCTGCGTGATTGACCAAGACTTCTTGCTTCGGTCACTAGGCGACCTCCCTGGAGTCTCAGCCACGACGCCTGACGCATTTAATCTCCGGAGAAGATCGTTTGGCACAGCACTCTTCCTCAGTACTATCGAGGGTCTATTCTCGATTGGATTTGCTATGTCCTTCCTCCTGAGTCTCTTTGCCTTGACCCTCTTCTTGGGATCGGTAGTGAGGGAGAGAAAGCGCGACTATGCTATTCTGCGTGCCGTTGGCAGTTCAAAGAAACAGGTCGTTCGGGTGGTACTGGCTGAGTTCTCAGGGGTGGTATTGGCGTCCGTGACACTGAGTCTCGTACTTGGCACCATCTTCGGATTTATCATGAGTGTCGTGGTGTTCTCCATGAGTCCTTTTTCAAGAGCGCTCCCAGCAGCCATCAACTTCCCAACCGGGCTCCTCACTGTGGTGCTCCTGTTGGAAGTGCTGGCAATGATCGGGGGGTCATACTTCCCTGCACGTGAGGCCTCCAAGACAGACCCTGCTATCGTATTGAGAAACCTATGAGGCTATCAGATGACTAACCAACGACAACCTAAACTTCTCAAGGGAAATCCATGGTGGGCGCTTTCATACGCCCTGACGTCGCTGAAGAACTATCCGATCCGCAACATGGGCATCGCACTGGTACTCTCTCTTGGAGTCGCACTACCGACGACCGTGTTTGTCTGGACCGCCTCAGGAACTCAGGTAGCGGTCACTGACTATTTCACGCAGAATAACTATCAGATGTACCTCGAACCCACTTCTGGCGAGTCGTACACCTCCTCGAATATGGCCGGAGCCATCACTTGGCTAGAGAATAACCAATATGTTGAACGTGTAGACCTCCTGCCATCTACGTTCGGCATACTCCAAGGTGAGTCTATACCTAGCTGGTCGACCTATTCACCCTATCGAACAAACTATGCCTATGGCATCAAGGATGGGCGAATTCTACTTGTCACAGAAGAGATGCTTGGAACTTGGGTGTCCGAGTTCAACTATGAGGGGAATTTCTCTCTCACGACGGGCAAGGTGCTAGTTTCCCAAGGTTTCGTGGACTACACTGAGGAGTGTCATGGAATCCAGATTGGCATAGGTAGCACTATCGATATTGACCTGCTAAAATACGCGGGAAGATCTGGCGATTCTGGCACTCCCGACGACTTAGGTGCTCTAGAACTAACGGGTCTCGAAGTCGTGGGAATATATGAGCACAAGGAAACACGTACGATACTGACCAAGACGATTCTCTCAATCTACCGCAAGAATTGGGACCCGTTCTCATTGATCAGTGATGCGGTCCTGGGACTCGCCGATTCAGTCATGATCCTTCAAGAGGAACTAGACTCTGGGGTCGTATCTGAGGTCACGAACCGAGGTTTTGGTGAACCCGTGGGCTATGTCCGGTCCTCAGTCGAAGATCTCTTGCAGGTTGGCGCAGCCCTCATTGGAGGCAAGATGCTCTCCGTGCAGGAGGGAGTCAAAGAGCAATTCCTGAGCGTGACAATCGGTGGGCTATCAGAGATATGGGCTCTCACTGGCACCATCAATACGTATCTGCAGAGCCAGATTCTCACCGTCATCATGTTCCCCGTCCTGATCATGAGCCTGATGCTCACTGTGTTCACTTCAGAGACCTCTGTTTCGAGAAGAAAGGGTGAGATTAGTGCGCTCAGGGCCAAGGGGGCCTCCTTCAACCAAGTATTCGCCACCTTCATGTGGGAGTCGTTGCTCCTCTCGGTTGTCGGCTTTGTTATCGGGATAGTACTGGCCTTTGTCATGGCCCCTCTCATTGGGTCCACCGTTGGCCTGTTCGTCTTTGATTCAACACTCTACACCTCATTTGTACAGCACTTGTCCATTCCACCGTTAGGTATCATCATCGGTGCTGCCATTGCACTGTATCTCCCTGCTGCCTATCTGCTCCACGTTGCCAGACGCATTGATGTATCCGAGGTCGGTCAGCCCTCGACCACTCTACCGGAAGAGGAGAGTGCTGACTCAATGAGCGGCTGGAAATATGGTGTTGGATTAGGCGCGGTTCTTGCCGGACTCCTGGTGATGCCCATGATAGTCTCACCTCGTGGGGCAGTAGCGATAGGTCAGATTCTTGTTGCAACTCTCATACTCTTTGTCGCTGCCTATCTTGGCTCTCGAGGAATGCGTCTTGTGACAGCTCGTCTGTCGAGGGGTACCAGTTTCCTTCTTGGCGAGAAGAGTCTGTATCTGAGCCAGAGCCTCAGAAGGCGACGGTCTCAGTTCATTCCAATGCTGGTCATCCTCACGCTAACATTGACCACTACATCCATGATGCTGATCCAGTCTAACAGTTTTGAGGCGACCATCGACAACGAGCTTGGATACGCAATTGGAGCTGACGTGCGGGTGGAGGGCAGCGACCTACCTCTCAACTATACTCAGGATGTCCTCCGTGTTCCCGGGGTCTACAGGGCTACACCTGTGATTGAGACCTGGGCCATCGTTGGCAGTAATACGTTCTTCCTAGAAGGTGTAGATGCCGAGCAGTACGGTACCATCGGGAGATTCGTGTCCGAGAGTTTCGTGAGTGGTTCATCCACTGAAGTCCTAGCGGCCTTGAGCAACACGACAAACGGCATTGTCATCAGTCAGAGATACTCTCAGCTCTGGGACAAGGGGGTGGGAGAAACGATTGACGTCCTCCTTGGAACCGAAGAGGGAAGCATTCACGTGGACTTCCAGATAGTCGGTGTGGGAAAGAGTGCCCCCGGATTTGGCCTGGCCTCCACTGCCGACATCGTGGGCCGAACTTTCGCCGGTCAGACAGGATTTCAGGTCCTTCAAGGTGGCTTTGCCTTGGTGAATCTTGACTATCTTCATGCAGTCACTCAGATTGAGACTGCCAGTGTCATCTTCGGCCAGGTTGTGAGCTATGCCAATATGACCGAGGTTGTCAACGGCATCAGCGCTGCGCACGGCGTCACCGCGTATTCTGCGGAGACCTACGACCTTGCAGAGGAGTCCTATTCCATCAGGCTCTTCCTCTCAGGTATAGAGGGTCTAACTATGATCGCCTTCATACTCTGCGCCATCATGGGTCTCTCTACCATTGCGCTATTCCTGGGATCTGCAGTGCTAGAACGGAAGCAAGAGTATGCCATCTTTCGAGCCTTGGGCGGCACGAGAAAACAAGTGGTATCCATGGTATTTGGTGAGTTCTCAGGAACGGTCATCGCCTCTATCGCAGTCAGCGTTCTCCTTGGATTTGTCTTTGGCTATTCAATGAGCATCCTCACTCTGGGTATATCGCCGTTCTCCCCCCTTCTAGGTGAGGTACTGGCACTTCCAGTGACTCTGATGGCGCTGATTCTCTCACTTGAGAGTCTGGTGATGATTGGTGCCTGCTACTTCCCGGCTCGACGTGCTGGCTCAGTGGATCCTGCCTACGTCTTGCGGAATCTATGAGGTGTGGCAGATGATATCTAGTCCGAACAGCACTCGTCCTGAGCCCGAAATGCGTAACTCAATAACCTTATCAGAATGTCAACTGGGCATAGGAGTGACTTCACCATGGTGACTGCAGAAGGAATCGACATCTATTCGGACTACCCTGAGGACGTGGTAGTGAGCGTTGATAACGTCTACAAGATCTACAAGACCAACGACCTGGAGGTTGTTGCGCTCAGTGGTGTGTCCCTGCAGATCATCGAAGGGAAGATCATGTGTGTTGTCGGGCCCAGCGGTTCGGGAAAGACAACCCTGACCAACATCATC
>SDNO01000106.1 GCA_004524435.1 Candidatus Thorarchaeota archaeon | reverse complement strand
GAAGGCAAACAGACCATCTTCGGACCCCTGTTCTTCAAGACCATCCTGTCTAAGCGTGAGGACATCCAGCGTGGACCGCTGAAGATGAAGATCAAGCTGGCAAAGACCAAAGACGAGACCGACGGACTGCATAGACAACGACTGGAACACATCTATGAAACCATATGTGACCTTATGAAGAAGTAAACCGGGATCATCCATTAGGTAGCTACCAGCCTTCAAGGATCTCATGAGGTTAGGCGGCCTAGGATGTCCTGAATGAGCAAGGACTTGGTGACCCTTTGCTCGATTAGTACAAGGATAATCCTTAAGTGAGGCCTCACTCCATCATCGGAGTCGGTTGAGATGAAAGAGGCCATAGTCGAAGTTCAGAATCTGAAGAAGTTTTTCCCCCTCGTTGGCGGGGTTTTTCGAAAGGTTGTCGGTAAAGTACATGCTGTAGACAACGTATCCTTCAAGATCTATAGAGGCGAAACCCTTGGCGTGGTGGGCGAGTCGGGCTGCGGAAAGACCACACTGGGTCGCACGATTCTTCGACTGCTCGAACCGAGTGGCGGTAGAATCTACTTTGATGGACAGGACATCACTGATCTTGAGGGTAACGATCTTCGAAAGATTCGTCGTGGGATGCAGATTGTGTTCCAAGATCCCATGGCCTCTCTTGATCCTCGTATCACTATCAAGAACTCTGTGGGAGAACCCCTTGTGGTAAACAACATTGCCCGTGGTCCCCGCATGAGAGCCATGGTCTTGGACCTCTTGCAGAAGGTAGGTCTCACCGAGGATCATCTGAATCGGTTCCCCCATGAGTTCAGTGGTGGTCAACGCCAGCGTATCTGTATCGCACGGGCCTTGGCACTGAATCCGAAGTTCGTCGTGATGGACGAGCCTACATCGAGCACCGATGTGTCAGTGCAAGCGCAGACCCTGAACCTCATGAAGGACCTGCAGGACGAGTTTGGCCTCACCTACATGTTCATCTCGCACGACCTGAGCGTTGTCAAGCACATGTCAGATAGGATTGCTGTGATGTATCTGGGGCAGATTGTCGAGCTGACGCCACATGATATCTTCAGGAACCCACTGCATCCCTACACGTTCGCTCTGGTTTCGGCTGTACCCGTTCCGGATCCCCGCTTTGCAGGAAGAGCTGAGATTCTGAAAGGCGAAGTACCGAGCGCAATCAACCCACCAACGGGTTGTAGGTTCCATCCGAGATGTCCCTTTGCAGAGGAGAAGTGCCGTCTAGAAGAGCCAGAGCTACGCGACATAGGTGATGGTCATCTTGTTGCATGCCACTTTGCTGGCGAACTGGACTTCGGAAGGAGCGCGCAGCAGGACTATGCCCATGCAGCTCAGGCTGAGGCCTGAGCCTTCCCCTATCGTCTGATTAAAGAACAACTTCCTGAACTACCGACTGATGTGATGTGTCTTGAGCATAGATGAAGAGAAGGAGCGAACATCCGAATCAGAGGTGGACTGGGACTCCTATGTCTACTATGATGAAGCTAAAGCTCGACAGACAATGAAACTCGACCGCAGGGACTATGTCGCCCTGTTTCTTGCCGCGCTCCAGACGGTCATGCTTCCAGTAGTCCTACTGATAGTCATATTGTTCGTCATCGGGCTCTATCTGGGCATCTTTCTCTGAGGTGATTCGGATGGACTGGTATCGGTACCGTTTTGTGCTCCAACCCATGGCATTTGCATCGCTGATTGCAGTCTTTGACATCGTCTTGGCTCTTGTGGGTTTTCTCGCAAATCCCAATGTGCTTGTTCTCTATACCGCTTCGAACTTTCTACTGCTGGAGTTCGCCATTCTCTTGATCATGGGGGGTTGCATGGCAGCTCGGGAGCCACTGCAGGATGAAGACAAGTATGATGAGGACGGCACTCCATCAACCGGTCAGAGGATGGCATCGATAGGAAAGAAGATGCTGCTAACCTCAGTATTCGTACTCCTCTACGGCGCTCTATTTGTTCTCTTTGGATGGGTCTTCTAAGTTCTTTGTCACCATCGGGCACATGTTGTCCTACCTTCTTCTTCACGCTCGCTGCGGAACTTGGAAAATAATAGACCTGGGAGGATGACAAAGAGCAACATGAGCAGGACTGGAATGTAGAGTATACCCAGAACGACCGAGTACTCAGCGAGAGTCATCGCGGGAGTCAGCAGGAGATACACCGTGAAGAGCGATATTGCTGTGGTGAGTATCTCTGGCAAATAGTCCCCAAATGGTGAGAATACCATGAAGGATATCCCTAAGAATGTTGAAACTGCCGTCCATCTTCTGATCTCACATACTGCTATGCGCACATAGGCATAGTCTTCAGCACAGAGTTCCTCGATTTCTCTCTCATCGATATCCTGGATGAAATCCTGTGACATCTTTGCGTTTCCGGGTCCGATGATGACGAGGGCACCAAAGAAGAAGACAGCTCCCGCCGGCCCGATTGCTGCTATGGAGCCTAGCATAAGCAAAGCAATCACCATAGCTGCTCCAGATAATATGAGGCTGAGCCATAGCAAAGTAACTAGGGTATTATCGGCCATCCTTCTCTCGAAGACTCTTCTGAGACGACCGGGCTTCTGTGACTGCACATTCTGGTTGACCCACTGGTGAGAGAAACACCGATTGTATTCTGCGTTTCCGCTGAGATCGAGGCCATCTATATCGTACTCTTGGGCAATCCTCCCTTCTATTCCGAAGTGCTCCTGAACAGCCCTATATCGAAGCATTGCTGCAACGAAAACAACCAAGCCCGTGATGAAGAAGGCAATCGAAATCTCCAACTTCTTTACACCTCGTCTAGTTTCGTCTTTCAGGAGAACGCTCTCTGGATAGCATAAAGAAAGACCCGGAAGTCAGGACATTCAGAGTCCGTGCTTCCGCCCCGTTTCCCAATGTACACGACAACTTCTCCTCTTAAGACCGATTCGCGTCCTCTGCCGACTCTCAGAGTGAAATCCTTCCCTGCGCCTGTGAGCTCTATGCCAAGAGTGTGGAAATCCTTGGGGCTCTCCGTGAACATGTAATCAAACCCCTCGTTAGGCAAGGGATTGAGAACCGCTCTGGTATCGTCTATGTCGAGGCCGATCTGTATCCTCTGGTTCTCGTATTTTGGGACCATGTCTGTTCTTCCGGGACTGCCGGGGATTATCAGTGGACGAATGCCACCCTTTTCGGCTACTATCCGTGCTTCCAAAATCCCACAGAAGTCCCCTCCATCCCCCTCAACCATGAGACGTTTCTTGTCTGGATTGTACCTGACTTGTACTGAATCTGTTTCGTTTCTCTTGACCGCTTGGGGGTTGTTAGGTGACTCAGCTTCAGGGTCCCACCGATTCCAGGGAATTGTCACCATCGGCAGCATTCTGTCCTGCTTGGCAGTCCGTCTTTCCATCAGGCGCCATGTTCCCTCGTTTAATACAAACAAAGCAACAGCAATACCCGCGAGTCCGTCTGATTCTCTTTCGAGGTACTCAATCGCATCTTGCCTTGTCGGGAATAGATTCTGTGAGATTTCTTTCATCTCGTTTTCAGTCAGAGATACATGTCCTTCATCCGAAAGCTGATTCCGTTGCTCCACTGCCAATTCGATTTCTAGTTCAAACTCATCTCTCAGCCTTTCTATTTCGCATTTGGTTAGTCTGAATCTGGAAGACACATCGGTTTTGAGCTCCATGATAACGAATAGTCTTTTTGGTTATCGCCAATCTGACTATCTCGATCTACATCACGGCACAAAAGTCTCCCGGAAGGTTCCTTGCGAAAACGTATATATCTCCGTTACACACTATGTTCTTGTTCAAGCCGGGAGACTTGAAGTGAGCACCCATGGTGCTGATAGTTTGAACAGATGTCCGTATTCTCCATGGGCATCCAATTAGATTCGGAAACAGGAAACCCCTTCGTGAGCGCCTCCCCGGGCGCTCACCCCTTTTTCTATATCTCACCCCAACGGTGACAATAGATGAAATGGCCGGGTTCGACTTCTCGATATTCGGGTTTCTTCTCCACACAGGTGTCAACACAGTAGTCACAACGTGGATGAAATGGGCAACCGCTTGGTAGGTCTGTCAGATCCGGAGGTTCGCCGCGGATTCCTCGTAGTCGGGGTCTCTTCCCACCAGTTTTCATACGCATCATAGCTATCTTGGGATAGGAAGCCATGAGCCCTCGGGTGTAGGGATGATCGGGGTCGAGGAACATCTTCTCTGCTGGTCCAACTTCCATGAATTTGCCGGCGTACATCACCGCAACTCGATCCGCGAGTTCAGCAATCACACCGGCGTTATGGCTTATCGTCATGAGCGACACATCGAAATCATCTCTTACCATGGCGAGAACATTCAGAATCTGTCTCTGGATCGTCACATCCAGGGCCGAAGTTGGCTCGTCAGCAATCACCAAGTATGGACCTGAGATAAGTGACATAGCGATAAGGATGCGCTGAGCCTCTCCTCCGCTGAAGCTCCCAGGGTCCATCACAAATCTGGTTCCTGCGTCGGCAAGGCTGACAAGGCCAAGATAGTCGAGCACTTTACGCTTGAGTTCGATGAGGCGCACCTTCTCATCATGAATCTCGATGGGTTCGCCTGTCTGATAGCCAACGCTATACTGGGGGTTCAACGCGTGGGTCAGTCCCTGCGGGATCATCGATATCTGCTTTCCCCGCATATTGACAAGATCTTCTTCCTCCATGCCTGTCAGTTCTTCTCCCCGGAAGTAGACGCTTCCGTGAACACCCGGTCCATCTTCACGATTCGATTCGACTGACTCGTCAAATTCTTTTCTGAGCCCCGGTACATTGGAGGTCCCTGCCGCGAACCTAGCAACTCGCTCAAACAACCCAATGACTGCTAATGCAAGTGAGCTCTTCCCACAGCCCGATTCCCCGAGGATGCCGAGACACTCGCCGGTATCGATATGGAATGACACATCATCCACCGCCTTGATGACGCCCTTCTTGCTCGCATAGAATGCCTTGAGGTTCTTGACTTCCAGTAGCCTGTCGCCCTTCATGGTATTCATCAACTGAGGCTGTAGCGATACGTTAAAAGACTATCAATCGGGCAAGTACTGACTGATGCGAGGCGTATCGAACGGGTGTTGTCACATGTACAAGATATCCGAAGGAAGACCTGAATACAAAGACGATGTCATTCGAATGTTCTGGAAGGCCTTTGAGCCAACTGCCAATCTTGACGAACTACGCGAAGAAGACTGGACGGACTACTGGAACAATCAGGAGAATGACGACTTCGCGTATGTCGCCCTCCACCATGACAAAGCTGTAGCTAACGTATCTTTCTTTGCCAGCACCGAGAACGAGATACGCGGTCGCCCAGTCAAGATAGCCGGGGTCTGGGGTGTTGCCACAGAGCCAAATCATCGCCGTGTCGGTCTAGTGCGGAGAATCTTTCAGCAAGTCTTTCCACGCATGAGGGAGGAAGGGATGGTACTCTCCATTCTTGATCCCTTCTACATCCCCTTCTATGAGAAGTTCGGCTATGCAGTAGCGGAGAGCCGAACACGACATCAGTTCAACCCCCGGGAGTTCCGGGATATCGAAGAGGATTCAGGACTGGTTTCAAGAGAACTGACCGATCCAAAGGAGTCCGACTTGATTCTTGAGGTTGAGAAGACGATGTCTCGCTTTGGTTCTCGGCTATTTCACTTCAAGAGAAGCGTTGAACGGGCAATCAAGCAGAACCAATTCTACATCTTGGAGGAGGGGTCTGAACCTGTCGCTTCAGTTAGGTTCTCGGTCAGTCGGAAGAACAGTAATCGGCATCTGAAGGCATATCTCTCATACTTCAAGTCGTGCGAATACTTTCGCCCCATTGTGAACCTCGTTTCTCAATACGCGGTCAATTCGGAGCAGGTCATATGGTATTGCGACAATCAGGCTCCTGTTAGGTTATTCACGAAGCATCATGATGCTGTTACCACACAGGAGGCCGGGTCTATGATGATGCGAGTCATTGACTTCGAGGGATACTGCCGATCGATAGCTGTCCCAGAGACTGCAGAGAAAGGAGTCCATCTCACTGTGAAGGATGAGCACTGTGACTGGAACTCGGGAACCTATGAGCTACGACCGGAAGGCGGGAGGCTCGAATGTGAACGTGTTGCACCCACTTCTCCAGAGATCAAGCTTGACGCCCTAGGAATCTCAAGGGTCATCTCAGGACTCAATGCACCAACGACGCTTCGTGGTCTAGGCCTGATTGATTGCTCGAAACAGACTGCGAGCAAGCTCGAAGCTCTGTTTCCCCCAGACAACTTCGTGTCCTATGAGAGATTTTGAGCTTAGAACTGCTTCTGACGTAATCCTTTATACGAGCAGCAGCAACACGAGCCATGGGTAGAAAGCATGAAGGAATCAGTGGTGTATTTCGCGGATAGAGCTGCAGAGTCAGGATACAATATGTTGGACAAGTTAGAACACGTATTCAACAAACTGGGACTTGCTGATGATATCAAACCTGGCGACAAGGTTATGATCAAGACTCACTTTGGTCAGTATGGCAACACGAACTATATTCGTCCGGCCTATGTGCGGAAGATTGCAGACTTGGTGAAGAAGACCGGGGGCATCCCGTTTGCCGCTGAAAGCTGCGGACTCGGTTACGGCACCAGTGGTGTCTTCTCCGGCCGGACAACGGCGCCTGACTACCTTGAAATGGCCTCTCAGAATGGCTTTACTGAGGCAACAATTGGTTGTCCCATCATCATGGCGGACGGCTACTGGGGTGTCGACACCTTTGCAGTCGATATTGATGGAGAATTCGTTGACCAAGTTGATGTCGCGTCTGCGGTCCTCGACTGCGATAAGGTCATCGTACTCACTCATGCTAAGGGGCATGGCCTCAGTGGACTGGGTGGTACTCTGAAGAACATCGGTATCGGCCTAGTGGGCAAGAGAGGAAAGGCGAAGATGCATAACCTTGGGGACTTCAAGATTGATCCAGAGAAATGCCTCGGTCCTGAGTGCTCCAAGTGTCTCAAGGTCTGTCCCACTCGCTGCATCACAATGAAAGATATTGCAAAGATTGACGAGGACCGTTGTGTAGATTGTGGCCATTGTCGTTCAGTATGCAACAACATTGGAGCAAAGGCGATATCTGTCACTTGGAGGAATGCTGATGAGCAACCCCAACGTTTTGTCGAGAATGCAGTTGGTGTCCTTGATTCCATTGGTCGGGACCGATTCTACCATATCAACTTGGCAATCGACATCAGTGACCTTTGTGACTGTTGGGGTGTTGGAGCCCCACTGTTGGTTCATGACATCGGAATCTTTGGCTCCCGCGACCCTCTAGCAATCGACCAAGCCACGCAAGACAAGATTAACGAAGCTCCGACAAATCCTGACTCGCTGATAGGTGACCTCGATTGCGGTGAGTGCAAATTTGCCCATGCCCTTAGTGCGAGGAGTTCCAGTGTTGATGAACCTGTTGACCGTGCTGAGATTCAGTTCGCCCATGCAGAGAAGATGGGCCTCGGAAGCAGGAAGTACAATTTGGTCCAGTTGACTAGGGACGATTTGAACGAAGAGTAGAGGAGAAGAACCGAACATGGCTACACCGAATTGGTTTCGTCAGCAACTCATTGACGCACACAACAAGCAACGCACCCATCTGTACCGAATAACTGGAGACCTTTCCCCCGAATTGGTGGAGAGGAAGGTCTCGGATGAGGAAAGATCTCCTGACATCCTCTCAGTTCTCCGTCACATTGGCAACTCAGAGACCTATTGGTTCCACAAGAACGGTAATGACCTCCTTCCCCCTATCAGAACGGGAGGTTTCGAAGAGGTGGTCGACCACCTAGAACGAGTGACTGAGGCGATGGTTGAGATGATTCGAAGCTGCCCGGACGAGGAGCTTCGCGTTGTATCTCCCAGAGAAGAGAGAGGCCCCTCAATATCCTGGTGTGTTCTGAGGACTGTTCAACACGGCATCTATCATGCCGGTCAGATTGCCAAGATGCGACACATGATGAGCGCGCCATCTCTTGAGGTGGATGATGCCCCGTGGAGCGCAGCCGTGGACGCACCCACGAGAATCATTGGAGATTTGTTGGATGAATCTTGGAAGTGATATGCGTAAGTGCAGCTGGTGTTTGTCTACGATTCGAAGCGGGGCGCAACGGAGACTGTTGTGGGGTGGATGGCCGGGGTTCTAGGGCGTCGCGGTCACTCCGTTGAGATTGTAGGACCTGATGATCTCCCCACTCTGTCAGCAGATTTAATTGTCATCGGGAGTCCGATCTACTTTGAGAAACCTATGGAATCGATGCTGGACTTCGTTGGTAAGAAGGCGGTAGAACTTAGTGCGAGGAATGTCGCAGTGTTCATACTGGGCTGGGCCAAGCGAGTCTACGACCGTTTTGAGTCACACATCAGAAACAACCACTTCGGTCCTCTTGTGAATCCGATTGAGAAGGCGGTAATTGACTCCCACATGTTCCGTGGATGGATGCACCATGTTGACCCGGATCAAAAAGGGGGAGGCGCGCGACTGGATTACAAGTTGCGTG
>SDNO01000105.1 GCA_004524435.1 Candidatus Thorarchaeota archaeon | reverse complement strand
TTCACAATCACGAACACAACAAATGCCACGATTATGAATGTGAGGAGGGCCCCTGCAAAGTGGCCGACGCGGAATATGTAGAAGGTGATATCTTCCCAGTTGATGTCCCCCAAGGGTATCTGGACGATGGGCATAATCAAGTCGTTAACCAATGCCTGAACAAGATTGCCGATGTAGATGCCCAAGATGAAAGCCACAGCTAACCCTAGCACCTTGTACTTGCTCAAGAAGTTCACGAATTCATCAACGAACCCCTCAGGTTTCGGCTCCGGCGGAGCGGGTTCGAGAAGCTTCCTGATATTGCGTAGTTCTTCCAAGATCTCATCATTTCTCTCCATGTCACAACCATCCTTCGATAGCAGAGCTGAAGATTGTTACTCTTCCTTATACAAATATTGGAAAACATGGAAAAGGGGCACTACTCTGTCCTGAGAGAGGAGGGAATCTCGAGTTCATCCGCAACGAACTCGGCCACATCGTGCCCATGGATGACTTGTAGGAGACGGAGACCTAACGGGATGGAAGACGCGACCCCTGCGGCAGTGATCACTCTGCCATCGAGGACAACTCGGTCATCTGTTACGGTAGCATACTTTGCAAGTTCTTTCTTGACGCTCTGGTGGGTCGCGGCCTTCTTCCCCTCGAGGATTCCAGCTGCGCCTAGAATGAGAGCACCTGTGCAGACCGAACAAACAGGATTCTTTTCGCTGAACTCCCGCAGCCTCCTAAGCATCTGTTCGTCATCCATTACTCCACGAATCCCCTTTCCACCGGGCACAATGACAAAGTCGTATCTAGAAGGATCATCTGTGACGATGTGCGGCTTCACAATCATGCGATTAGCGCACTCGATCGTTCTGTGAGGAGAGAAGATTTCAACCTGAATGGGATCAGGGGTATCTAATAGACCCTCGTCCACAAGTGTCTTCACGCTAGCGAGAACCTCATACACCCCGACAAAATCAAGCTCTTCAGCTAGTGGGAAGAGGTAGATACCAATCTTTCGCACATCTTCGAGATTCAAAGTGAAAGTCTCCTGTGTCATTCGAAGTCTATTTGCTGACCGGACTCACGTTGCCGCTATCATGTACTACTAGGACATCGATATCTGTTCCCAGTTTGTCAATCGCCGCATCGATTGCAGCCTGTACACTGTCGAAGCCCTTCATGTGCATGCTGCACACTTTCTCCTCGGGCATCTCGGTGACTATCCAGAGGTCGTTCTTATCCAGAAACGGCGGTATTGACCCCACCTTGTGCCAACCGAGCTCATAGTCCTCCTTGACCTCAAGGAACTTCTGATACATCTCCTCCACGCTCTCAGCAGATGTCATCATCCGTTCATAGTCCTCGGAGCCGATTCCACCCGGGCAGGCAGCCACTAGTATCAGGATGCCACCGTCCTTCACAGCCATGCGGGTGTTCTCAAACCCCTTGGCCCCCTGATAGAGGTCTTGGTCAAGCGGCGAGTGAACAACGGAGAGAACAATCTCTGCTGGCCGGTCAATCTCAGGCGCATAGATCTCTCGGGCAGTTTCTGCCCCCACATAGAGCTGCTTGAATATGTCACCAGCAACGACTCGAGCCACTTTCCCCGCTCCATCTTGGACTATGTTGATGGCGAAGGTTGGGTGCTCTTCCAGAAGCATACGGACTGCCTCCTCCATGTCCTCGTGCAGTGGGTTTCCTTCTAGACGAAGAAGCTGGGCCTCCTCTAAGAGTGCCATGGAGTGATTAGCCTCTACCGTCCCATATTCAGCTATACCTGGGAAGAGGCTCTTGCGTCCCCCTGTGAATCCTGCGAAGTAATGAGGTTCAATTGAGTTGATTGGGATGAAGGCCTCGAAGTCATTCACTATTGCGTTGAATCTGAGAGGAGTGCCGCGACTGCTCTCGCCAAGTTCGAACATCTCGCTCTCCTTTGCACTATGAAGTATGACTGAATTGCGAAGCTCATCGTAGAACTCACCAAGAATGAGTTCTCGGATGTCTTCTTCGGAGGGCCGCGCATGGGTTCCGCTGGCGATTATAATCTTGAACTCCTGGTCTTGAAGAAACGGCAATATCTCCTTCAGAACAACAGGCGTTGGAGTGCGCCGTGCATGGTCGTTTACAATGACCAAGAACGACTCGTGATTCTCGGTGAACTCTTCAAAGGAAACGGACTCGATAGGATCGGATAGTGCATCTCGAATCATGGTGCTCTCTGATTTTGAGGTCTCAACCGACTTTGGCTTCACAACATTGACATTGCAGGTATCAGGAATCTCAATCTCTTCCTCAGAACCGCTATATTCTACTTTCATACGCAAGGCGCTGTCACCGTCTCTAAATGAGGCCAAAGGCAATATAGATGTAAGGAAATAGTCGAATCTACGCGTCTATACCGATGGAAACATATCTCTGACAATACGAACGGTAGAATGGTCTATGAGTAGCGCACGAGAGGTTGTCGGAACAATGAAGCTTGATGAATTTCATCTGGAGAGAATCCAGTCAGAATGGGAAAACATTGTGGAGTATAACTTGAGTGAGAGTGGTATTGAGCCTCTCAGAATCGATGAGCTGGTTCCCCATAACGCGATGCAAAAAACGATTCTGGAAACCAAACTCGGTTATCCTCAGACCAACGGCAGTATTCCACTGCGGAGGAATATCAGTGCCCTCTATGCTGGAGCCACAGAGAAGGACATTCTGGTGACAAATGGCGGCTCGGAAGCTAACATGGTGAGCATTTGGAACATGCTGCATGAGGCTGACGATCGAAAGGACATCGTCATTGAACTCCCGAACTACATGCAGATCTGGGGGTATTCCAGAGCCCTCGGGGCCAATGTCAAGTCGTTCTGGTTGAAGAAAGAGGATAACGTGTGGGTTCCCGACGTTGAGGGATTGAAGCATCTTGTTTCTAAGAAGACCAGATTGATTGCACTATGCAACCCGAACAACCCGACAGGAGCAGTAATGAAAGAAGACCACTTGAAGGCAATCGCGGACATCGCAGAAGACTGCGGAGCATGGATACTCTCTGATGAGATCTACTCAGGAGCAGAGCTGATCGACCAGAGAACTCCGACTATGTGGGACTACTACGACAATGTGCTTGTCACATCAGGTCTCTCGAAGGTGTATGCGTTACCCGGTCTGAGAATCGGGTGGATAGCCTGCAAGGACGAGGAGAAAACAGATGAGCTCTGGGCCTACTCGGACTACACAAGTATTGCCCCCTCGATGATGGGAGATGTGCTGGGGCAGATTGCTCTCGAAACTGAGATGAGAGAGTTCATAGAGAAGAGGACAAGACGGATTCTGAAGGAGAACTGGTCCGCGATGGAGAACTGGTTAGGGGAAAACGAGGGTATGTTCAGCTGTATTCGCCCCGAGGCCTCTCCTGTGTGTCTGGTAGAATATCACAGAGATATCAAGTCCACTGATCTTGCCGACAGGCTGATAGAAGAGAAGAGTGTCCTCATTGCGCCCGGAGACCATTTTCTCCTGCCTCAGAACATCAGAGTTGGCTATGGTCATGACAAGAAGAAGCTCGTGAAGGGTCTCTCTCTCATTGCAGATTTTCTGAAAAAGGAAAAGTAGGTGGGGCCGAGCCCCACCGCTAGCCTAGGGAAGATACGACGAATCTTAGTCTCTTGCGAGGTAATAGTCGGACATCTTCTTCTTCTTGATTAGGGGAAGGGCCACTATCAGGATTGCAACTAGAATGGCCACGCCAGCAGCAGCGAAAAATATCACTGGGCTTGCTATCTGCTTGAGTGCAATCCCAGACGAGGCCCATACGACCACCAAGCCGAAGGCTAAGTCGCGTCGCTGGATGAGCATGAGCAACGTCAGAACGAAGGCGACAATGACCATTGCAGCTGTTGCAATCTCCTGAGTAGCGACAGGAATCCCAGGAATGAGAACATTCAGTGCTGATGCGACATTCGCGATGGTCGCCAGGGATATCCACCCAAGATAGACACTCACAGGCAGGTGTACTGCCAGCTTCTCACGTAGCGGTACCTCATTCACGCCTATTCCGAGCCGCGTGTAGATGAAGAGCAGTGAGATCAATAGAAGTACTATGGGCAGAGTTGATGCCACCAACAGACTTGGAGCTCCAGCAGAGTAATGGAAGAGGAATATCCATGTCACGTTGCCTATGGCTCCAAGCAAGTGCCAGTATCCAATCTTCGGCAGGTACTCAGCATTACGTTGCGATGGCCTTGCCTGATAGACCATGAACACTGCAAGGAGTACGTAGATCACACCCCAGATCGCAAAGACCCAACCGGGTGGAGTGAAGAGATTAGGATAAGAGTCTGCCACATCGCCTGTCAGAACTCCATTGATTGGAATGATATTGGCCAGAGCATCCACAATCAGGGTCAGCAAGATTGCGATGAGATTGACCAATTGAAAAATCCGGTAATCATTACGTTCCGTCATGGTTATTAGTAATTTCACTATTGTTAATAAACTTACGCATTTTGTATGGATGGTCCCAGGTCTGGTCACTAGTATTCAAGACAAAGGTGTGTCTGATAGCTCTTCAACAGCTATCGAGGACTATTCTGAAGCTTTGATTGGTGCGCCGCAGTAGGGGCAGAACCGGTCTTCAGGCTTCAACGAGAAGCCGCAATAGACACAGGAACCGGCACCCTCCTTCACCGAATCGGGGATCTGTACAGGGGTAGGAATGGTTCCTCCAGTGGAAGGATCAAACCAGACATCACTCGACCCACGTCGCTTCTCTCGGACAATATGTTCCCTGGCCTTTTCCTGAGGAACTCCCGCACTATCAGCAATATCTGACACGGTTCGTCCGGATCCTGTGCGGAGCTCTTGAGCCACCTCGGAACGGCCCTTCGTGTTCCTGTAAAGCGTTGAGATAAGCGAGACAACCAAGATGAGGAGGGGAATCAGAAAGACCCAGCTTCGTGAAACCCAGTACAGCCATCCAAGAATCACTATCGGGATGAATGTCCCACAAGTCACCCCCTCTTCTTTCTGTTTCTTCCGGTCATAGATGGGCTTGTCCACGCGAGATGGCTTCTCGAGGGCAGCACCAGAGGTATATGTATCAGCGTCCGGTGCACGCCAGTGATCGACATCGCGTCGAGTCCTCCTAATCTTCTTCTCTTCAGTCCTATCTGAAACCAGCACACATACCAAGACAAAGATGGGGATGAAGAGCCAGCCATTGCCTGTTACTAGGAACACAATGAACAGAACACCGATGGGTATCAACAGACCCCAGTTGTTGTCATCGTCATAATCTTGCGACTGCATTGACTTGGCCCCTTTGAATTATCTATTCCATTGTGTGGAGAATGCACTTATTGGTCTTGCTGGCCCGCGATGTTCTCGGCGGCGCCGTCCTCTCGCTATATCCTTCTGATGGCCACTCCCAGACCGACGAGGACTACTACAGCAAGGAATATCGTGAGTATCAGAGGGTCAACTACAAGAGGAGGGGAGTCTGAGGTAGTCGTGGTGGTGATTGTGCTCGTCGTTGAAGTAGTCGAGGTTGAGCTCGTGGTTGTTGTGTCAATCGGATTCCAGCCTGCAAGTCGGGCAGCAAGCCACCAGAAGGCTCTGCCCTTCTGTTCACAACTAGTGTAGGTGGTATGGCCGGCCTCGTTGCCGTTGAAGTCTTCATGTTCGACTGGGATGTCGTATGTCGTTCCCTCGCTCTCGTATTCGTACGTGGCCTGATCTCCGTCGCTCCAACTGTCCAAATCCGCAAAATCGAACAGAATCTTATCATTCTCCTCGCAGTAGGCACGTATCTGCTCGTTTCGGAGCCACCTGTTGTAACCATCCGCACCGGTTGACTGGGCATTGCAGGTCATGTAGACAAAGGTGATATCAGGATTGGAGTTCTCTAGGCTGGACATAGTATCGAGATACACTTGCGTCTGGGACTCCGAGTAGTAGTAGAGCTGGCAGCACCAGGACCACAGGGAAACAGTAAGGGACGGATTATCGTCAAGAGTCGACTGGGTCAGCTGGACTCCACTGGCTGATTCCCAATATAGGTCCGGCGTGATATACGACTCGTCGCCGTTTCCATCGTAGATACACAAGGCACCGGCCTCGTCGGGGAGATATCGGTCCCCGCGCGCCTGACTGAAAGTTGAATTGGCAGACTCGATTCGAGATAGCCCCGTCGTGATCTGACTGCCGTGGCTTGTATGGGCATAGTGTATCTTCAGCTCATCCTGAGCCGCCTCAATCCATTCTGAGGGGATCTGGTTGGCATCGATACAGGTGTGGTCAACCAGAATACACTCACCTGATTGAGCATCTGAGAATCGGCCCATGTGAGTCGATAACGACTCTGTTTCGGTGACGGTAACGGTGGATAGCAGGATTACAGATAATATCATACAGATGGACCAGTGTGGCGGCACGGTTTCTTCCTCGGCTGTGCTTCTCCGCAAGTGATAATATCTCTTTTTCTGAGAAATGGACCCCTCAGAACATTCAATTGTGATAGTAGCGTAAGGGTTGCAGAAGAGGACCGTTCGATGGAAGAATCAAAAATATGGCTCTTAGTGTTCTCTCTGGTAGTCCTGACTGGGGTGGCACTGATGCTTGTGCTCGTTCCGTTTGGCATCGATTTTGTGATAGTAAATGGCGTTCGGCTGATCTCCATATTCTTAGGTATGCTGGGAGGTACAGCTCTGGGCGAGTATCTCAAAATCAGAAAAAACGAGCAGGTTGGACAGATGCTCTTGTCGGACCTTACAGAGGAACTGCGGGTCAACAGAAAACTCTTGGGAAAGGGGGTCCCATTGCGGAAAGGGTTCTGGATTCTTGGAGTGCGATCTGGACGTGCAGAATATATCCCTGAAACAGAGAGAAGAATGCTCTGGAGAATCTACCCTGTGATAACCCACTATAACGATGATCTCGCACAGGTTCATCGAGCGGAACTCACCGGTAGAGAAGTGAGTCCTGAGGTTGAATCAGAGATGAGAAGTCTCGCCGCAGATATTAAGGACGGGATTGATGCATTTCTAGAGAGTCAAGATTCATAGGTAGCAAACTCCTATGAACACACAAGAAGAAAGTGAGCGAAAAGCGATATGTTCGTATCTTGTTCAACCCTCGGTGGCGTGCGCAGTGACTCGGACTCAGAGCTGTTTCTGGTTGACCAGATAACTACGTTGTATCGCGTGAAACACTCAGGCTATGATTGCGTCGAGCTGTACTATCAACCGCATCCCGATTGGGTCAAAGATACAATTCTGTCGGCACTAGAGGACCTTGAACTCGCTGCGTACTCAATCCACCTACCGAAGTTTCTCTTTGAATATGAAGAGGATGACTTCCATGCCAGTGTATACCAGTGTCTTGGCCTAGCCGACGAAGCCGAAGTTGAGGTTGCAGTACTGCATCCGCCCAATGAAGATGATCTGAAGGGAGAGCGCTGGCGTGAGTATCTGGACAAGTTGATAGAGGCCTGTGACGAATCAGACTGCTCACTTACTCTCGAGATTGTTCCATACCTCACCAATGTTCATGAGTTCATCCGCGACCAGATCGAGTTCTACGAGGAGAGTGACCTCGGTGTTACAATCGACCTTGAATTCATGCATGTTCAAGGACTTCGGATAGAGAGCCTCATGGATCTCTTTGGGGATCGAGTCAGCAACATTCACTTCAGAGACAGCGATGGCTCGCTCTTGGACCAAGAGGGAAGGAGGAAGTACCTAGTTCCCGGTAGTGGGGAGATAGACCTCAAGCATGTAATCCAGGTGCTCAAGACCAATGACTATGAGGGAGCAATTACCGTGGAGGTCTCTCACAAGAAGCGTAAGGACATAGTGACTGCCAAGCAATATCTTGACTACCTTCTCTCAATTGCATGAGAACCCTCTCTGAGGAACACTACCTGTCCAGCGAGTGCATCTCTTCTGCAATAACAACCTGTATATGGCGTCTCACCAACACTGACCGGAGGCCGAGAGATGGGCTACTATCAAGACACAAGCGGTATCCTCTCACAGAAGGAGTTGGCAGAGCTCAAAAGGCTCAAAGCTGTACGTGAAGCACTGGATGAACTGAAGCGGAAGGGAATCTCAGCGGACATTCCGGTATGCCCAAACTGCAAGAGTGTCCGACTGGTAGACCTTACCTCCTATCATGATCTGGGGTATATCGGTTCATTCCAGCCCGCCTACTACTGCCTTGACTGTGGTTGGTATGGTAGGGTACTAACAATCATGTCAAACAGACCTGAAGAGGATGCGGTCCTTGAGGACATGCGACATACTTTTCCGACAATGCTTGAAGATATGGACTCGACCAAGAGAAGCGAAGACAGGGCTTCAATCTAATCACAGCGGCCCATCAACACTTAGTGATTCTTCTTCACTCTCTTGCATGAAACGGCCCGCAGCAGATTACTTGTAGAAATACTATGACTAATTGAAGTAGTCACAATGCTCGTGAAGAACGCACTGAATACACAGAGGTGTTCTCGCACGGCATATCTTGCGTCCATGAGTGACCAAGTTGTGATTTAGCGAATATATGCAAGACTTCGGGATGATATCC
>SDNO01000104.1 GCA_004524435.1 Candidatus Thorarchaeota archaeon | reverse complement strand
TGCGCCCTTGGCATTCTCTGGAATCCATACTGAAAATGATCGAGAAGAATCAAGGTGGTGGCCAGGACCAATAAGGCATCGTAGGAGGGGGGGAGTTATGAGGGCATGTTACAGAAATTAGGTGCCCTACTAGTCGCCTGACCACCGTAATATCCTGTGTCCTCCTTTCTAATAAGCTCTACCATGCTGTGTTACTGGTTGAAATCAGTGAGCGGGCACTGGTTAAGAAATTTCCGACAGCAAAACTCTCTTGAATAGAGTTGTAGGATGGTGGGGGAGTGATGCCACGTGTCTGAAGGACATAACTACAAGCTGGAATCTAAGTGGGTTCGGGACAAGATCGTCACCATCGAATTAGGCGGCAAGGAGCCGTTCCAAGTGGCCACTCCACATGATTTCTGGGCAGAGTCTCCCAAGGAGCTCCTCTCTCCTGAGGACCTCTTCGTCGCCTCGGCAGTTTCCTGTTATGGCGTGTCATTGTCGGGTGTTGCAAAGCGATATCACGCGAAATTCAGTGATTTCCAGGTGAGTGGAGAGGGGAGCCTGGTTCAGGGTGAGTACGGCTGGGAATTCGAGTACATTCGCATAAAGGCGCAGATTGTTGTTCCAACCGAGAAAGACAAGAAACGAATGTCTAAGGCTGCCGATAGAGCCCACAGGTATTGTGTTGTATCGAATTCGATGAAGTGCCCGGTCGAGCTCCAGTACCAGATAGTGGTTCAGTGACGGCCTATAACAATAGTTAAGCATATATACTTTCCCTGCGAAGCCGACAGGATTTGTTATGTCAGATGATCATACGTACAAAATGACGACCCGTGTTCTCCGACCGATGTTTGTTGGTGTTGACATCGAGGATATGGAGGAATTCGAAGTCACATCCTCCCCTGATTGGTGGCCTGATGCACCGACCGGAAAATTCTCTCCTCAGACTCTGTCGGTGGCAGCCTCCGGTTCCTGTTTCATATTATCCTTCTTCAAAGCGGCAGACAGTCTCCGAGTTAAGGCCGAGAATGTAGAGGTTGTTGCAGAGGGTGTTATGATTCAAGATGGCCCAATCTGGAGATTTGGGGAAATGCGTCTTGATGTGAAGGTCCACATATCTCCTGACGAGAATAAGGATAAGATTGAGCGAGCGATAGACTTGGCGCACAAGTCCTGTCCCATTGCCAATTCATTGAAGTGCCCCACCAGACTCGATTATGAGATTATAGTAGAATAGCCCTAGGCACATGAGGCAAAGTGTCAGACGGCGGGCGGAGCAATGACCGGGAGGGGAAGCTCTGCCGTATAGTCGTGACCACAGGAGCACTCAAGCTGTACTGACCACTTCTTTGGAACTGGGACATTGAACTCCTCAACCACGTCCCGGAGTTTCATCTTGATTCCTGCAATGAGTGATAGATAGGCCTTGGCAAGGTTTCGGACCTCTGCTGGAAAGTCCAAGTCGGACACAAAGTACTTCACAACTTGCTTGCAGCGGGGGCATTTTGTGAGGAGCAGATGGGTCTTATTGGTACACTTCTCACACTGGATCTCCATCTGTGCCATTTGGGGCGCCGCAGGGACTTCGAGAGAAGTCACTGTCTTGTTGCCACAGACATTGCAGAAATAGATCACTTCATGGTCAGTCATATGCACTTCCTCGCTGAATCTGTCTATGATGCCTTCCAAGATAAAGGTCTGGTGGGCAGCATGAGCACGGCTTTTATAGCCAACGGACGATTGCCCAGGCATCGCTTGTTGAGTTGTATATCATGAGACCTGTTGATTCGCTCCAATCTGGAGAGAGCATCGGTGTACAGTTCATGCGCCTCTCGTCCCTTCCGATTGCGGTATTCACCTCTCTTGTTTCCTACATTCTGTCGCTCATCTGGTTCTTCAGAGCCGGAGCAAATCTTCTTCACGCTGTGGGTCTGACAGGACTCTACTTGCTTGTCACAGTGCTAGGAGTTCAGCTCTACCATCCGGTGTTCAGACTCTATGAAGATGATGGACGAAGAGTCATGGAATATACTCGACCTGGTTGCTCTTGGCCGGTTCTTCTTGAGGGGCTGATTGGCTGTGCCATAGTCTTCGCCTTGGCATACTTCGTTATCTTCAATTCACTGCCGTTTCACCCTGAAGTCGCAGCAATCATAGCCAACACTGCAGTGATCGTCGACTTCCTTCTCGTACCGCTGATTCCAGTGCTGGCAGGTTCTCCCCAAATCCCCCTTTTCAAGAGCTCAGTCAACGTATTGCTAACACCCCAGGATGAGGTATCGGAAGTCCTTGACGTAAAAGTCGGCCTGCTGGATATATCATGGTATCAACTCAGACAGAGTGAGGAACTCCGCGTTTCTCTCCTTGAGCGATTCGGAGAGATGACAGCAGTATGTGCTATCCCTCATTCCTAGACACTAGCTGACTGCAAATTGCTTCTATCAGTGGAGCTTGCGGATTTTTCTTGCAACCCAGATGTCGGTATCGCCCAGGGTTTCGACATCGACTTCGACCTGTTCGCCAATCTGGAACGTTTCGGATTCCGTGTATTTGTCCACCTTGGCCCTAACGTGTTCGCCGCTTGGCAACTCAAGTCCAATGAAACCATACCTGATGTCCTTTCCGCCAAAACGGCCCAGTGTGTGCGATGCTATCCTTCCACTCAAGGTCTTGTTCATCTATAACCACACTATTAACTATTGTTTCGCATTTATGACTCTTGGGTTTATGGCCGCTTCTCTCTAGTGCTTTCTCAGGACTCCAACGTAGCACCAGTCCTCTCCCAGAGTCTCAGTAAGATTCCACCCGGTCCTTTCAGCTATAGACCGCATAAGGTCTGGCGTTGCTAGAAGTAGAGTCCACCATTTTCCTGTTTCTCCGCTGTAACGGAGCCGAATCCTGACAAGTCCTGGCGGTTTCCCTTCCAATCGGTTTTGCTGGTGGTACCTCAGATGATCTGGATTGTCTGTGGCAAGTGGATTGCGTGACTCTGCGAGGACAATTGCCCCATCCGTGGTAATCCGATAGAGATCCTCGAGCATTCCCATGACATTATCGGGTTCTCCCAAGATACCGAAGTTATTCCCAAACATGATTACTGTGTCGAAAGTACGATCGGGGAAGTCAAGACGATCGGCGCTCATGATCCTTGCATCTAGCACACCACGATTCTTGCTGACTTGGACGGCCCCCGGTGATATGTCTATAGCAGTCACATCATGTCCCTTCTTCTGGAGATAGAGACTGACTCGGCCTGCCCCACAGCCAATGTCGAGCACTCGTCCCTTTGCCAGTTGGATTGCTTCTTGTTGTCCCTTGAACCAGTCCTCAAACTCGGCCACATACTGCTTTCCCGAGCTCTTGTCAATATAGCCGTCGTCACGCTCTATCTGATGTAGTGCATCCTTCCCGTCAGCTGCATCAAGCATGACCTTTCCAAATACGTCAGCCATGCTCCTACAGTCTTCAAAACCGTGAAAAGGGCTTCGAAGGGCTCGGCGGAAGGATTAATACGGTGAAGGCCCTAAATGACTCTGGTTCGGAGGAATCAAGGATGAGCACGTCGGATGAGGAATACAACCTAGAGATTACTGTGTACGGCGCCAAGGAGAATGATGTCGAACCCTCTCTCAAGAAACACCTAGCACCCTCGGAAGAGCCTCACACATATTCTACATGGGTACATGTGGGGGCAATGAAGCGACTCGCCTTCCTTTTCGAGGGAGGTGTGGAGAGTGCAGGAGGCATCTTTGAGATTCTTTGTGTTTTCGTTATCATGGCTGCTGTAGTAGGTCTCTTCGCTTTCTACCAGATTGTGGTCTTCTTCGTAGTGATTGTCGTGCTCACCGTTCTCAGCGGCGGAGCCGCCATCAAATATGTTCGGTCAACGAAGATACAGACAATGGCTGAGAGGGTAGAAACGGGAAGACTGGAATCTTTCGTTGATGAGCAACTGCGCGAGGGCCGATTCGTCAGCATCAAGTCTGAAGAAGATATTTCACTATCGGACAGAGTGTGGAAATCTGACAGAGCCTCTGATGCGTTCCGTTACGGGATTCTGATTTCCCTTTTCGTTGCAACAGGTTTCCTCATCGTAGAGGTATTCCACTGGTTCTTCTTCCAATCTTGGATGACCGAGGTGTGGTTCTTGGCAGTCTGGGGAATTGCATTCCTTGTTGGTGTGGCATTCATGGATGTTGGTGTCGTGTGGCGGCACAATCTAGCCAAGCACATCGGCGAGGCATACAAGGAACACAATGAATGATCTGGCCGCAATCAGATTGTGTCAAATACAATGGACCAGAACTCTCGCTCCGAGACACCAGTGCGGAGACTGTCTATCTCCTTCCTCACTCTTTCGAAGTCTTCCACTGACTGTTTCTTTTTCTGAGCCTCGTGGCTACTCTTCACTCGTTCGGTAATTTCCTTGACCTGTTCAGGTGTGGCTCTGACGCCCCCCATCTTCAGCAAGTACTCTACATAGCTTCGACCCACGAACTTTCCGAGATGAAACTCCCTCTTCCTGCCGACGGTGCTAGGACTGATTGGTTCATATGTCATGTTGTGCGTGAGCTGTCCATGGGAATGGATACCACTGGAATGCGTGAATGCGTTAGCGCCGGATATGGCCTTGTGAAGAGGTAGTGGTACAGAAAAGTACTTCTCCACCAGTTTCGAGAGCTGGTAGAGTTTCTCCGTTTCAATTCCTGTGTCGACACCGTACAGCTCTTCAAGAACCATGACGACCTCTTCGAATGCTGCGTTGCCCGCTCGTTCGCCATATGCATTGACACACACTTGAGGATAGGTTGCACCCTCCTCAATGGCCGTCAGCGTGTTAGCCGTGGCCAGACCGAAGTCATCGTGACAGTGGACGGCGATAGGGACCTTGTACTTACTGCTCGTCCAGAGGCGGTCCTTGATTCCCTTCATGATGTATCTCATGACTTCAGGTCTGACAAATCCTACCGTGTCTGCCAAGCAGATCTTGTCAGCACCAGCATCAATTGCGGTTCTGTATGCCTCTACTAGGAAATCTAGTTCACTTCTTGTGGAGTCCTCAGCTATATAATCTATGATGAGTCCGTGGTCCTTTCCGTATTCGATACATTTCGTCAACCGGTCCAACATATCTTCCCGGGTCATCCTCAGTTGGTACTTCAGTCGGAAGTCGGATGCGGCGATGAAAATAGGCACCTCTTGGACATCGGCCTCAATGCACGCATCGATATCGGAGATCATTGCACGTGCCGGAGCTCCCACTGTTGCCTTACTTAGTCCCTCTTGCGCAATCGTGGCGACAGTGTTCTTCTCCTCTTCACTGACTGCGGGAAAACCCACAACGACGATGGCTGTCCCAATCTCGTCGAGCATCTTGGCGATACCTATCTTCTCATCTACTGTGAGTACGACGCCCGGAGTCTGTTCTCCGTCGCGAAGAGTCTCGTCCCACACCCAGATACGTGAAGGTAGGCTGGGAGGCTTTGTGCTCTCCTCTCGATTGTAGTTGACTGCTAGGCCGGCTTTTTCTAGGGACTCCATAAGATGGACTCTACCTCTTCCTTCTTGTATCTTGAGTTAGGTGCGACCTACTGAAATCTGTAGTGGCCGTACTCTGAAACGGATTTGAGGCTCTTCTCGAGCGCCTCGACTTGGGCCTCATACTCCTCCTCGGATATGGTGCCTGCATCAAGATACTTCTTCGCCTTCCCCTTCTTGTATTCAATCTTTGACTTACTCACGTGTGCTAAGCGAAGAGAATTGTCAATGATAGGTTCTGAACCAGTCAATTCGCCGATGCCCTCGAGAAGGGGACGCCAACAAATCTCTTCGACATGAAATGCGTATTCTAGCCCTCTTTCGAGAATTCTGTCCCATAAGGGACAAGATTTGACAACAATGTCTTTTTCCCTAAGTTCCACGTCCTGTCCAATCGACATGAGGAACGAAGCAGCAATTCTGGCCGCAGCCTCGGGACCGCTACCTCCGGTCTTCTTGGCCGCCTCTCGACCTATCTGCTTGAAACCTCTACTGTATCCATCGTGCATCGAGAGTGCTCCAGTAGTGTCTCTGAGTCCCCACCAGAGCCCATCAAGGAACGCCACGAAACCGTGTCGAAGGGTATGGAGATCTTCCATGCTTCTCAGTCCTCCACCTCAAAGTTGTTACCCCATTCGTCGACGAAGGTTATCTCTTCGGGTGGTTGCCGGGGTGGTCCGAGGGTTCTCTCGTACTTTGCGTATCCGAGAGTCAGACAAAGAATCGGCACCCAAAGGGGATGGGGTATTCTCAGGCGTTCACATACAGCTTGTACATCATCGAAATGGTCGAGCTGGACAGAAGAAACACAGCTTCCAAGTCCCAGTGAGGCAGCCGCCAGCATCATGTTCTGAAGCATCATGGAACCTGCAATGATGGCATGACGTGGTGCAGACCATCCATATACGCCTCCTGTTCCCCTGAGAGTTGCTTGGGAATTACCGACGTGGGTTCTCTGCACGGCCAGAACAAGCAGTACGGGTGCACCATCCGTTTCCGGATTTCCCTTGATGTACTCAAATCGCTTTCCGGTGATGAGGATATCAATCGTCCTTTCAAGACTGGCCTTCGAGCGTATGTACGACAGTCGTCGTTCAAGTTCCTGTCGCGGGGTCGCTCTACCGAAGAGCTCGATAGTCCGATCCACAGCCATCTGACCTATGAACTCCTGGGTATCTTTGTCTTTCACAATGATGATTCGCCACGGCTGCTGGTTCTCGGCGCTGGGGGCATAGGTCCCCGCTTCGATTACCTTGCGGATTAGCCCATCTGGAACTTCCTGTTCTGTGTCGTAGTCGCGGATGGCACGTCGCTCTTTGATCATTGAGATTGTTTCGTTATCCTGCAAGATAGTAGTCTCCGTCTTGATGGCATCTGCCGAATTTCTTTCGGCCTTAAGTAGCTAACTCCTACCTTATCACAATCTTATTGCTTCTTCATCTCTTGGGACCTTGTTCTGGGGTTCGAGGTCCCCAGAACAGGCACGCATACTCCAGTTGGACTCTATGTGAGCGGGCCGTCTTTTCCTTCATACTTGATGACAAACCCAGTATCTTTCTCGCCGTCTTCCCTGATAATGGTCTTACCGGCGACGAGTCGCTGGATTTCGTTCGTTCCCTCATAGATCTGAAGGAGCTTGGCATCTCTCAGCAGTTTCTCAACGGGATACTCCTCAATGTATCCATATCCGCCGTATATCTGCACGGCATCAGTTGCGTTTTGCATGGCTGCATCGGATGCGAATGCCTTTGCCATGGCAGACTGCTTTGAGTTGCGCTGTCCTTGGTCTGCGAGCCATGCAGCATATCTTGTCATCCAACGTGCTCCCAAGGCCCGCGCGCCCATATCGGCCAGCATGAAACTGATACCCTGGAAGTTACCAATCTCAGTATTGAACTGCTTTCGAGAGGCTGCAAACTTTGCTGCCTCGTCCACTGCTCGTTGAGCGACGCCTGTGGCGATGGCGGCTATTCCTGCTCTTGTCTTGTCTAGGGTCATCATGGCTATTTTGAATCCCTCGCCCTCCTTACCAACGAGGCAGTCCTTTGAGACTCTAACGTCATCAAAGAAGACTTCGCTCTGCACCGAGTTCCGTTGTCCCACCTTCTTCTCAATATGCCCGATTTTGACACCTTTGGTCTTTGGGACCATGAAGCAGGAGAGTCCCTTATGTTTCAATTCTGGCTGAGTCGATGCAAACACAGTGAACAGAGATGCTACTGGACCATTTGTCGACCAGCATTTCATCCCATTGATAATGTATTCATCGCCATCCTTTTCCGCACGTGTAAGCATTCCCGCGGGATCGGATCCTGCATCTCGTTCGGTCAAGCAGAAGGAGCCGAATTTGACCTCCTTTCCAGTTATCAGGGGTTCAACATACTTCTGTAGTTGCTCAGTAGTGGCACCTATCACGAGAGGTGCAAATGCAAGATTGTTGCACATTATTGATGTCGCCATACCGGCGCATCCATATCCTGTGGCCTCCGATACTAGGGTTTCGGAGAGAAGCGGCAGTCCTGGCCCCCCGGCCTCCTTCGGGATGTGGAGGTTCATCAGACCCGCCTCATATGCCTTCTGGACTACTTCCTTCGGAAACTCGTCCTTCTTCTCTAGCTCATGAGCGACAGGAGTAATATGCTCGTATGTGAACTGTTTTGCTCTCTCCCAGAGCTTCTGTTCCTTCTCATCTAACTTGAAGTCCATTTTGGCCAGCTCTCTTTCTCCGGCAGTCAGAACTCTCCCTTAAATCAGTTATTGGAGGTCACAAAAGAGAAGGTCATCTCGTATCCTTTATATGGGGTGATTGCCGACGAACGACCATCCTATATCAGGTGGAGTCTTAGACCGATGCCATTGAAGAATACGAATATCGTGAGCGCCGCTCAGACCAAGTTTGGTAAATTGGAAGGGATTTCGCTCAGAGAGATGTTCGCCGAGGCCGTCGACAAAGCAACCGTTCACTCGGAAATTCCGAAAGAAGACATTCAGGCTGCCTTCGTCGGCACTTTCATTCCAGAGATGCTGGTTCATCAGGGGCACACAGCACCGCTCCTCGT
>SDNO01000103.1 GCA_004524435.1 Candidatus Thorarchaeota archaeon | reverse complement strand
CATCGAGAGCATCTTCGATCCGGGTTCTGTTGAGAGTTCGGTGAGATGGACACTCCACCCCACGACATAGTATCCATCTGCCATCTGGACGACTCCATAGCCGGGTGGAAGGGACTGGTACTCCTCGCTCATCACCATATCAACGATCTGCTCAACCTTCGCCCTCTGAACGGGGTCTTCAAGAAGATCTTGCGAATTGCCGAGAGCAAGAAAATCGTAGATAAAGGGAAGTGCCAGCCCGTGCTTTCTCCTCAGGTCTGGTCGGATGAGCCTGTGAGAAGCGTAGTCCTCAGGGACTCGTTCCTGCTTGTCCTCGGATGCGTAGATTTCCAAGGGGCTCTCATTCATAACGAATCTGTGAAGAATATCGAGTCGTCGGCGCAGTACTGTCCTGACTGTCGTCGTCTCATCATATCCTGCATAACTAAGGAGTGCAGCCATGATGATTCGCTTGAAAGGGCCGAGAAACCGGTCATCGGCCGCTAGGTTGTCAGTGAGCCAAGCGCGATACCTCAAGGTCATGTTGTCGAATGGCTGGAGACCTGCTCTCATTCCCAGCTGAACGAGCTTTCCCATCGTATTCTCATAGGAGTCTGGTTGGCTCGAGTGCACCGCTCTGAAAGACATGTCGCCGCTCAGCTGTTCCAACCACCCTTTCACTATGGGGCTGTTGATCAGATTGTCAAGCGCGCAGCTGACTTTCAACACGTCTTGGTGCCCGATTAGATCCACTAGAGTCCTGAAATAGACTGATGTTCCTCCTTCTTCAAGTAACCAGTCGACTATCTCCTCTTCGTCCATAGTATATCATTGGTCTCTCCGTTTATCAGTCTTTGAACTCATAGCAGAAGGAGCAGAGTTAAGAGCTAGCCGGTTGATACCCATTGGGACGGATATCATGACTGCTGATGCCGCTATTCCTCGGTCCTTGAAGCATGAGATCATGACAGGCATCTACGACAATGGAATGCTTCTCACGTCCAAACGGGACAAGCCCGAGGGTTGGACCTTGGTATCCGGCCTCTGGAGCCCCTTCTACATCCAGCTTCGGCTGATTAGCTCATTTCCTCGTGTCCTCAGAAAGGCCGCCGAGGCAATGGCACTCCTGATAGAAGAGAAGGCGCCCCAAGTGAATCGGCTCGTTGGAATCGCTTTTGCGGGTATACCTATTGCCACTGCCCTCTCCCTCCAGTCAGGACTTCCAGCATGTCATACACGGAAACTGACGGGAGTAAGGAGAGAAACAGATGTGGAGAATGCATTATCCAAGTACGGACAGCATAGCCTACTTGAGGGCCAACTGAAGGATGGGGACCGGATCTGCCTTGTTGACGATCTGGTGACAGGAATGGACAGCAAACTCGTTGCACGGTCTCAGGTGCTCAAAGAAGTGGAGGGGCGAGGACTCGAGGACGTGAGATGCGACGACATAGTGGTTCTCATTGACCGCCAACAGGGAGCGAAAAAACGCGCTAGACAGGCGGGTCTTCAACTCCATTCCGTGATAGACTTTGTTGACGAGGGTCTACCTCTACTTGAGGACATTATGGATATGGACGAGTATACCCTCTTGATGCGGTACCTGGAGCGCCCCGAGAGATTCCAGAAGTCCTGAGGCGAAACCCATTTGTCCATAGATGTGTATGTGCGTCTGAATACAGGATGAGTCGAACGAAGAGTCAGATTGAACATATGCTGAATCTAGCCCTGGCACTGTCTCTGAACCACTACAAGTTCTATCTGGATGCAGCGGAGGCTGTGTCGAGCCCGAAGACGAAGGCCCTCTTGCTGGTGCTGGCCGAATCTGAGGAGTCACTGGCCGGAGAGATTGAGGATATGATTGCGACTGGGATTGTGGATGAGATTGAGAAGGCCGCTGAGTTTGATGAGGAAGACTCTCCTGATGAGACTCCTTTTGCCCTTGAGCGCATGGACACGGACCCTCGGATATACATCTGCAACAAGTCCCTGGAGCAGGAGATCAAGGGCTACACGTTCTTCCTGTCGATAGCTGCTCGTGCGAAGTCGGAACTCATCAGTCGCCTCTTCCAGTACTTTGCGCATACCAAACGGGAGCAGATTGCCAAAATCAGGCGAGTATGTGAAACCTTCTGAACCGCCGCCCGCCCTTTCTTCTCCATTTCGCGCCAATTATCGGTTAGAACACGTGTTCCAAGTGCACAAATGTCAAACAAATAACGAAAAAATAAAAAGAATAGATATATTTATATAGATTTGTATATATTACATAGTCAGCGGGCCGGGAGGCCCAGAATAGGCTGGTCCTACTCCTCTCCCTCCATCGGAAATGAGGGGGTAGGGGGGAGTCGTGGAACAGCGAACTGGTGAAGAAAATGAGCAACAGCGAAACAATCTATGTCCCTCCTGTGGTCGTGGAGGACTATGATGAGTTCATAGACGCGGCCAATCGAGCTGCAGTAGTACTCTATGACCCAGAGTACTTCCAGAGTCCATTCTTGGATGATCAGAAAAGAATCCGCCGTGTGACTCTCACAGCCATTGGTGTCGAAGTGAAAGGCTTGCCCCTGACCTTCAAGCACATCCTTGACTATCAGGATCTCTTGGACCCCTCGAAGTCCTGGGAAGAGGTTGTGTCCGATATCGATTCCTACCTCCGAGAGGGGATTCAGACCCTAGATAAGTCCGTCAGGATTATGCGGGGAAGTCTAGAAACACATACCCCCTTGGGGAAGGCGTTGTCGATGCATCCGTAGTACTCAGACATTCTGCAAGTCAAGGCCGACTTCGAGAGATGCACAAGTTGTTTCACCAGTCAGCGTCATTCTTCACCTGAACCAATACCAATATGAGTATAGGCTGAAAAGGAAGCTCTGAATTAGATTGCCCGAAGCGGAGCCAGTTGAGGATGTCATTCCTCGTATCTTAGAGCAGTATAGTGAGCGCCCGAGAGGTTGGCGCGTGCTTCATACCCCTCTAGGTGACATGCTCGTCGTCGGGCCAACATCAGCCTATCAACTTCGCCTTATTCCCCTAGGCCCGGGCAAATTCACCGGGGCTGGAGTAGAGCTGGACGAGGAGAGCCCCTCAATCGACCGGATGAAGGCGACCCCTGAATATGGGCTCAGGTCCCTAACGAACACGGACATTGAGGACCTTATCAAAGGCATAGAGAATCCTGAGATCAGTCGTCCAAAGATAGCGGAGATCATCAAGAGAACTCCGATCCCTCCATCAGACTTGGCGCGGCAGAAGGCGAAGCACTATCTGAGCGGACCAGTATTAACAAGACCTGACCTTACGTCCCTCAGTCCGGATATCACCAAGATCCAGCGCAGTCTCGAATCGCAGGCCGAAAAGGTATTTCGCGAGAAGTACCCCATGAGGTCAGGTATGTTCTTCTGACCGGCAAATACGATAGAAGATCAGAAGGCAGTCGTGCGCCAAGTGGAACTAGAACCAGAGGGTTGTCGATAGAGGGAAATCCAATTCGTCTACATTGCACTGTCAAGGTGGAATCGCGGCCGAAGTGAGCTATCAGGTCAGTCCTGAAGACAGCCATGACGTTTCGTTGAAACAAGTGAGATTCTTTGCCTCCACCGAATCCTACAGTCATACTCCCAACAGCGACGGAACTGTTATTATGACTAGTTCCCTTCTTCTGCTGTCAGGGACTGGAGTTTGAGGTCATGAACAGGAATGCTCTTCCGGGTGATTTCGATAGGCAGTTGAAGAGAGCTAGAGAGCTGGCAGAGAGTGCGCCAGACAACCCTTTGGCGCAAGGCCGATATGGGGAGCTCCTTTATGAAGCAGGCAGGCAAGAAGATGCCCTACAGGTCCTACGCCGTTCAACATCGCTTTTTCGAGAGGCCATCAACGAGGCCGTGAAGACTGGGAATGGATCTCTTGGTCCTCTAGGACTCACTAGAGCTGTAGAAGCGCTCAGAGTTGAGTATCTTATGTGCTGCGATATCTTACTCGGGAGCAAGCGCTTTGAAGAGGCACTTAGTCCGATACACCATGCACTAAACTTGAAACGCGATACCCCCGAGCCGTGGCACATGCTTGGGCATGCGAAGATTAACCTAGGAGACCCCTTGGGTGCAGCTAGCGCATTCAGAGAGGCACTTCGTTACGACCCTAGTGAAAGGATAATTTGGGAGAAATTACAGACTGCGTATTCTCTGCTGAAGCGACCCCAATCCCAGGAGATAGTTGCACTCTTGCGAGGTGAGGAAGACACTGGGCAAAGCC
The DNA here is from genome assembly GCA_004524435.1 of Candidatus Thorarchaeota archaeon. Taxonomy (GTDB): domain Archaea; phylum Asgardarchaeota; class Thorarchaeia; order Thorarchaeales; family Thorarchaeaceae; genus TEKIR-12S. Next base: position 4,410 of record SDNO01000103.1, on the reverse strand, counting down.
TCACTCTCCTTGCCGGACTATTCATCGGTAGCGGAGAGTACGAGAAATGCAGTAGTGTCGTTCAGCAGCTACTCGATAGCAATCCAAATGATCTAAGAGGATTGTTCTACAGGAGCAGACTGGAGTATTTCGGGGGCAACATATCTAACGCGATAGAGCAACTTCGTAAGATGGTCCAGCTTCACGAAACTAATGCAGACGCTTGGTGGACTCTCTCACGGTTCCAAGCTATTGAGGGCTTCTACGCAGACGCAATCAAGTCGTTAGATGTGGTCGCACGTCTACGTCCGGAACACAGTGAAGCTGAGTTCCTTAGAAGTCTGCTTCGAGAGCCGTCCGATGCCGAGGTCCAATTTGGACTCTTAGCTCTTCACGAAAGGCGATTTGAGGAGGAGCAGCCCCCGACTCTTGAGATATACTATTTCCCGAGGTTAGCTCTTCCCTTGGGATCTTCATTTGAGGATGCAATTCATTTTCTACACGGTGGGGACCTTGAGAGATTCTCAGATGGTACACAGAAACGGAGTGTGATTCTCTCAATGAACAAGTCAGGACAGTCTATTCATCTCTCTCCTGTTGTTGTTGATTATCTGCTCCCTCTTCCCTTTGAGGGGAATGAGCCTGCTGCCTTTAGTACCCGTGTCATTGAGGCCATATATAGGAAGACAGAAGACGAACCGCCTGCGAAGGAAGAGAAGGACACGCTCTTAGAGAAGAAGAAGCTCCGTTTGGGGTCTCTTGATATGGGGACCATGGAAGTCCATCGAATGTCCGCCGCTGAAGGCACACGCTTCTTCCCGTATTCCGAGAGGTCTGTCATCAGCTCCGGGGATATAGTCATGGCCAAACCTTATTCGCTCCCTGCCCTAAGGACGCTTGTAGTGCCTTCACTGCTTCCTAAACTCAAGGAGATGGCTAAGAGAGGGATTGCAGGAATCTAGTAGTACGAAAGACGGAAGCGAATCGTCTTTCACAAGAAATCAAGACATGCCGGTCACTATCAAAAACATCCATGAGTTCTTTCTGTTTACTATCACAACCCTGAGGGGCATGTATCAGCTTCGTGGGAGAACAGAACTTCAGATGTGTCTACCTTCCTCAAGTGGACTACTATGGTCCCGTCGAATGATTTGAAAAGGAGAGAGATCATGAGAAGCGTGATGCTTGAGAGAAACAGACCAGGTGAAGAGATGCTCTCCGTTCCGTCCAGTAGAGGTATCAAAGTGGACAGATGTTAACATAATCGGAATGGGAAGTGGTGGGCCGAGCCGGATTTGAACCAGCGAGTCGGCGGAGAATGGGAAATCCATTGTCCTCCACCGCACTGTCAATGCGGTATCATAGCCGGGCTAGACTATCGGCCCATTTCTGCAACTGCTCGCAGACAGTCCCTCTGCTGCCGTCTGGCGATTAAAAACGTTTTGACCTATCTGTCATCTAGGACTGACCAGAATTTGGGTGGCTTATTACTGTTGAACAAGACTGGAAGTTATGACAGCTGAACCTGTACTCAAAGACGAGAGGCATGATACAACCTCTCGGATTGAGCGACTTGGGAGAACAGTCAGTTGTCGGTCAGCTCTTCGCTTCAAACAGCTCATCGAGTCTGATCTCACCTCAAATCGACTCGACATAACTGACTGGACACTTCCTGCAGTCGTGGCCCTCATTGAGGCCTGTCGCGAGAATGAGCTGCGCCTCTGGATAAAGCGCGGCTCTCGGGAGATGCTTCTGATAGTGCCTCCGCCAGCGGTGATGACAACAATCTTTGCCAACTGGGTCTTGAAAGATGACCGGCTAGACCCCTGTACTACCGAATCCGCCGTCCCCTCGTTCTGAATCGGACAATTCATCCACAACCGAAATCTCCGATGTCGGAACAGGCCTGATAGCCAGCTGGCATATTCTCATACCCTTCTCCACTTTGAAGGGTTCAGTACCATGATTGATCATGATTGCCTTTACCTCTCCGCGATAGCCCGAGTCGATGGTTCCCGGGGTGTTGAGCACTGTGATTCCATGCTTGAGAGCAAGTCCACTTCGCGGTCGAACCTGTCCTTCGTATCCCCTAGGGATCTCCATTGCAAGACCTGTCCGAACTGCTGTTCGCTCCCCAGGCTGTAGTTCATAATCCTCGACAGAATAGAGATCGAAGGCCACGTCCCCGGTCTTTGCAGTCCTTGGAACTTGGGCCTCCTTATGGACTCTCTTCACCTTGATTGTTACTCTCTCATTCATGTCTTTCCCACTCGACACTATTCTGCTGGTTCTGCCACTATCACCTCCAACATAACGTATATGCTAGGTATCATGGCTCACTTAGTAATACTTATATAGATATAATACATAGCACTATGTAGTACACAGTGCTAAGTTGTGCACACCAGTAGATGCCAACCAATGCAGGAGGCTGTGAACAGACAATGAGCGAACAATCAAAGAACGTTGAGAAAGAACTTGAGCGCTGGGCCAAAGAGGTCAGGCGCGGTGCAGCATCTCTAGCCATCTTGGCTCTTCTGAACAAGAGACGAGCCTATGGTTACGAGATTGTGAAGGAGCTTGAGGACAGGACTGAGTTCCTGTCCCTAGAGCAGGGAACAGTGTATCCTCTGCTTCGGAGAATGGAGAAGCGAGACCTGTTGACCTCTGAGTGGGACCATGAGGACCCTGCCAAACCAAAGAAGTATTATCTCCTTAGCGACCAAGGCGAGAGAGCCCTGGCACAGATGAGCGAGATATGGTCCCTTTTGACCGACGAGATGAACGAGATAATCATGGAGGTTCCAACCTAATGAACAAAAACCCACTGAAGATTATAGACCAGTACCTGGAACGCGTCAAGGTCTACCTTCCACTCCACAGTGAGGAGACCCTGATGGAAATACGGACACATCTGATTGAAGAGGCAGAGAACATTGGCGATGGCAAGATGACTGAGGGTTCAGCCCTGATGGCAGTCGAGCGATTAGGGGATCCGAAGAATGTGGCCAATGAGTACGCTGGGACTGGTGCCAAGAAGGGGCCCATTCCCAAGGAGTACTTCATGCCAGTTATGCGACTTGTTGTCGGATTCGTGGGCATCATCATCACGTTTGCTGTTGGCGCCTATATTGTGGGTATTTTCAACCCGTCTCTATTCAGTCCAATTCCTCTGACTACGCTTCTCGTGACCATTGGAGTCAATGTCGTCATCATTATCGTGATCTTTGGTATCATCACGATTTTTGAGAGCAAGTCAGTAGCCGAGAAGACAATGGTCGAAGAGGTACTATCTCTTGGAGTCGCAGGATTCAAGCCGAAGCCCAGATCTGATGCTCTTGGCGAAGCCGTTTTCGGTGTCATCTTCGCCGTGATTCTGCTGTTGCCACAGACATACCTCCTCTACTCAGATCCCTTCCGCATGTTGGTGGGCATCATCGCTGTTCTGACATTTGTCGGTGCCATCAAGGGAGCACTGTTCTTCTATGCTGGAGAGAACAATCTCAACTTGGTACTGGAAGCAGTGCTCAGCGCGCTATCCATTGTCGTGGCAATGGCGCTGATCAACATCGGCTGGCCACTAGACTACGTGTGGGGCTTCAGTGGAAACGAATGGCAACTGATCAGCATGGCCTATATTGAGTCCCTCATGGATCTGCCCATCACTCCCTTTGATGCGATCTGGTACTTCATCATCTTCATTGTTGTGCTGAGCAACACCTGGAAGATTATCTCAGCAGCTGTAAAGGTCCCAGTCTATCTCCAAGAGGACAGGGGCCTCTGGTGGCGAGGTCGTTGGGGCCAGCGCAAGAAAATGTCTGACAGGCGTCTCAAGCTCAGGCGAGAATCGCAGGAAGAGAGTCGAACCTACGTGAGCGGCTCGGACAGCGTCGGTGAGAACTAGCACAAAGCAACTCTGAGGGGGGAGATATCCTCCCTCTTCTCCTTCTTTTTCGTATCCAGTTTCGTGAATGTAATTCCCTGGACTCTGTAGTGCTATGATAGCATACAGCATGACTAGAATTAGACGTGGTGCCGAGGGAGTGACTTTCACGATGGGGGAAATCCCCGGTCGATTTGAACACTCGACAACGCGGTCTTCAGCCGCGCGATCTCCCGGGCTAATCTACCTCGGCAAATCTAAGAGCCCGAGCGAGGTTTCATCCCCTCTTCGACTGTAAGTCTGATATAAAGTTAGTGGACACGACCAGGCTACTGAAGGCCCTCCAGAGCCTCTTTTATCTCGTCGATGGGCGGCAACTTGCCTGGGTCGTCACTGACCCACTTATACACAATCTCGCCCTTGGTATCGATGACGAACACAGATCGCTTTGCCACTTCTTTCATCCCTGCTAGATTGGGAAGCACAACGTCATACTTGTGGATGACTTTCTTCTCCCAGTCTGAGAGCAAGGGAAACTGTATGTCATT
>SDNO01000102.1 GCA_004524435.1 Candidatus Thorarchaeota archaeon | reverse complement strand
TGGGCATAGGCGCACTTCTGTTGCCTGTGGGTATTGGATATGTCAAGGGTCTCTTCATGGCCCAATTTGCTGCACTTGTGGCCATAATCTTCCACTACATCATAAGGCGCGATTGGAGGGTCACACGTAACGAAGGGTTCTTCCTCTTGTTTCTCTTTGTCTTTGCACAAGTGGTTCTGAGCTTGATTACACAGTTCATTACTGCTTAAGGAGCCATCACAAGGCTGCCCGGGCTACTTGAGCTATCTCTTCGATATCGGGCTGGATCTCGTGGTCCTCTCCCAACCACCTGTAGATGATTACCCCTCTCTTGTCTATTACGAATACACTTGGTCGCGGAACCATTGTAAGTCCGTCAATATGCTGAGCTAGGACTCCAAACTCCTGCACGACAACCCTATCAAAATCACAGAGAATACGGAACGGGACCTGCTCCTCGTCAACAAGGGTATCAATAGTTGTCATCGGTTCTGTGACAACTCCAATCACATTGACATGGTCCCTTTTGAGAGACCGGTGCAATTTTGCGAACATCTTGACCTGTTCCGTTGTGTATTCGGAGAAAGTCTCCGAAAAGAAGACAAGAACGACAACTTCTCCTTTCAGGTCTGATAGGTCGCATTCAGCATTGTCTGATGCCATGAGATGAAAGTCTGGAGCTGGGTCTCCTACATTCAGCGGTTGCTGGCTGTCCGATTTTGAATCATCACTCATAGTATGGCCAATTCTCCCATTGCCATAGTAGTTATCTAATGAGTCAAAGTGCAATGAAAAGATGGTTCATATCTTTTGCTATTTGTGTGTATGTTTATCAAGACACAGCATTGCCCCAACACTATGGGTCATACCACGACGCTTATACACTGCCACCAGGAGTATCGCAGATGTCAACAGGGGAATGTCCCTGATGACGTGGCTAGGTGCATGACAGGTGACCTGAGCCATTCCCACGATGATGTATCAGATGAAGAGGGACGCCACGAACCATGAGGACTAGCGCACGAATCAGGCACAAGGACTGTGGTGGGTACATAGTGGAACAATATGTTGACGACGATGGCGTTCATTGGTACAAGTGCACGTACTGCCAGAAGATGATCCGTGAGAGTGAGTTGGCAGACGAGACTATGCAGAACCGGTAGCGTGACATCATCGGTGCTGACTTCGGTAGCCGTCCTGACTCCCGAGCTGGAGAGAATGCACTTCTTTCTTCTTCCTCTTCTCTTGTTCTGGAAGACGTAGATGGGGTACGCCGTGCTGTGATTCCGGACAGGCACAGATACAGGTTAGATGGCTAGAAACCCACCATGACTCTTTCGCTTCTCTGATAGCCCTCTGAGAAGGGGACCTATGTAATATGACGACCGACCCTATGGCGGACTAGGAGTACCCCAAACACCGCAGCAATGGAAACTCCGAGAAGTGTTAGGAAGAGTGCCACCGGATGCAGGAATGGATTGTCTGGGAGCGCAGAGGGCTTGACGACGACCATCACAGTGTCCCGAGCAGTGTTTCCGGTGATATCCCGGACCACCAATGTGCAATTATACACTCCCACATCCCACCCATCGATATCAACGGTGAAGTTGTTGTCCACCCATTCACCAGATTCTATGAGGGTGCCGTTCACGAAGAGGTCATACGAGTCAGGGTGCGATGCCGAGGGATGCCATTGGATCGAGTGTCCTGTGCTCCCAACATTATATTCGATATCGGGAGGTTGGTCTATCCGGGGTGGGACAAGTCCGTAGACAAAGGGATTCTCGTCGGCGCTCTGAGCTGGTCCGGGGACATCGTAGGGGCCTGTGCCATCATAGTCGCCCCAGTAGTTGCCGTGGGTCCCGTTATCCCATCGGTTCAGGGTGCCATTGTCAAATCCGTTGATCGTATTGTTGAACAGCGCGTTCAGGTAGACCAGATTAGTACGAGCATCATCTGACAGTTGAATACCGTATCCGTTCTGCCATGCCATGTTCTCAACGAGTGTGCAGTTTCTCGTGTATTCGGACAGGAACCCAGTGTCTCCGTTTGCGATAGCTGTGTTGTTACTCAGAATGCAGTCATCCGAGGTGACTACGGAGCCATGACGAGGGATGCCAGTGATCTGGAACCCATTCCTATTGTTGTGGATGGCTTTGTTGTCTGTCAGGAGTATTCTGTCTGAACCAGTCAGATGGAATCCCCTCTCGCTCTCGCTGGCTGTGTTGTTGGTGATTGTGCAGTCAAACGACTCAAAGATGACTACACCGAGGACATCATTTTCCGTGAGGGTATTACCAGTCACTGTGCAGTCTTCCGCACCCTGCAGGTCCACTCCTCTCTCGCACTGGCTCACTGTATTGTTCCTCAAGGCACAATCGGTACAGCCCATGATGGAGCTGCCGACAGCATGGTGGCTGACGATGCAATTCTGTATGGATCCATGCTGGGCTCCCACAACGTGGATGCCATATCCCAAGGATGTGCCGGCAGAAGAGATGACGCAATCACGGATAATGAAATACACGCTCGTCCCGTGGATGAAAATACAGATGTCGTTACTCGTGATGTTCAGGCCAGAGATGACGTAGGGGTCCTCCTCCGTGCCGGAGCCCGGCCAGCCCTGATCTACGAAGCCCTGATTGTCGTTGATGACGATGGGAGCATGGTCAACATAAGATGCCGGTAGCGAATCCTTCAGTCCAGAACGCAGAGTAGGTGGTTGATTCGTTGTGATGCAGATATGTGACATAATCAATAACGCTACCGTGAGCGCAACCAAGGTGGTCGTTCCCGGTTTCAATTGAATTCCTCCTAGGTCCGGCTTTCTAGTGTTGAGGATAGAAAAGATGGCATAAAACTCTGATGGAGAGAACCCAATCAGTACAACGCCATCTTCCCTCCAGACACAAGTAGTCAGTAACAAGGAGGCAACTGCTCTATTTGGAGGGTGACGACAATTCTGAACCGATTCATTGACCTGATGCACTAGATAAGGTCGATTTTCTTTACGTCTTCTTAGGTAGGAAAGGGCGGTATGCTGGCTGTGGGATAGCCCCGTCACCACAGAGCTGACGCCCGACCCATAAATGACGCCTCGAAAGACTTATCATAGCTGTCCGCATATGACCTAGCGAATTCGTGGTGGATTCGTATGAGGAAATATTCTACAGTACTAGTATTGCTTCTTATAGTGTTCGGGATGGGCGCCAACTTCACTGTCATGGTGCAGGCGGGCCCAATTCCGATGGAATCTCCCTTATCTGAAACAGCAGACAATGGAAGAACGAGTGATATCGAGCATTTTGAAATACCTCTGACACTACCGAATATGACTATGTCGGAGAATGGGTCAGTCTTCTCAGTGAGGACACTCCATGATTCCCAAGGGCAGATGGTAGAGAGCTACGGACGAAGTATCACGATTATAGTGACTGTCCCATCTCTTTGGACCAGGACCGAGTATTTCTACGTTCAGTTTGACGTATATCTGGACGGCTACGTGTATGCAGATCTTGACTTCGTATTTGAGGGCTTTGACAACTTCTTCGGTTGTGAGGAAAGAGAGGTCTACTCATCTGCCTCGGATGTCAGAATCGACGGTCCAACTGACGACTATTCGCTTGAATGCTATCTTGCCCCTTCTTATTCAGTTGGTCTGAAGCGGGCCGAGGTACAAGTGTCCGGCATGGCCTACTACAAGAGCGGAGGTATTACGCCAGATGGGCTGATGACTGTGGAACCTGAAGCGGCTCCAGGAATGTCTTGGGACTGGGTATCCCGCGGTTGGGAATGGGACTATGAGTTCGTTGCGCGGTATGGTCCGGCTGACTTGCAGACCTATGGTGGCCTACCTCCTAGCGATAGCATGACTGCAACGTCACAGAACCCCGACTACTACTGGGAGGGTATGCCGGACGATGGCTACAACATATTCACTCAGTATGCTCTGCACAGGTGTACAGAACCGGCAATTGTCTATCAAGCGGGTTTCCTAGTAGATAACGAATGGAGCGAGCCTGCGAGCACCGCGGAAATCATGCACGAACGGGTCTGGATGATGATGGACTACTACAAAGTAGATGACACGACCAAAACCACAAATGCAGATATGTGGGTCTACAACCATAATTGGCGTGGGGTCTGCGATGAATACTCAGCCGTACTAGCCTCATTTCTGCGCGTGATAGGACTCCCATCTAGATACCTAGTTGGTTTCTGGTTTGAAAATGGAGACTGCCATGCACATGCATGGAATGAGGTATGGACCGGACAGTATTGGATTCATGCCGACGCAACATGGAATGAGTACAATAATCCCAGTTGCTATAACTACGCAGGAATCATCTTCGATTGGGTCCAGATCAATTCTTGCGCAGATGATAGTATTGGGACATGGACTAGCTATGATGGTAGCGATACAAATGGAAAACTTGATGGGAATGACTGGCAATGGGAAGTCCTGTATGACTACTGGTACAACACCTACTGAAGTGTGAGCAATGCGACAGAAGATCGTGGCAATATCCATCCTTCTCCTAGCACTGGGGGCCGTTGTTTCAGGGACAGGTGAGGCAATGTACCGGAACAATACCTGCGATTGGGCTCAACTCCCCGCTGAGGATAGTTCTCCCCACAACGTTACGCTGACCGTCGAAGACCACGAGGTCCTGCTATTGGGACAGGACGTATGGGGTCATGCGGAAACGTATAGTCCTCACCTCCTGTCCAATCAGACTGCGTGTGAGCTGATGGGGCAGTACAATCAGTCCCTTCTGTTCCTCCAACATACCGAGGTGCAGGAGGAGCAGGAGGTCAACGGCACCACGACGTATCCTTTGACCCGATTCGACGCCTTTGTTGCTATGAACGAATCCTGTTTCATGCAAGCCATGTTCAGTTCACACTATGCCCCGAACTCGACTGACAACTGGCCCCATCCCGACATAGTTGACTCGATGCACGTCTTCTCGGGGATGCAATACGTGAACACACTGAGAACAGCCCTCTCGTCTGTGATTCAAGAGAATCTGACACGGGATCTGAATATCATCAGCTGGAAGGAGCCATTCGAAGGTGATTGGCCTCCTGTCTTTTGCTATCTCTGGTCCAGCAACTACACCGGGTACTCATTCAGGTTCTCCGATTCTGGTTTCGGCTGGGTGGCGTGGAGGCATTCCAATGCAGAAAGGTTGCTCGCAAGTCTCCACTGGGAGATCATTACCGTTACCCTCCCCTACCGATTGACGACTGTACTCTCTGTATCATCGGACGGTACGCTCATACAGATACAGAAGGAGGCCATATTCTCGAACGGAAGTCACCCCCGGGACGACTCTTCCATTCTCATCCTAGGAGCTGTGATAACCGTCGGCATGATTGCTCTCGTGATTCTCTACAAGAGGCGCAGGTTATAGTGCTGGCACGGGGGGTTGCGGTGTCAGGAGTTCCTCGACAGGCACAGTCTAACTGGATTGGCCTCCAGATTCCCACCGAATGCACTTGGCCCCTCTCAGTCGAATTCCCAGTTTGTGTGATGTCCATACCACAGGAAGTGGTAGAGCTCACTCACGCTCCGGAACTCGTACGTTTCCGCGAGAGCATAGCAGTAGAACAGAAACCGGTAGTATGACAGCGGGTCTGTTGGTATCTCAAACTCTGCATCAAACTCTCCCGGATAGAGGTGGCTTAGTGCGTGATAGAGATGGTCGTGGTACATGATGCATCGCCCCTGCGTGGCCAAGAAGAGGACTGTGGAGGCAAAATGGACCTCAGCTCCCCCTAGGCGAAGAGCCGATTCGAGGAGGTCCCACTCAGAGTAGTCCTCAGTGAACGCCTGCTTGAACAGACTCCTGATTTCCTCAACCGGATTCCGTTCGAGGATGGGCGTCACAACTTCCTTATCAAGAGGGACTGCGCGTAGGAGAAACTTCTCAATCTCATCCAGGAACTCGTCATCATCCAGTTCAACGAAGTTCACAATGTCAAGGTCTGCAGTAGACGCGAGGAAGTTCTTGTTCAATACATCAATCATGAACCTCGAGCTACGGAATCTGTTCATCAAGTCTGGGATAGCAGAGTACAACCCATTCATCTGGCCCACCCTATGCCTCCCTTGTATCCACCTACTGCGATATATGTCATCCCATAGACTCGACCCGACTGACCGGTCGTAGATGTCTTTTTCACTATGGCCAAGAAACGCTTATACATTTCCAAATCGACTTCACATGGGGTCGGAAGAATGACTGGCGATGACTGTACTGTGCAATATCCCCGCCGGACTGCAGTTGTCGGTTCACTGGCTGTGTTCCTGCTCGCTCTCATCCCTGACATCATGACGTCGCGAGGCACCTCGGTAGTACCCTCTATCGGATTTCCGACTGGATTCGTGGTCAGTGCCACAACACTAGTACTCCTGACTTGCTCCATGATGAAACGGAGTGACCTACACACGCAGGAGCCTCCTGCCCCCGTGACGGCCGCTGGCGAAGCAATGTCTACTGAAGAAACCCGACTGCTGTCTGTTCCGGATTGGGTGGGTATCGAGTTTGATTCTTCATTTGACTGGGAGCTATTGGAGGCCGTTGGAGATGAGTCCTCTGGCAGGATTGCCCTTGCGGATATCAAGAAGCAGTACTACACCCGATTGGTCATCCAGTGGCGTCAAAGCCGTTCAGAGGCCGAACAAGCGTTCCGCGAGCAGCTAGACCAACTGAAATCAGAGATAGGCTTCCAAGTCGCTGAGAGAGGCGAGATTGACATCGTTGGCCATCAGGCCAAATTTGTTGGCGGCTCTCATGCCTACAGTGCCAATGAGACCGGATTTACCGTTCTGAATAGGATGTTGCTCTTCGATTGCGAGAAGTCTGGGCGATTCTATCATGTATTCGTCGCCGCAGCGGCCTATGCAAAGGAGGTAGCGGAGGATCTCATGAACAAGGCGACGTATTGCTTCTCTTGTCATCCTCATGCAACCTGACTGTGGGCATCAGGGTCTCCACTTAGCGACTGTTGGGTCACGCAGACAACTAGCCAAGAATCGCTTCGAAGTACAGTATCAATAACTGATTGATGAAGAAGGTGACCAGAATGAGCACCAAAGAACTGATTGCCTTGGTTGCAATCCACAGAGTTGAGGGCCACGTTTTCATCTTCTCCACTTGTTCAAAGAGCGTTGTGAGCTGAAGGCTGACGAGTGTGAGTTGTTGAGATGGGATGTCAGCGCTTGAAGGGGCAGATGCGAGCATACTCCGAATGTTGGACAGGACCGTGTTGACCTCCTCGCTGACTTGGGCCAGGTGTTTCTTCTTCTCGTCATCCAGAATACTGTGAATGTAGTACTGAGGCACGAGAAAGAATATGCCGATAGTCATGATTGCCAGAGCCAATCCTACTGAGGGAACCATAGCCAGTATCGGGCTGGTGGCACTCAGGTATTGTACAAGGTAGACGAACACGGGAATCAGCAGCACGAGCAAGAGAGAATACATGAACACCCCCCTGAGAAGTACATCAGAGAACGAGACCAGTCCTCCTGCGCGATCGGGTGATATTGGCGCCACGGAGATCTCTAGTTTTCGGCCGATGTCCTTGGCAACGGACATGACCACAATCCCGAGCCAGATAGCAACGCCAAAGAGTGGAAGCATTATGAAGACGAACTCAAAGGACAGATACAGCCAGACAGGTGATAATGGCTCAACAGGGAACAGGAGATTGGGCATTGTGGGCATCACAAAGAAGACAATCGAAGCCAAGCCGAGAACAATGAACGGGAGGCCCAACAGAACTCCTCGAGGGCTGCCCAACTTGTCGCTCACATCTTCTAGGTACCTCTCATACTCATCATCTTCGATGACAAAGACATAGCGTATCTCTCTGAGCGTTTCGTCGAGCTTCCTGAAGTAGTCATAGAGAAAGAAGAGTCCAATCGTGATGAGCAGGGAGAAATCCAACTGGACCAAGTGCATGAACGAGAAGAACAGCTGTGCTATCTCTCCTGAGAGCAGAGCAAGCAAGATGAACCCTGCGTAGGTGAGGCTGCCGATAAGAAGCATGGCGGATGTAAGCTGTAGTGGCACTCTGGTGAGCGCAGTGGTCACTGGATGCATCCTGAAACTGGTTCTCTGGCTGCCCTTGTCCATCTGATTCAACTCGCCAGAAGTAGTCTACGCCTGAGCTTCCTAATCAATCTTGCACAATTCATCGGAAGTCTCTGACACTGCAGACTATCGTATCCATCTGCAGCTCATCGACCATCGTGTTCATCTCTGCATCAGATGGTGGTCTCTCAAAGCGACTGGCTGCATCCAGAATCTTGGGTAGAAGCTGCATGTCACCTGCCGCGATGACAAAGCTGTCGGAGAGGCCCAGTGACCAGTGGACCGCTTTGTCAATGGCACTCTGGGTCTTTAGAGGTTCATAGAAGTAGGTGTTGGAGGTCTGAGAGAGGGTTCCCCATGGTCTTCGAACGAGTGCCTTTATGGTCTGCACCGCCACATTGCGCTCGCGACACGTCGCAATCAGCTCATGGAAATCAGCTGCATAACGGCCCTGCTGCATCTGCAGGTAGTAGTATGGCAGCAAGATACTATCAAAATCGAACCGTTCCAGACTCTGCCTGTGCATGGCAGCTGCCTTATCGCCGTGAGCTGTCACCCCTAG
>SDNO01000101.1 GCA_004524435.1 Candidatus Thorarchaeota archaeon | reverse complement strand
TGCTCTCCATTTTATTCACCCCAGATACGTTCCACGTGCCGATGGGCTGATTGAAGGATGTGGCAGTCCAGAACATGCCGTACATATCTGTCACGCTGGAGACGTCCCAGCTCCCTATGGGTTGATTGAAGGAAATAGCGTATCGGAACATTTGATGCATGGTTGTCACGTGGGACACATTCCATCCACCGATAGGTTGGTTGAAGTCCAAGGCAGCCATGAATGTTTCATACATCATTTTCACACTGGAGACATTCCAAACACCAATCGGTTGGTTGAACGAGTCTGTGTGCTGAAACATTCCGTTCATATTGGTCACGCTAGAAACGTCCCAACCACTTATGTTTCGGTTGAACGAGGACGCAAAGCGAAACATGTAACTCATGTCGGTGACACTGGATACGTCCCAGTCTCCGATGTCTTGGTTGAATGACGATGCTTCGTAGAACATGTGACTCATATCGATCACGCTGGAAACGTTCCAAGAACCAATAGTCTGGTTGAAGGCAGAGGCATAGTAGAACATCGAATTCATGTCTGTCACACGGGATGTGTCCCAACCACCGATGGCCTGATTGAATGAGCCGGCACGACAGAATAGTTCATACATAGATGTCAACCCCGATACATTCCATGTCCCAAGGGGCTGGTTGAAGTCGGCCGCCGCGTAGAACATTCCATCCATCTGAGCAACGTTGCAAACATCCCAGTTGTCAAGCGACTGGTTGAAAGACCAAGCATGGTCAAACATGCGGCTCATGTCTGTGACATGAGATACATCCCAGCTTCCAATCGGCTGGTTGAAAGAAGCGGCGTATTGGAACACACTTCTCATACCTGTCACACTCGAAACATCCCATGACCCGATTGGTTGATTGAAGGCAGAGGCATCACGAAACATGTAAGTGATGCTCGTCACGCTGGACAGGTCCCATGACCCAATTGGATTATTGAAGGCAGAGGCATAACAGAACATGAAACTCATATCTGTCACACTAGAGGTACTCCACGATCCAATTGCTTGGTTGAAGGATGATACACGATAGAACATATAGCTCATGTTTGTCACGCTGGAAACATCCCACCCACCCAAGTTCTGGTTGAAGGACGGGGCATCGTAGAACATACGACGCATATCACGCACTCCAGACACATTCCAACTGCCTAGGTTCCCTGTTGTCCCGAGACTAATACAACCCTCAAATGCACTTTCAAATGTGGTAGTCCCAGTCAAATCAAGGACGCCGATTGTTGTAAGGTTCAGGTTCGAACAGCCGTGGAAGAATCCTCCTGAATCTCCGAGACGCAACGGCCCCCACTGACTTATCTCAAGCAGTTTCAATCGGTCGCCGGTGTTGCCGAAACTCCAGCCATCCAACAGACCATCTATTCTTATGGAGTAGATGCCGACTGATAGATAGTTATGCGTTGTTTCTGACTGATTCCATCTTGTAATCGTATCACGAGATCCGTCACCCCAGTCAACCATAAAGAGGTATGTCCCGTCTGCATGAAGCGGTAGACTGACTTGCGTATCACCACTGGATCCCTGACTCGTCTGTGTTGTATCCCAGGTTGACTCAAATGGCTCATCGAACGATGCGATGACAAAGGTAATTGAGGTCGACCCGATGTTTCCTGCAGAGTCGTTGGCCCAGGCCTGAACGGTAGTGATACCAGCAGGGAAGCTGACATAGAGCCCCGTGGTGTATGTCACGTTTCGACCGTCCCAGTTGTACCAGATCGCATCGACCTCCATGCTATCAGAAACAGAGATTTGCAGCAGATGGGTAGACTCGGAGTAGACTGTATTGCCCGGGCTGGTGATTGTAACTCTCGGCGCGTCCGGGTCGATTGATATTGTGATAGAAGATGAGCCAATGTTTCCCACCGAATCATTGGCCCACGCATGAATCGTACTAGTGCCCTCAGGGAATGTAATCTCCGTTGGTGAGTTGTATGTAACGTTCACCCCTTCCCAAGCATACCAGATGGCATCTAGAGAGATTTCATCAGAGGCGCCGATTTCCAGTGTGTGTGTTGGCTCAGAGTGTACGCCCTGGATAGGATTGCTGATCACCACAGCTGGGACGGTGGTATCGATGGCGAATGTTACCGATGTCGAATCGACAAATCCGGCCTTGTCCCGGACGTAGGCGTGGATGGTGTTGAATCCCTCAGAGAATGTTATGTATTGAGCCGTTTCATAAGTGACATTAGTACCATCCCAATCAAACCATATCTCATCTATCCCACAGGCGTCCGAAGCTACAATCTCAAGGAGTTGCGTAGCCCTAGGATATATCTCATTCTTCGGGCTAGCGATCTCCACCGTCGGACCACTTGTGTCCACTGTAAAGCTGACTGACGCAGACCTGATATTGCCCACAAGATCCTCTGCCCACACCTGAAGCGTATTGTATCCTTCAGAAAACGTTATGTTCCGAGCTGAAGAGTATGTAGTATTCGAACCCTGCCAATTGTACCAAATTAGGTCGATTCCCGCGCTGTCCGAGGCGGCTATCTCAACCAGTTGAGTTGCATCAGAATGTATTCCTGCTACTGGACTGATGATTGCCAGCGTGGGACCTGTCTTGTCAACATTGAAGGTCACAGACGTGGTTCCGACATTTCCCAGCGAATCATTGGCATAAGCATGAATGGTCGTTGCGCCCTCTGGAAACACTATTGTTTCTGGCGTGTCATAGGTAGAATTCTTCCGTTCCCAGCTGTACCAGATCTTATCGACTCCGCTGCCATCCAAGGCTGTTATTTCAAGGAGCTGCGCTTCTTCCGAGTAAGTTGTGTTGCTTGGATTGGAGATTGCCAGCGTAGGACCCGTAGTATCGGCTTCCTCTGAAGGAATCAGAATCACGACAAGGACGACAGCAGAACTCACGAGGATTATTGACGCAATAAGAATCGACAAGATCTTCCTGTTAATCATAGAGTATACACCCCATCCAGGATGACCACGCTCACCAATGAACATCATAACCAGCGGCCACAGTCACATTCTGATGAACCATATGGTCTCCGGGAGGCCACGGATGTCAAGCTCATAAGCCGACATAAAACTGTTCCTTCAGCATACCAGCAGAATGCTAAGATTCCTGATTGAGTCAGCACTGAGTATACTCAATCTATAGGAGAGAGGAGCCAATTAGGTCACTACTGGATTGGGATACTGCTGTTCCGTCTTTCTCTCCGATTAGTCAGTATGACTTGCAGAAGAAGGCAAATGTTAAAGGTCGCGAAGGAGAAGCCGCTGACGTCGAGCAGGAGGCTCAACAGTGGCTAATCCAGAGAAATTCGATATCATCATTGTTGGTGCAGGCGTTGTGGGCGTTGCATCAGCATATTATCTTCAGAAGAATAACCCTGACAAGAGTATCCTTCTCATTGATAGGCTGCCTGCAGCAGGACAGGCAAACACTGCAATGAGTGCCGCTGCCGTCAGAAACATGTTCGCTTCATCAACAAACCAGCTGTTGACAGACACTACAATCAAGTTCATAGAGCACATCCAGTCCGAGCTCGATCATGATTTGATGTTCGAGAAGACCGGCTACTTGTGGCTTCTCAGTGAGAAAAAGTTCAAGCACGATAGCGTGCAGATGTGGATGCAACGCATGAAGAATTCTAGCATCCACTATCAAGTCTATGAAAAGGACGAACTGAAGTCAATGATACCAGGTCTCAATGTCGATTTTGAGGGAGACGAGGAGGCCGAACTCATGAACCTTGAACAGGTTGACTACGGTCTCTTTGGCGCAGACTGTGGAGTCTTGGATCCTACCAAGCTGGTTGAATTCTACTTGGAGGAGTTCAAGACGATGAGTGATGTCAAACCGATGTTTGGTGTGAATGTTACTGGACTCACTCTCGTTGCGGACCCACCATTGGACCTGCCAGGTGAACCCCATGTATGGCAGAACAAACGTGTAGGGGGTGTGAAGACGACGGAAGGCGACTTCAAGGCTGATACCGTAGTTCTGACAACAGGGACCTGGGCAAACGAGCTTCTAGACCCAGTTGGCATAGACAGCCGAACAAAGGCCAAGAAACGGCAGTTGTTCGTGGTACACGCTGAAGATAAGGAACCATTGATGGATATCCTCTTCAGCAGAGGTTTCAACGACCTAGGATGCATTCCGTTCACTATTCTCCCATCTGCAGGTGTATACTTCAGGCCGCAGCTACAAGAGAAGGGATTCTGGGTGGGCTGCGGGGACAAATTCGGAAGAGCGTATCACTACGTCCAGCAAGACAGCTACGATAACGGAGAATCCTCTTACTACGAGAACAGCATCTACCCTGTCCTCTCGAAGTATTTCCCCGGTTTTCAGGACTCACGGCCCGTGAATAGTTGGGGTGGTGGATACTGCTATAGCCCCGATGCAATTCCTCTTGTGTACAAGACAAACGGCATTATCGCTGCCAACGGTCCTAGCGGCAGCGGTATCATGAAGGCAGATGCAATGGCACGGATAGCCGATGCACTCTACCGTGGAGAAACCCATGCAGAGCTATTCGGCGGAAAGAAAATGGAGGCAAACGCACTCAGCCTGCAGGAGAGGAAGGTTGAGATTGAGAGCGTCATTATCTAGATCTGAGTACCATTAGATATACAGAAATAGCAACTTGAGAGTGACTATACTATGACGGACGACTCCGAAGACACCGTTTCCCCGCCACAGGAGGGACAACTAGCCCCGGACTTTCGCCTACCTGCAGTCCAAGGTGAAGAGGTACATCTTCTTGAGCTATCTGGTAGGTGTGTCATTCTCGTCTTCTTCTCTCAGAGTTTCGCCACATATGACACGATGGAAATACGAGCCTTCGTTGACTCATATATAGCCCTAAGGACTCTGGATGCCACGGTCATAGGCATTAGCACAGAACCCGTGCAGGCTCTCCGTACCTTCGCCGAACAGGAAGAGATTCCTTTCAACCTGGCCAGCGACTTCGATAGAGAGGTGGCAAAGGCCTACGGCGTCTTTGAGGAAGAGATGGATGGGTTCCGGCAGGTCGCAAGACCGGCAGTATTTGTCGTCAGCAAGAAACAGCGTATCATGTACCGATGGGTTTCTGAGAAGCTCGAAACACTACCCAACCTCGACAAGGTCATCGACATCATCCATGGGTTTGATTCCACTGATGAAATTTGCTAGAATACTGACTCTGAAGCCCACACAAGTACCGCTAACACGGTAAAATACAAGAAAGTGAGGACAAACCCCTCACGGCGAGTAACGCGCCAGTCTTTTCTAATGATCCAGTAGAACACTGGGGCTATGCCGAGCATAAGGAGCAAGAGCACGGCAGCCAAGAAAAGATTGGCAGTTGCTGCAGGAAAGAACATGTTAGCAAAGCCCAATCCCATAGTGATGTTGATGATGTTGCTTCCCACAACATTTCCAATCAGGAGACGACCAAATCCGTGACGGGCACTGTTAAGTGAAACTGTGAGCTCGGGAAGAGATGTACCAAGGGCGATGAGGGTGAAACCAATCACACTCTCCGCGATTCCAAAATTGAGGCTGATGAACTCGGCACCAGACACAACCCACTGTGCTCCCACTGTTACGCCAAGAGCTGCTATCAAGATGATTACCAAGTCGGAAGCCTGTTGACGACCAATTCGGGACGGTTCACCCTCTGATTCTCTCTCACTACTTACTACTGAACCTCCTTGAGCGGCTCTTGACGTTCTTGGTAGAGGAGCACGACCCCGTAGAGAGGTGATGAACCTTAGTCGAATGAAGAAGTCTACAAAGATGCTGAACTGATAGCATGTATCACATTCTTCACGGCCCCAGTGCAGGAAGGAGAGGTACGCTATCATGAGAACTAGTAGTATCCCCCCCTCCCACCACGTGATTATGCCAGGTGTCAATGGGTCAAAGACCATTATCGCCAGAAGTATGAAGGAGAGCGTCATGATTTTGGTGTCGCGATCAAGAACAATGTGGTTGGTTGCAAGGGGAGCAGCAAGAGCACTAAGCCCTACGACAAGTGTCAGGTTTGTAAGAGAGCTGCCTGCAACGTTGGCAAAGGCAAGGTCAGCCTTCCCAGCTGCTAGTGCAGTGAGGCTTGAAACAATCTCTGGCAAAGATGTACCGATAGCGACTATTGTAAGCCCTATGAGAAGATCAGAAACGCCGAACGTCTTTGCCAAGCGCGTTGCGGCTTGGATGAGGTGCTCGGATCCATAGACAAGAATCGCCAGTCCTCCGGCAAACAGGCCAAGATTGAGTAAGACTGTAATCTCTTGCATAGGGCATCAACTCATGGGACGGACTACAACCGGTCCTTCCAGCAGAACTGTGATGAAGCCCATTATCAAACTATCGAGAGTGGCACAAGTGGTCGGAGCCCAATACGGGCGGAAAACCCTATAAGAATCAAAATGGAGCTGGAAATGCGGCGGCTGTCGGCCACAGTTTGCATTCTTGGGTTCGCTCTGCAGAGCCAAAGAAACCCAGTCGGATTACTAAACAGAAAACGCAAAGAGGTGAACCAAATGCTTGGTGTAGATTCCCCAATGAAGAACATGGCAATACTGGCTCTTGAGAGTGGCATCGAGTATCCAGATCTTGAGAATGCTCCGGAGGAACCGCTCCTCATCGAGGTCACCGGGTTGGATCAGCCGATTCTAGCCAAGCTATCAGCTCAGTTCGAGATCGACCTTGAGGATCTCCAGGACGTACAAGACCTCGACGAGCGTCCACGACTTCAGGTTGAGGACAGGTTCACGATGTTGGTTCTCAGAGTCCCTGTCAACTTGCAGATTGCGGATAGGGAATACTCTACGTATCCCATAGGTATATTCACCAACGGCCGAGATATCATCATTCTAAAGAACCAAGAGATACCCCTCAAGAAGAAGCGACTTTTGAGGAAGGTGCGACTTGCGACTATTGCCAGTGAGGTCATCTATGCACTTTGGGAGCTTGTCATCAACTCCTTCGAACACATGCTCGACATCATTGAGGATACCATCAATCAGATGGAAGAGAGCATAATAACAGAGATCTATCCCACACAATTGGATAGGTTCTTCCAGCTATCACGAGACTCCGTGTTCTTAGAGGCGGCGCTCAAAGCTAACATGAAGGTCCTGAGGAGATTCAAACGGGTGACGACAATAGGCAGAATGGTGCTAGATACCGATAGACTGGAAGAGCTGGAAGTGGATCTGCAGCAGCAGATGGAGCTAAGTGCAATCTATCGAGATCTCATCGAGAACGCGATGAACGCGTACGATTCAATCGTCAGTCACAATCTCAACAGGGTCATCAAGACGCTGACGTCCATCTCGTTGATTGTTAGTGTTCCAACTTTGATAGCGAGTCTGTACGGGATGAATGTCAACCTGCCTCTCGAGGGCAACCCTCTTGCCTTCTTCCTCATCATCTCGTTGAGTCTCACAATAACAATTCCGCTGCTTGTCTACCTCCGTATCAGAAATCTGGTCTGACACTCTTCCACACTTAGCAACCAAAGTTCTTTATGACACAAGATTGATAGCTCCGTCTATGAAAGTAGGAGTCCTCACTAGCGGTGGCGACAGCCCCGGGATGAATGCGGCTATCCGGGCTATCGTGAGATTTGGTGTACTGCATGACTGCCAGATTGTCGGTATTCATGGTGGGTATCAAGGAATTCTCGACAAGGAGTACGAAGAGCTCTCTTCGAGGACTGTGGCACATCTCATACACAGAGGCGGAACCTGTCTCACGACTGGCCGGTCAGAAGAATTCAAGACGGAAGAGGGACTGAGGCGCGCTGCAGAGCTCCTTGATTCAATCGACGTTGACGGACTAGTCGCTATTGGCGGCGATGGCACGATGAGAGGGCTTTATCACCTCCAAGAGCATTGGGGCGGAAGGGCCGTTGGACTGCCCGGAACGATTGATAATGATGTCTATGGAACGGACTACTCCATCGGATTTGACACCGCCGTCAACAACGCTCTGGATGCAATCGACAAAATCCGAGACACCGCAGAATCATACTCTCGTGTCTTCTTGGTTGAGGTCATGGGGCGGCATGCTGGTGCCATAGCTCTTCACGTAGGTATAGCGTCCGGAGCCTCAGCGATTCTCCTCCCCGAGACGCCCACAGACTTGGACAAGATTGCCGCGAGAATCATTGAAGGCAGAAAGGCCGGGAAGAGCAGTTCGATTGTCATCGTGGCTGAGGGGGACGAAGCTGGCAATGCTTCCGCTATTGGAGAGAAGTTGTCAGAGCGGATTGGTGAACGATGCAGAGTTTCAGTGCTGGGATACATTCAGAGAGGTGGCAATCCCACACGGATGGATAGGATACTGGCATCACGGCTAGGTGCACGGGCAATAGAGTGTCTGAAGGCTGGAATCGATGGGGTGATGCTTGGTGAGATTGATGGCGAAATTGCGGAAACCCCCTTCAAAGAAACATGGACGAAGGAGAAGAAGTTAGACCAGTGGATGCTTGAGCTGATTGCCCCCCTCTCCACCTAGGGTGCCGTTTATCTACATTCATCAGGACCATAGTGTATGACACCTCCACTTCAGACACGACTCACCGATTTTGACGAGGAGTCAGGTGATTTGAATCTCCCCCCGGAAGCACTAGAGTTCAAGGAAGTGACAGGGGAGATCTGGAAACG
>SDNO01000187.1 GCA_004524435.1 Candidatus Thorarchaeota archaeon | reverse complement strand
GCAGTCGGCTTTGAGATTGACAGCGACGAATTCACCAAATGGACGACAAAGACTGTCTGGTCGATTGGCTGGTATCATTACACAGTTGTCATCGATGCAGATGCCGTGGCAAACACCAAGATATACATCGATGGGTCTGATGTAACTAACACAGGAACTGCAGGGGCTGGCGGCACTCCTAATCCTGCAGACCTGGACTTCTCGGCTGATTGGGGCATTGGCGGCCGCTATGCTGAAACGTCGGAATTCCCGACGGGTGAGGCATTTCTGACTGGAGAGATGGATGAGGTCCGGATCTCAACCACCCTCCGCCCATCTGGATGGATATCCACAGAGCGAAACAACCAGCTGAATCCAACGACCTTCGTCCAGATAGGCAGCGAGCAGCAGAAGACCTCGCCCGAACACACCTTCACCAAGACCATGGATTCGAGCGCCATTGCAGGTGAGTGGACAGCAAGCGTCTATTACAATGACACAGGGACGTCTGTGTCTGAGGCCACGGGGCTCTACGAACGCAACTTCATAGTCAAGCATGATAGCTCATTGACGCTTATCTCACCAGCCGATGCAGTTTCGGACAAGCTCTCGCTCAGCGTGGCGGGGAACCTCCTACAGATTGAGGTGGAACTGACTGATGACATTACTACGAACGGTGTCACAGGGGCAACCGTCAAGATCAACTGGTCTGTGGCTGATGTGCCGACTGAGATAACGCTCGACGAGTATGACGATGGTCGCTATGGAAAGGTACTGAACACCTCTGACTTGGGTGACAATCTGAGGTGGCGAATGAATATCTGGTCCTCGCATCCCTACTACAACGATGCGAATGACTACTTCGATTTGGATTTGAACCATGAAACCGACTTGACGTACAAGAATGTTGACACTACTCCAGTAGGTTCTTCCTTTACGGCTACCCTTGTATTTCGCGACGTGTATGATGATACCCCCGTTGTTGGTGCAAGCATCGCATTCTCAAATGGCACTCCCGTTACCGTAGTTAGTCAGGGCTCGGGAGAATACAACATCACATTGTCTACTAATGGACTATCCTTAGGTGACCATTGGTATGAGTTTGTAGCGTCCAAGTCAGGCGCGTTCCTCGAGGACGATTCGACTAATGTGACCTTTACGCTCAGGAAGCACTATACATCTGTTAGTGTCCAGGGCAATCTAGTAACTCCCTATGGTCAAGACACAAGTGTTACTGTAGAAATCAGGGATCTTGATACAGGCACAGTTCTTGGTTCCACGAGTTCTGTTGCCTCTTGGACATTCAGCTCGAGCTACTCACCCATTTCCGAAACTTCTCCTGCCGACTTCGCAGTGATTCTCACCACCAGTTCTTGGGCGCTTGGAACTGAAACCGTCACACTATCTGTCACAATGAGTGGAGACTACTACAGCCCCTCCAATCATCAGTTCGATGTTCAGATGCGAAAGCACTACACTACCGTTTCAGTCGTCGGAGATCTGGTGACACCTCACGGGTTCGACACTGACGTCACAGTCGTGATAACCGATCAAGACACAGGCACCATACTCGGAAGTGCTAGTGATGTTTCTTCGTGGTCGTTTACATCCAGCTACAGTCCAGTTTCAGAATCCGGTCCCTCAGACTTCGATGTTACTCTAACAACGAATGGGTGGGCCCTTGGATTCGAAACTGTCACCCTCTCTGTGACTATGTCCGGCATTTACGAGAACCCCAGCAACTACCAGTTCGACGTAGAGATGCGGAAACACCATACCTCTGTGAGTGTCCAGGGCGACCTTGTCACTCCATATGGACAGACAACATCTGTCACAGTTGTGCTGACGGACCAGGATACCGGGACCGTATTAGGAACAACTTCCTCAGTGTCCTCGTGGAGCTTCACTTCGAGTTATAGCCCCGTAACAGAAACACCTCCGGCCGATTTTGCCGTATCTCTCACTACGAGCACATGGAGTGTAGGAATCGAACAGGTAACACTCTCGGTCACTATGAGTGGCATCTACTCCAATCCTGCGAACCATCAATTCAATGTTGAGATAAGAAACCATTACACAGCAGCGTCAATTACTGGGGAGTTCGTCACGCCATCAGGCCAGACGACTGACCTGACAGTTGTCATAACAGATCTCGACACGGGAGCCGCACTTGCCACCACAGCAGACGTTTCTTCATGGACATTCAGTTCCTCTTACGGATCCCCGTCAGAGAACAATCCCGCGGACTTCGACTACACACTTGCAACCGATTCTTGGCCGCTGGGTACTGAAACAGTCACCCTCTCAATCACGATGAGCGGCAACTACGACAGTCCTCAGAATGTTCAGTTCGATATCGAGATTCGGAAACACTACACCTCAGTCACGGTGAATGGTGACCTGCTCACCCCTCACGGCTTTGGAACTCCCGTGACAGTTGTCATAACGGACTTGGATTCTGGGAACGCATTAGCCGGGACAGGTTCTGTTTCCTCTTGGAGCTTCACCTCCAGTTACGATCCAGTTTCCGAGAGCACACCTGGGGACTTCGATGTATCACTGACAACGAGCACTTGGTCAGTTGGAATCGAAACAGTGACACTGTCTGTCACCATGAGCGGGATCTATGACAATCCTACGAACTACCAGTTTGATCTGGAGATCAGGAAGCACTACACAAAGGCAACAGTGACTGGCGGTCTTGTTGCGCCGTACGGAAATGAAACGCCCGTGCAGGTAGTCATCACCGACCTCGACACGAATTCTGTCCTTGCTACCACCAATGATGTTTCCTCTTGGACGTTCAGCTCCAGCTACGACCCAGACAGTGAGAACAACCCTGGAGACTTCTCAGTATCACTTACAACCGAGGATTGGTCCGTAGGAGTTGAAACTGTGACTCTGTCCGTGACCATGGCCGGAATCTACAACAACCCATCCAATCACCAGTTCGATGTAACGATACGGAGTCTCACCACAACACTCTATCACGAGCCCAGTGACCTCCTCTTCCCCACAGGTGATGACTTCGTCATAGTGTTGCGCCTCAATGTCAGCGAACAGGGAGCATACTATGGCGCTCCAATCAACAACACGCCTTCGGGCGACTTCACGGTCAAGAATTCAACACATACCTACACTGCCACAGTCACATTCCTGAATGACGGGCGATACAACCTCTCGATTGATGATGTGGGGAACTTTGTCGAAGGCCTCTATACTATCACGGTGACTGCTGACCCCACCAGTACACTGTACTCCTCAAGCAACGTGGTCATAACCTTCGAATACCAGCCTGCCAGAAGCGATCTGACTTCCAACCTTTACACTATAGCCACGCCCTACAATACCAATGCCACACTGACTCTAACCTACTACGATCTTGACAGAGGGTCAGGCATCGCAACAGCCACCGTCACTGCAAACGGTAGCATCTGGATATCATATCAGCACGTCGGGGATGGTAACTACGAGGTGGTAATAGGTGTTTCAAGCTTCGTCCTAGGACAGAATTACGTTAATCTCACCGCAGACGCTGAAGGATACGCTGCTCGCAGCGTTGTCATAACGGTTGTAGTAAACAAGGTCAATACTGACCTGAATCCCTCTACAATCACATTGGACATGCCTGTCGGTAACACGAAGATCTTCTACATTG
The DNA here is from genome assembly GCA_004524435.1 of Candidatus Thorarchaeota archaeon. Classification (GTDB taxonomy): domain Archaea; phylum Asgardarchaeota; class Thorarchaeia; order Thorarchaeales; family Thorarchaeaceae; genus TEKIR-12S. The sequence goes on along the minus strand of SDNO01000187.1, from coordinate 5,029 downwards.
ACTATTGGGACTTAGACAATGATGTCGCCATTAATACAGACAGTCACATCAGCAACTGGTCAGGATCCATTCCCATTGAGATTACCTGGACAGGAACAAGGTATGAGGTGAACTTCACCACAACCGGCTCTGATGAGCTCGGCGTCTATTTGATTTGGTTCAACTTCACCAATGGTGCAAACTACCAGCCTGGGTACTGTGAGATAGAGGTCGATGTTCGAAGCCACATCACGATATTCAACCTCGTCACCGCGGTGGAGCCCACTGCATTCAATGCGCTGATCAATATCTCGGTGCGATACTATGATTTTGACAATAAGATAGGAATCGACTCATCAAGCGTTGAAGACCACGTCTGGAACGGTACGGACTGGATCACGACCACCCTGATCAATGAAGGTGGAGGATTCTACACGATACAGATTGATGCGAACCAGTTTGGTGTCAGCCAACAGAGCTTCACTATCTACTTCAACTGGACCGGTCCTGTACAGCAGTTCGAGAACAAGAGCATCTCCGCATCCGTCAACATCATCGGCGTGGCATCAGAGCTCATCCTCATCACATCCTCAGAACCGACGCCATACCTGGGAAACATGTCTTATACAATCGAGTATGCCGAGGCTGACAGCGGTCTTGGTATCACTAATACGTCAAGCAATCCGTATGGTCCTGGTAATGTCTTCGTATATGTACAGTTTGAAGGCGTGTCAGTTGACCTCTCCGAAGTTGACATCTGGGAGGTGGATGCAGTTGGCAAACCTGGGCAATACTCAATCAGATTCAACAACTCTATCTTTGGCATGACGGGTCTCGTTTACATGCGGCTCTATATCAACTGGTCCGCAAACACAGATCCCCAGTATACGAATCGAACCGACACGATCTCTGTTCGGATACTCTCACGAGATACACTAGTTTCAATCATACCGGCGTCGTCCACTCCATACAATGAGATTGCCGACTTTTCGTTCACCTACGAGGATACTCTTTCGAGCGAGGATATAGCAAACTCAAGTAAGCTGTCGATAGCCCTCAGCCTGGCCTCTTACGTCCTCAGCTATGACGACGGCTCAAGAGTATTCACTGTGACCTTCAACACCTCGCAGTTTGGATCTTTGGGTGAGCAGTCATTCACGTTGAGTGTTAGGTGGGCCGGGACTCCATTTTATGCTAATCGAACAGGTAGAGTTGTCTACGTGACGGTGATTGACCGCGACACATTGCTTGACTATCAGGCACCCGCTCCCACGTCCTATCTGGAGAACGTTACCTTCTCCGTGACATGGACCGACATAGCTGGGGCTTCGACGTCAGGAATTGAGGACGGAGCTGTGGTTCTCTACGATGGTGGCTCACCCATTGGGGCGTCGTACTACTCCGTGTCCGAGGCTGGCGCTGGAGTGTACAACATCGAATTGAACACGACCTATAAGGCCTCACCTGGTTACTACACACTGCGAGTCGAGGTTTCTTCCACAGAATTCTACTACACTACCGTGACGGCAGAAAGGACATTCAACATCAGGAAGAGAGTCACCATACTCAGTGCGGATCCCGTGGCTGATGTACCATACAACTCGCCCATCGAGGTTGTGCTCTACTTCGAAGATCAGCTCAACCAAGTCGACATTGGCAACGAGAGTTTCTTGGTTACGTTCGACATGATTACTGCGGGTGACTGGACCTACACCATAACTTGGCGGCCTATACGAGGCAACTATCTCCTCCTAGTTGAAACTTCGGACCAGACTGGCCTGGAGATTGGTGTCGAATACTTCCTGCAATTGAACATGAGCTACGCTGACGTATCGCCTTACTATGCATGGGATGACCTGACAATATCCTACCAAATCCGCTTCAGAGCATCATCTCTGGAGCAGTCTGAAGCACCGATTCAGAGTGCGTATCTCGACTACTCCGAGTTTGCAGTCTATTATGGTGACGCTGATGCCAGTACCGGCATTGCTGGCGGTGACATCTATGTCACGAAAGGCGGAACGCTCCTCACGCCCGGTGACGATTATGTCTACTCGCCCGCAGGCAGTGGCTACTATGACATATCGGTCAACACGACGGCCCTTGATGGGCTTGGAGGAACGCAGATAACCGTCTGGGCCAATTGGACCAGCGGCGAACCGTATCACAACAACGCAAGCCTCACACTGACGTTGACTGTCATAAGACGAACAACGAATGTGGTAGTACTGGTTCCACCTTCGAGGACAAGCTTCCTCGAGGACGTGGTCTTCTCTGTTGCATTCACGGATCTGGCAACCTCTGCTGCCCTCAGTACTGACAAGAGCCAACTCACCATATACAACGAAGGCGTTCCACTGGACCCGGCTGATTTCACCTTTACTCAGTTGGGGAGTCAGTACAACTATGAGATAGCCATCAGCTCGACTGTGCTGTCTTCATCCCTAGCTTCACAGCTAAATGTGACCGTGTTCGTGGACTGGCCGGATGCGCCTAACTACTACCAAGATGATGCGAGTTCAGTACGTGTGACTATTATCGCACGGACGACGGCCTTATCGCTGGAAAAGGCTGCAAGAACCGCCTACGCTGAGAATGCGACACTCAGTCTTCAGTTTCTCGATACAACGGACCTTCCTGAGCAGGCAATAGAGGACAATCTTGCTCTCAAGATCATGACGAATCTCACTGAGACTCCTGCGATTGACTACAGTCCCTCTACTCGTACTTTCAGTATATCATTCAACACTGCTCAGTTTGGAGGGATCGGTGTCAAGTACTTCTATATCAATGTCACATGGAGTGGTTCGCCATTCTATGCCAACCGGACCCTTCAGCTGTCCTCTATATCGGTCATTCAAAGAGAAACTCAGGCGAACTTCGAAGCACCTGCACCCACAGCCTTCAACGAGAACGTCACTTTCAGTGTAGCGTATCTCGATATCGCTGGTGAAACTGAGCTTGGAATCTCTGAATCCACTCTTACAATGTACTTCGACGGTTCTCCAATCCCCTCTGAGAACTATCAGGTCACTCCTGACGGTCTGGGTGTGTTTTCCGTAGAACTGTATACTGGATTCTTCTCAGAACCGGGCTCTTACGACATCAATGCAAGTCTGGTCTATACGGGCTCTGAGTATCTGTCCAATGCCTCTGCTGTACGTTCACTGACGGTCCGATTACGAGGCAGCCTGCTTTCAGCTGACTATGTGGGTGCAATCGGATACGGAACACAGATGGATCTCTCCCTCCAGTTTCAGGATCAGCTGACACTTGAAGCAATCGGAAACGCATCGTTCCAGACGACTTTCTCGATAGTCACCGATACTGGGATCCCCTGGGTCTACTCTATCCAGTGGGAGCCTGCAAGTGAATCATACTCTCTGACCATAGATACTGAAGGTCAACCACTCAGTGTTGGCTTCAACTACAGTTTGCACGTGAATATGACCTACGCATACGAGTCCCCCTACTATCGGTACGATGATGCTTACATCTACTTCTCAATACGGAAGCGGACGTCACTCCTCAGTGTTCCAGATCCTCCGACTCCGACGGCCTTCAGGGAGCTTGCAGTCTTCGAAGTATTCTATGAGGACACAGATGAGCAGGACGGAATCTCTGGGGCTGCAATCCTGATTCAATCTCTTGTAGAAGGCACCGACTACTTCGTTTCAACAGGAGCGCCAGGGACATATTTCATCTCTCTGAACACTTCCTCGCTAGGAGCGCCCGGTAGTTACAGGGTCACCGTCACAGCAGACTGGAATGATGGCACAGCGCCGTTCTACAACGATGCCCTCAGGAATGTCACAGTATCGGTGACAGAACGAAGTACAGACGTCGAGATTCTGGCACCACCTGGTCAGCCGCGATTCCTTGACAATTTCACCTTCACATTCGCATACACCGATACTGCAGGTGCTGTGGACAGACGAATTACGATCACCTCAGATGATATCCGGATTTATGGCAACGGCACGCTCCTCTCCGGTGGGGAGTTCATGTTGACAGAGATATCCGGTTCTGCGTTCCGCATCAGTATCAACTCCACCGTACTGGCCTCGACTCTGATATCTGACTACAACCTCACGGTCGTCATCGACTGGGCAGATGGTGTGGCCCCCTACTACGAGGACGATCAGACAGAACTCACTCTGGGGAGCATTGCGCGGACCATGTCTGTCGCTCTGGGCCAGATTCAGACAACTCCCGTAGGGGACAATATGACAATCTCGTTCACGGTATCGGACAACATCAAGAAGATGCCTGTGGAAGGAGCAATCATCTACTTCGAATGTTCTACAGACCCGCTGGTGGAGGGGCTATCGTACTGGGTGAGCGAGGGAACAGGCGCACTTGCCGGCCAATATACCGTGACTGTCTGGACTGCGGCTCTGAGCGGCGAAGGGGACTACAACTTCGATCTGGACATCAACTGGAATCCCTCCTCAGCGCCTTACTATAGCAATCTCTCCACAATCACGTTGACCGGTTCTGTAGATTTGATATGGACGAGTATCCAGAATGATGTTCCGACCCCGTCGTCTGTACAGATAAGCGATTCAGTTGAAGTTACCGTCTACTACAAGGACCTGGATCACGGTCAGGTCGGGATTGATGCGGCAAGCGTCGGTGTGACCTACCTGGCCACGGGCATAGTCCCCAGTGGATTGGATGTCAATAACACAGGTCCGGGTGTCTATGTGATCAGCTTCAGCACAATCGACATAGACGATACGGGCGCCTATACGCTGAACATCACTCTGTACAAATCGAACTATGAAACCCGCGAGGCCAACCCCACATTCACAGTCACCGTGATCAGCACCGTGCTCACTCCTACTGAGGACACTATCCAGCTCTACTGGCGAGAACTCGCCAATCTTGAGGTATCATACGAGAATCTACTTGATGGCAATCTCACGCCTGGTGCTACTGTCACCTATTCGTGGGAAGGCGGAGCCGGGTCATTCTCGGAAATTGGCTCGACGGGTCAGTATGTCGCGTCTATCAACACCACTCTGGCTGACTCTGGGAACCACGTTGT
>SDNO01000100.1 GCA_004524435.1 Candidatus Thorarchaeota archaeon | reverse complement strand
TGGAGGAAAGGCGGCCTCAAGTGTGAGTGGATCTACAGATATGGTGGTTGCAGGACCTGGAGCCGGTTCAAAACTGACGAAGGCAGAAGAACTTGGCCTCAAGATTATGAGCGAAGATGATTTTCTGGATTTTGTTAACAAGCGCAGGTAGCTGCCCGTAGGACCATAGGCGACGGTTTTATCTTTCATGAGAGTCCTGATGTCATAGTGAAAGGAAGGTGATCTGCGATGGTCGATAACATCAGACCACTCAGCGGGGATGACATCCCTGCAATCATTGAAATGACAGAGAACGTCTGGGGTGGGAATGACTATGTGTCCGTTGCACTGGAGTTCTGGTTGAAGGACCCCAACTCTAACCCTTCTGTCGTTGAAAGGCAGGGAGAGGTCATTGGCGTTGCAAATGTGCGGATGATGGATGGAAAAAGGACGGGGTGGATGGAAGGGATTAGAGTACACCCTGAACATAGGAACGAGGGGCTGGGGCGTGAGTTGACTGCATATATGGTTAGGCAGGCCAAGTCGATGGGTGCCAAGCGTGTACGGCTGATTACTGCGTTTCGAAACGTGGCTGCTGTGAAACTTGCAGGAGATGCAGGACTTAGGCCGATCCTTTCGATGAACGCCTTCTGGAAGGGCGGACTCTCAGAGATTAACTGGAGCAACAACGAGGGTGACGTGTCTAGGATAGACGCTGAAGAACTGACCGATGTCATCGCGGACCATCAGGCTCTGATTCCTGAGGGCGTACTAGTATACCATTGGGATGCAGTGGATGCTGATGCTACCGGCTTGGAATCAGCATCGAGTGAAACTGACTACTGGATAACCCAACGAGATGAAGAAGTAGTCGCAATCTCAACCGGTCTAGTCTTTGTCAGTCCACGCGAGAGAGAGTGGTTTGCCACCGTATATCCTTCGGATTCATCTTCATTTCTGCGCTCGTTCTCTCATCATCTCGGTCTTGCCCTGGAAAACGAATGTGATACTCTGGTCAGTATTCACCCTCCTAGATACACTAGCCTCTACGAAGAAGAGGAGGTCTTGAAGGAGAGGCCTCATGAGATAGAGATAGGTCTGTTCGAAATGGGTCTTGAAGACTAGTTCATAGCAGCATTACTCGGACCTAATTCCAGAGTAGGTCCGCCTGAATATCTGATATAAGGCATAATCCACAAGAAACAACAGTTACAGAGCGTGAGCCAAATTGGGAGAGAAGAACACAAGCGAAGAGATAGAACATGAATCCGCGGAGAACCAACTTGAGGATCTCCATTACGAGGTGATTCCTGCGTCATCTGGGGGATGGCTCAAGTATGCTTGTATTGCGCTTCTCCTCAGTATCGGGTACCTTTTCATTGTGGTTGATTTCATCGACGAACTAATCATTCCTCCAGAACGCACTTTTTCATTCCTGCTGGAGGAACAGGTTCTTGGATTGATAGTTCCCAACCTTATCATAATCGCGATAACCCCATTGGTATGGAGCAGAATCGCAAAGGGCATCGTAAGCAATCAGGTCGTCAAGAGCTTTGAGCTCAACCAGAAGGAAGGCGTAACCTCCAGACCACTGTCAATTCTTGGCACCCTTTTTGGCATAGAAACATACCGTGGGAATGAGGGTTACTTCATTGAAGCAGAACCAAGTGATACTGATCTGGATGATGTTGGCTGGGTGATGAGGAATCGAATTCTCTCAGCAATCTCTAGCAACATCGGATTCACGTTCTACATCGCGTTCTTTCTCAATACTCTGCTCACAGGCGACTTGCTGGGCAAGGACGCTCTCTTCCTATCAATAATGGTCATGCAACTGGTACCTCTACTAATCTCTTGGATTGTCCCTGTGAATTGGATTATCAAAGATGCCATGATTCGGCATATGGATAGTAGTCGGTTCGTCCGAGATACAGGTGAAGCCATGAGCAACGGAATCCTTGACCGATTCATTGGAATTGGTGGTCTCATCGTGGGAATCAGTCTTGCATATGACTTGGCCTATAGCTCGGAAGCAACTGAGATAACTAACATCCTCGTGGCGGGTGTCTATTTCGTCTTCTTTTTCCTCTTGCTCAGTTCGGGAACTATAGTTGTCATCTCGGTGGTCTATCTTGGAAGGTACCATCCGCGATTAGTCAACTCGGTTCGCCAGCGCTTGGCCGATGTCATCCCAGTCGCCAGAACCAGAATCGAGAGAATCGACTCTCATACTGATCGGCTTGCCGTGGCCGGTAAAACAGCGGAGATAGAAGCAAGTAGTGTTCTGAAAGCAATCGCAGTACTGATTCTAATCGGAATCATTGTCCTCTGCGAGTATTATGTGCTATCCGTCATAGGACCATTTCCGCTATGGTGAGATCCCTAGAAACAGAAACTCATAGAGACGGAGCTTGAAAGACGCGGATGTAGGCCGCAATGATGTTAGGCTAGTCAAGGCTGCCTGGTATTTGCCTCTTTGTTGCGAGCTCGCCAGTATTCAAGACACTCTTCGACTTCCAACTCATTGCCGATGCGTTTCTTGAATAGTCCACATCATCCAATACATGAAGAGCATTAGCGGGCGGATATTCGCTCGAGGCGCAGATATGGGAAGCTCTTCTTGTCAATAGTCCACGCGGCCTCAATCTCAGATGGCACTTCCACCCCGTCAAACTCTTTGTAGTCAGAATATCGCAAGGTCCAAGGGACACGAGTAAAACCCTCTTCTGTTTCCTGAAATCGCTCGGTTGTGGAGAACTTGACTATTCTGCCATCCTCGTCAAACTCGAAGACACCAGAGGCCCGAATGTCATCGACCTTTGTGGAAACCCTGACTGAGTTGTTTTCTTCTCCAATCCATTCAAGCTCCCGATTATTGACAATGGAACTTGGAAACCAAGGTATTTCGGAGAGATACCTGACCAACATCGACGTCGTAATCTCCGGTCCTGTTCGGTCTTCCATATCTCGAGAATAGGCGGGTTTCATGAGCATGAATCCTTGTCCATCAACGAGTTTGTCACGGGCAAAGATTGTGAATCGTGACCCCGGATTTAGGGAGGCTTTCCATATGAATCCAAGCTCGCTTGTCAGAACGTGCGATACTGATTCTAGGGGAAACCAGCTAGATTCATCCCCAAGACGGAACTCACCAACCTGTGAGATCTTCACACAATCGTCGAACACGCGGTCTATGTCAAGAACTCGACGGAGGTATGACTGGACCAGTCCTGGCAGCGATTCAACGGCTGCCTGCTGTATATCTTGCGACTCCTTGGCTCGGCTCTCAAGGGCCTGTATCTCTTCCTCTACCATGGAATGAAACTGTCTGTCTAGTCGTCTGGCGAAGTAGCAGAACACAGAGAGAGATCCGAGAATTATGGCTATGAGAATGATGATTTCGAGCATTAGAGACAACTCTGGGCGGCATCTCGAATAGCAGAGAGGATATGAGTCTTCTTACCCGCGCGCCTCTTGATCAGATATCTCGATATTCCCGGAGCCATTCTTCGAGATACATGGACTCCATATCAGCTGCGTCTTTTTGCTCCGCCCCGGTCATCCCATCGATGAGGTTCTTGGTTCGAATAACAACCTTCCTGTCCTTGGATGTCAGCTTCTTGAGAAACTCAACTGCGTACGGCAGAACCTCCTCTTTTGGAAGAACTCTTGTGGCCAGCCCGATACGGAAGGCCTCCTGTGCATTCAATTTCCTCCCTGTTAGAAGAATATCCTTTGTGTGGGCGGGGCCAACAAGCGCAATCAAGTTCGAGGCTGCCCCTGCTCCGGGGAATATACCGAGATCGACTTCAGGAAGTCTGAACACGGCGTCATCAGAGAAGAAGCGAATGTCACAGGCAGCGGCAAGTATTGCGCCAAAACCGACAGCATACCCGTTGATAGCAGCCACAGTGAGGCAGTTTCTGGCACATCTCACGTGTTGAATCGCGGATTCAAGGAGTTTGAAGAAATCGTGGTGCGCCTCGCCTTCAAGGGACTCAACTGTCTTCAGGTCAAAGCCAGCCGAGAATGCCCGCTCTCCCTCTCCTGTGAACAGAATGCCCATGATCTCAGGATCATTCGCGAGAGCGGATACCTTCTCTTCAAAGTCCTCAAGCATTTTCCGAGTGACAGAGTTCAACTTCTCTTGCCTGCACATGGTTACCTTGGCTATTCGGCCGTCTACTTCAACCTCTATGGCTCCATTCACGGGTGTAGTCTCCTGATACCGTCCCGTGACTGAAAAGAACGACCCAAAATATGTGTTTTCAACTCAGGAGAGGCTTGAGATGAATAAGAATCTAGAGCGCTACTTGCAGGCCGAGCAGTCTTCTTTCACATGCTCACAGTGTTCTCTGTGAACCTCACAGATTACTCCAGCATCTCTGAGCACATCTATGAGCCTATTGATCTCCCGGGTCATGGTTTCATAGACCATCTCCCCAGCTGGCCGATTCTCCCATGCATTGATGATGACATCTGCGGAATGCTCGATTTCATCCATGAGTTCCTCTGGAATCTCTATCTGGTCCCCCCTTGACCGCTTGGAGCGTTTCAGCTTGTACTGGGTGATGGCGGGCTCAGTGACACCTAGCATCTTGGCTATCGTTTTCTGCGCGATTCCTCGGTCTATCATTATCCTAGTCAGTTCCCGCCGTATCGCTGGAAGGATATACCAAACCTCAACTTCTTGCGGCATCAACCAGGTCCGCTTCTTACTCCTTCTTGGCATTCTACTCACCACATCGATGATTTATCATGATTCAATTCGATATTGTTAAGAACGCCCTAATAAGGGTGGTGGCGTGACGACGCTTTGCGGAGATCCTTCGTTGCCCGTTCTTACGGGTGAGAGATATGGCTGAGAGCACTATCAAAGAGATTGCGAGACTCATACTTGACTCGAAACACATGATTGCCCTGACAGGAGCCGGCATATCAAAAGAGTCCAATGTACCCACGTTCCGCGGCGAGGATGGCCTATGGAGAGAGTATGATGCCATGGAACTTGCTACTCCACACGCCTTTGGAAGCAATCCCAAGCTGGTTTGGGAATGGTACTCCTGGCGTCAGGGTCTGATTGGTGACTGCAGTCCGAACCCCGCACACAAGACACTGGCGAAATGGGAAACGGAGAGGCTTCTCAAGTCAGTCATCACACAGAATGTTGACGGACTTCACTATCGAGCGGGTTCTCGGAAGATCATGGAGGTCCATGGAGATCTCTGGGCGGTCAAATGTACATCGTGTGACTATCGTGGGCGTCTTGATAGCCCGGCTGGCGGAATACCTTCTTGCCCTGAATGTGGGGCCAACCTGCGACCGGATGTGGTCTGGTTTGGGGAGAACCTTGATCCGTCGCTGATGACCGATGTGTACAGCGAGCTCCGCCGTGCAGATGTCTGTCTGGTTATCGGGACTTCCGCACTGGTTCAGCCGGCCGCATCGTTTCCCTTGACGGTCAAACGGAATGGGGGTGCGGTGATTGAGATCAATGTCGAGGCGACTCCCTTGACGCCACACGTTGACCATCACCTTCGCGGGAAGGCAGGAGAAGTGTTGCCGAAGATAGACCAGCATCTTCAACAGTTAGGTGAATAACAGAGCAACCCACTAGGTGATTCTGAACCTTCTAGCGTATCTGGAATCAGTTGTCGGGAAGAGATAAATGTGCGAAGAAACTTCTTGCTCCCGAGGTAATGACCATTGAAGGTTCTTGTTACCGGAGGAACTGGATTCATCGGCCGACGATTGATACACCGCTTGGTCAAAGAGGGCCATGATGTTCGCGCCTTTGTGCGGAAGACGAGTAACACACACGGCTTACCTGAGGGCATCGAGTTCGTGGAGGGTGCACTGCTGGACATTGAATCGCTCGAGAATGCCACGAAAGGAGTCGAGGCAGTCCTGCATCTTGCAGCTTACTTTGACTTCTATCCATCTGATGTGGACTTGATGTACGAGGTGAATGTTCAAGGAACGAAGAACGTCATGAATGCCTGCGTCGGCACTAGTGTCGAGCGTTTCATCTATTGTTCGTCAACCGAGGCTATTGGGCCTGTTAGGTATCCCCCTGGTAACGAAGACACCGAATTGAGACCGCAGTTCGACTATGGCGAGTCGAAGGTGATGGCTGAAAAGGCAGTACGTCAGATTGCAGAGGACACAGGTCTCAACTACATCATCCTTCGACCAACGGGAGTAATGGGGGAAGGCGACCTGTACACTGCTTATGAAACAATCAAGGCCATCAATCAAGGAGAGGTACCTGTTCTGCCAGGCGACGGCGAGAAGCATATCATGTATACCCACGTAGATGACATCGCGGACGGTTTCGTGAAGGCTCTCACCTCCAAGAGCGCACTGGACAACACAATCATACTGGCTCCAGATGAACCCATGACATATAATGAACTGATCAAGTTTCTCGGTGAGTGTCTAGGCGTTGATCCTCCCAAGCGTCACGTGCCCACAACCCTTGCCAAGATTGGAATAGGCTTGCTGAGTCCGATCAAGAACCGCGGCAAGACGACCTTCCTCTGGCACCCAAAGACCATTGAGAGTATGGACCAGGAACGTTGGTATTCCAATGAGAAAGCCAAGAGACTACTTGGCTGGAACCCTGAGTACGCCATGCAGGAAGGTATCAAGAGAGCCATCGATTGGTACTATGAGAATGGCTACCTTGAGAAAAGGACGGAGTGAAGATGGATCCGCTCATCGGATTTCTCCTCATAGTGTTTCCTATCATTCTCGCTTTTGTGCTGCTTGTCTTCCTTCACAAGGCTGCAGACTTCACGGGTGTGATGGTATGGCTAGTCACCGTTGTGATTGCCGTTGTCGCGTTTCAGACTGATATTAGTGTAGCACTTGTTGCGAGTCTTGCAGGGATTGTGAAATCGTTCCCGATTTCGCTAATGGTGGCAACCTCAATCCTCATGATGACATACATGCAAGAGACCGGGGCTCTGCGGCGCATGATTGTATTCTTCAAGACCCTCGGCGGCGGAAACAAGCCGATGCAAATCATGCTGATCAGCCTTGGTCTGGGATTGTTCCTTGTCGGGATTGGGGCGACCCCCGTTTCAATGCTCCCACCAGTGATGTTGGCCCTCGGGTTCTCACCTCTGGTAGCTGTCGCGCTCCCATCGATAGGCTATGACCCACTCACAACATTTGCACTATTGGGTGTGCCGGCCCAAGTCTTCCAAGAAACCTACTCACGTGCTGCCGGAACAACCATCGAGCTCTGGTTCGCAGGGTCGGTCTTTGCCATGTATATGCCTGTCGTTTCCGTGGGCATCGCAGTTTCCATGCTTTGGATTGCGGGCGGTAAGAATCTTCTCATGAGCCGTGAAGGGTTGAGTCTAGCCATCCTGTCAGGTGGGACCGCGGGCATCGCTGCAATCGTGTGCAACCTCGAATTCGTCAATCTCACACGGCTCACCAACATAGTCGCAGGTGCTGCAGTTCTCCTAATTCTGTACGGCTACAATCGAATGAAGAATCGCCCCTTCTTAGACAGGGGCCAATTGGATGAAGCCGATATCAAAACGGAGCAGTCAATGGATCTCAAACGGGCAAGCATCCCGTGGGTGATTCTAGTCGTTCTCAGTCTTGCAACGACTCTCATTGAACCAGTGAGGCATCTTCTTGCTGTCCAGCTTGACTTCGTCGTTCAATTCGGGCAGTACCAAGCAGCAGATATGTCTATCAGGAATTATGCCGTGAGCACGAAGTTTCTGTGGCAGGCCTACACTCTGATGCTCATCGCCACTCTTGTTTCAATGCCCTTCTTCAAGAGTGACAAAGAGACCTTGAAGAGGACGCTTTCGAAGTTCCTCAAGCGGGCTCCAAGACCTGTTCTTGCGGCGGCCATCTTCTTCGCTATGGCCGAAGTCATGGTATTCAGCGGGTTCGTCCCTAACACCTTTGGTGTCTGGATGCGTCCAGCCGATCCGAGCAACAACATGGTCTATTTGCTTGCGACATTGACCTCAGACACCCTGGGAGCCGCCTACCCGCTGACTGCTGCCTTCATGGGTCTTCTTGCTGGTTTCATCTCGGGGTCCGAAACTTCGGCTATTGCAATGTTCACTGATTACCACTACATCGCAAGTTCATCAATTGGTGCAAATGCAGTCGTGGTTTCAGCGTCAAATGGTATTGGCGGCGGTCTTGCCAGTGTCCTGAGTCCAGCGAAGATTCAGAATGCTGCCGCTGTGATTGATCAGATTGGCATTGAGGGAAAGGTCATCAGATATGGAGCCGTGGTAGCAATTCTCATGACATTAGTCACAGCAGTCATGACCATGATCTGGGCCTTTGGATAGTATGCATTGCTTTCCCAGCTATAGTCACCTCTTGAGCTTGACATCTTTGAGCATATCGTCTAGCATTACACCGTTCAGACCCGGGAAGTATCTGTGATGAATAGAAACGGAACCAATCACGGAGTTCGTAATCTCGTGTTCCCGTATCCAGTGTATCAGGTTGTCCACCTGGGTCAGCCCGTCTGCAAACAGGAGTATGAAGACCACGGGTTCTGATGCTGAAACGAAGACTTGCCAGAGATGTGGGCCGTGCTTCTTCTGCAGGTCAGTGAGGAACCGGTCTAAGCCATCAGCATTTTCGAGATACTCTATTCTGGCAATGAATGGAATGTCTGATGCTGCTCCTAGTTTCACACGGGTGCTCGCCGTGAGTACTCTTGCATC
>SDNO01000007.1 GCA_004524435.1 Candidatus Thorarchaeota archaeon | reverse complement strand
TAGGTGCCGGTTGCTTGACCAGTTGGAAGGGTGTATGACCCACTGAAGCCGCCGGTGACATTGGTTTGATCAGAGTCAACCAGCACTCCATCGAAGAACATGCTGATGGTTTCAGAAACCAAGGGGGTGCCGTTAAGCATCTGGGCACTGCCATCGTAGAGAAGGGTGGCATCAGGATACGCACTTGTGGGGGTCACCGTCAGAGCAATCTCAATCTTTCCGGAGAGTGTGATTGTTGAGTTATCCGCAGACCTAGCTGGGAGGAGTATTGGTATTCCCTGCTGGGTATACTCTCCGGCGTAGCTTGACCACACCTCATGGGCACCAGGCACCATGCGAGGATCATAAGGGTCAACGAATATGTCGAGCTGGTAGGTACCGTCTGACTGGATTGTGGCATTGCCCATCCACGTCTGGTCCCACATGATCTGCATCTGGTCATTATTCAGGGTCGTGCCGTCCACAGGCTCTCCTCCCACCGTCATGACTCCATGCACATCAACAGTATCTTCCCAAGCGCCGGTGTAATTGTCTGCACCCAATTTGATGTTCATGTCGATGGTTTCAGCGGGGAGGATTGCTCTATCGGAGGGTAAACCGGGTTCCAGAGGATCCGGTTGTGCAACAACATAGAGCAGCGTGAAGTTCCCAACATCATAGGTGGGGCCAATATACGCAGCAGTTATGTTATGCAACCCGGGGGTTGCACCAGGTTGATAGGTGTAAGTCAGATTCGCGAGGGGAAGTGTTGTGCCCTGTTCAATAAACGTGGTACCCATCAGCATGTTATCAGTGACATCACGAAAAACGATGGACTCTGATGTGGAAACGGGGACATAGTTGACCATGAGAAGAGCACTCAGAGTGAATTCTTCACCAATCTGAACCCATCCTTGCGGAACATTGGGCCAGACCCATAGCTGAACATCGCCCTCCTCCATGTTTTCAGGCAGTTCACTCCCGCCCATGTCGGGAGGGAGAGGTATCGGAAGTACCTGCCTCCATTCTCCGCCTTCCGACGAGCCGGACATGGGAATAAAGACCTCAGCCCAGAACATCATGTGCTTGACCTTGAGCACCCTGTAACCATCCTGCGCATCGCCGATTGCATAACCCTTTGCGATTCGTGCGGGGATGTCAAGATATCGCATAAAGACACAATATGCTGTGGCAAAGTCCATGGGCAGGCCACCACCCCGCTCGAGGAACCAGTCTGTCACCTCCTGATTCGAGTCTGGACGTTCAAAGACCTCGGGTTCTTCAATCATGAGTTCGAATGTGGTCCGGAAGTAGTTCTCTACAGCGGAGGCCGTTTGAAAGGCGTCATCACCGACACCCTCGAACTGGGTGATATTGTCGATGACTCTCTGTGTCAGCGGAACGCCCGAAAGGGTTGGAAAGCCATAGGTGTTCCGGATCGATGCCGGTGCCAGAGAGCCCTCCAGTGCGCTAGCCGCCATGTTACCTAAATCCTGTTGCTCGAAAGTCACCTCATAACTGATGAGGACAGGTTCTCCTGTTGGCACATCTAGGAGTGGGCTGAAAAGGAGTGTACGGTAATCATCCGTTTCAAGATCGTAGCGTACTAACCTAGACTCATCATCCGGCTGGTAGGTTCCGGCCTCAACGTGACCTGTCGTGAAGGAGTCTTCGATGACCAAAATCGTCGGAAATAGAGTAGGTAGTTCTATCTCACCAACATTTGGACCCGCGGTCACGTTGATGACAATGGTGTATATCTCATTGCCAAGTGCTTCTGCCTGGGATCGCGTGATGATTTCTGGTCCCGCATCTCTTAGTGAGTCTTCCAGTGTCTTGCCCCAACCAGAGCCATCATACTCATCGTATGCACCAGTTCGCCAGAGCTGAGGTGGCTGGTCAGGATAGGCATAGAAGACTACATCTTCCATATGTTCAAGGATATCCGGGGGGATTTCCTGATTCAGTGGGATATCTGTGTAGTTCACGTCCTCAAACCAGTTAGACTGCCCGCCAGCCCAGCTTATGTCATACGGCCAAGGTGGAATCTGATCATACTTCTCATGGGGAGTATCAGACCTGACTGCCCCCATTTGAATGACTATGAATGTGTTAGCGGCCCAGATGATTGTCAAGAGAAGGAAGATAGAGCTTAGAATGGTGGTGATACCCATTCTGCGCTTGGGCTTGGCTTCGGCGGCACTCACTAGGTTTTCACTCTCACAGACTCAGCGTGCGGACTCTTGTTGGGTGAGACTCCCGCACAAGATGGTGGTCTTCGACTAGTCTGGTTCGATGTGCCTTCCTGAGGATTAAAGCATTTCTTGTCCAGTCTCATCACAATGGACAAAAAGGGACGCTCTGGGACATAGGCAGCACCTAATCAAGCTCCGGTTCAGTGGACGGATAGTGAACACACGTGAAGGAATATCTTGAAAGAATCAATGTGAAGGTCAGAGAGATACTGGAGGGTAATGATCTAGGAGCACATACCTACGACCACTCGCTGCGCGTTCTCGATATTGCATTAGAAATAGGCCGAGAGGAGGATGCAAATCTGAGAGTTCTTGGCGCAGCTGCACTACTGCACGACATTGGTAGAGTAAGAGAGGAGGAAACAGGTGTTTCCCATGCCATCCTGTCAGGGGACATGGCCAAGCCAATCTTGGAGAAGGTGGGCTACTCGGAGGAGGAGATAGTCCTAGTCGCTGACACTATTCGAACGCATCGCTTCAGTGAGCGACTGGAACCAAACTCCTTGGAGGGCGAAATCCTGAGCGATGCTGACAAACTGGATGCTATGGGAGCTGTAGGAGCGTATCGTGCAATTGCGCAATCAGCAGTAACGGGTGTTGGGATTCAAGGTTTTCTGAAGCATGCTGATGAGAAGCTGCTCCGGCTGAGAGATCTGCTCTACACTCAGGCGGCAAAACAGCTGGGCAAGAAGCGACATCGAGTCCTGGAGCTACTTGTTGAGGAGCTGAGAAGTGAGATTGCATCCCCAGGCAGATTCAGTATTCCTGACTGATGAGCAGCTCTAGGTAGGAGAGACGGGTCGATTTGTCCATGTCCAAGCCTAGATTCTCAGCCAGTTCCAGCAGAAGATTTCGTTTCTCCTCTATTCGGGATTCCTGTCTTACTTCCGTTTCGAGTTCTATGAAGAGACCGAGTCCCTCCACTCTATCAACGGAGAAGTGAATTTCCCCTAGTCTGTAGTACTCTCGCTCCTTCCGCACCGTGCGAACTCTCTTGAATCCTAGTGCAAGGAGTATTGCCTCAGAGCGTTCTCTGTTATCGATATTTACGGAGAGTTCAAGTCTGGTCTTTGACTTCTCGTCTACCTTTGGCCCTTTGTACGTCAATTCGATGACTGGTGTATCGTTTCTCTTCTCTTCGGTTTCCGGCAACTGATATCTGATTCGCAGAGCTTCGTCCGTTTCAGCAAAGGCTCGCATGGGATGACCATAATAGATATCCTCCTGAGTGACTGATTGGATCTTTGTTCCGCCCTTGTTCATTAGCCGCTTTATCGCCTTCTGTACTTGCGCTTCAGTCACTCCAAATTTGGTTTCAACTTCGAAAATACCCATCTCAGACACCCGAGGCCGTAATCCACTTAACTATGAGTACACGTCGAGCATATGTTGGTGACGGTTTGCCCAAATATAAGCGAATACAGTGTGCTGGATGTGGAAAGAGCTACAGTTTCGACGACGTCCCACCCAATGATGGATGTGGAGGGAGAATAGACTTCCACCTCGACATGGACGCTCTCAGTGCCTCTGTCGAAAGGAGGGAGGTTCGTAAGGTGTCAGGCGGAATCTGGAGGTACTTCGACTTTCTACCACTCCGTCATAGAGAGAACGCCTTGACGCTGGGAGAAGGGAATACACCCCTCGTAAGAGGTCAGAGGCTTGCCGAACACCTCGGGGTGAAGAATCTCCATCTGAAGATTGAGACTTTGAATCCCTCAGGGTCGTTCAAGGATAGGCCAATATGTGTCGGTGTGAGTCGTGCTGCTGAAGATGGAGTGAGTACCGTTGCTGCAGCATCATCTGGCAACGCGGCAGCATCCATGGCAACCTATGCTGCTCGAGCAGGACTTGAAGCTGTTGTCCTTGTGCCGGAGAAGACGCCTACTGGAAAGACCGTACATCTGCAGACGCTTGGCGCACACGTCTTTAGGGTCAAGAAAGAGAAAGAGGGCGTAGACCCGACAACGACCCTGCTGAAAGAAGCCTGTAGCGAGTTTGGTTGGATTCCTGTTCCTTCCTTTGGACCTTTCAACTGCTTCCAGTTTGAGGGGAACAAGACAATTGGATATGAGCTGTCAGAGCAGATGCAGTGGGTGCCTCCTGATTGGGTCCTCTTTCCCACAGGTAGCGGGGGACTCATGGCAGGGACCATGAAGGGCTTTGTCGAATACAGGCAGCTTGGTTTCATAGAAGAAGTACCGCGACCTGTTGTTGTCCAACCCGAGGGGTGTTCGCCCATAGTGCGTGCATTTCGGGAAAAGGTTCAACCTGAGAAAATTGAGCCTTGGGATTCCAATGAAACCGTTGCAGGAGGATTGGCCGATCCCTTCCCCTGGGACGGAGATGCTGCACTCAAGTATCTCAATGATTTGAACGGAGAAGCGGTTTCAGTCCCTGACGAGAAGATCAAGGAATACGTACTTCGGCTTGCCTCTCTTGAAGGGGTATTTGCAGAGCCAAGTGGAGTTGCAGCCTTGGCAGGTCTGGAGGCTCTTCTTGCAGAGGGAGTTATTGATTCCGCAGATACGGTCGTGGTTCCTATAACCGGCTCAGGATTCAAGGACCTCGGACTGGCAAAGACCCTCACAGGTGAGGTCCCAACAATCAGGCCAAGGACAGAAGACCTCAGCAAGCATCTTGGGGCAGATTAACGTGACTGGTGACAGAACTGAGATGGAGCGGTTCATGGAGGAGGCCATCCGTGAAGCAGAGAAGGGACTGGAAGAAGGTGGAATACCCATCGGATCGATTCTGGTGATTGATAGTGAGATAGTGGGCAGAGGACGCAACCGACGCATACAGGAGGGGAGTGCTATTCTCCATGCGGAGATGGACTGTATCGAGAATGCAGGGAGACTACCCGCCACCAAGTACAAACGGGCTACTCTGTACTCAACACTATCACCCTGTGATATGTGCAGCGGTGCAGTGCTTCTCTACGGAATCCCGACCATAGTCGTAGGGGAGAACAGGAATTTCAAAGGACCTGAAAACCACCTGAGAGAACGAGGCGTCAGTGTGGTCGTCCTAGACAACAGAAGGTGTGCAGAATTGATGGATAGCTTCATCAAAGCCAGACCAGATGTCTGGAAAGAGGACATAGGAGAGTAGTCCCCAAATCGAGATTGGTGTTAGAGAACCATGAAGACCAAAGACAGGAAAGACAAAGCAAAGGAACTGGCAGAGAGATATGGATATCTACACTATATGACCGAGAGGTACCTAGCTCTTTGGGGAGAACGTGAAACAATCGAGTTCTTGGAAGCGTGTGAGAAACCGCCTAGGACCTCAATCAGGGTCAACACACTGAAGACGAAGAAAGACCTACTCATGAAAGCGCTCAAGAAGAAGGATGTAATTCTAGAGGATATTCCATGGCTTGAAGACGGGTTCTATGCTGACTTCCAAGGATTCTCGCCCGGTTCACTGACAGAGTATATGCTGGGCCAGTATTACGTGCAAGGAGTACCATCAATGGCTGTCGTAAAGGCACTCAATCCCCAACCTGAGGAGACAGTGTTTGATCTCGCCGCAGCGCCTGGAGGGAAGACGACCCATATCGCTCAACTCATGGACAACTCAGGAAGAATCATTGCTATCGAACAGGACCGTGAGAGAATCAGAGGTCTAGAAAGCAACATCCTCCGTTGTGGAGTGGAGAACTCGATTGTTTTGAGGGGCGATGCCCGCAAACTGGAAGAACTCGATATAGAACCAGACAGAGTTCTCTTGGACGCACCCTGTTCCGGAGAGGGGCTCTTGGCGATTGATCCTGAACGCAAGACCAGTAAGAGTATGGCGGATATCAGATTCTGTGCCACCGTTGAGGATCAGCTTCTAGATGCAGCAGTCCGTGCTCTTAGACCGGGAGGAGTCATCCTCTATTCGACATGTTCTATTGCACCTGAAGAGGGAGAGTATATTGTTGACGGAATGCTACAGAAGCATCCAGATCTCAAGATAGTCGAGATTGAACCTGACATGGGCGTACCAGCATTCACTGCCCCCTATGGTGTACAGATGGATGAGTCGCTGAAGATGGCAAGGCGAATGCTCCCCCATCTTCATGGGACGGAGGGTTTCTTCATATGCAAGATGAGGAAGGAGTGAGATGGGCGTGCAGCAATTCACAATCAGTCCAAAGAAGAATACCGCAAGAAGAATGGTGAAGCCACATGGTTAGTCTCATTGAACCCCACTTCTGGGATAATATCAAGAGGCAGATTGATGGGGATTTCGGAGAAGGAGTGACGCAACAACTACTGGGAGATAGAGCCCCTGTGGTGATTGATCGTGGTAAGAAACAATCAGTCTACTTCATTCCTATGGACTGGGTGCAGCTCGTCGATTCTAGCTTTGGAGGTTTCCGGCTTCGGTATCTTGGGACTTGGCTGGGAGAGATGTCAGGCGACACGTTCATGCTGAGTATAGGCGTACTCGCACAGCTAGAACCGTTGACCGAT
This sequence comes from Candidatus Thorarchaeota archaeon, assembly GCA_004524435.1. Lineage (GTDB taxonomy): Archaea > Asgardarchaeota > Thorarchaeia > Thorarchaeales > Thorarchaeaceae > TEKIR-12S. Next base: position 24,155 of record SDNO01000007.1, on the reverse strand, counting down.
AGCAAGATAGTGGTGTACAGAAGGGGTGCGGAGGCTTTTACCTATGGCAGGAGTATTATCAAAGAGTCAGTTCTCTCCCTTCCGGACCATCTTCGCCGAGGACAGAGGGTACTCGTAATAGATGAGAATGGTTCATGCATCGGATTAGCTGCTCTAGCTGTCGATGCAGCTCTCCTCAACCGCTTGGGCGCGGAGAAACTGGTAGCCAAGAATCTTGTTGATATTGGGTGGTACCTGAGACGCTACGGTTAGACAAACATGTCTGAGGAGCGATCTTCGGACTCTATGGACTTCCGCATCTTCTCCAGACGTTCAATCTCTTTGCTCTCCTCAAGAAGCTGATCCACATCAGCATCTAAGCCATATACCTCATTGATTTTTTCGAGCATAGTGGCTGCTGACCGTGGGTCCGGTCTCCCGCGAGTGGCATAGGTGAGTAGACCCAGCGCCGGGGCGTCACGCATCTCAAGTTCTGCTAAGAGAAGAGCCAGGGGTCCTGCTACGAATAGTCCTTCCTCCAATACGGAAACGTTCCACTTCTCTAGCTGGGGAGCATATGCCGACGTAGGAACGCAGCGCATGTCTTCTTCATCTTCTTTGAAGCTGGCATCGAGACCGCCGAGAAGAAGAATGTCTGAGAAATGATGCATGCTGATCCATTCAGCAAGCCGTCCGACGAAATTCCATTGCTCTGACTGATGAGGCTGGAAGCGGGGGACCAAGAAGACGATGTTTTCATGGGCATATAGCTCGAAGGGAAGAATCAGTGTCTCGTCTTCTATGGAAACGAACAGCGGCAGCATATCGCTGCGTATGAAGCCAATCCGTTCAGCATCAAGTGTACGAGCCAAATGAGCGGTACTCAAGAATCCGACTTCGCCCAGCCCATGGAATCCACATATGAATGTAGCATTCTTTGGGATCTTAGCCCCATTCTTCAGAATTATCTCAAAATGTGAATCTCGTGTCGATACAAATGCCATTGTGGTAAGACCTCATGTTTCACGAACGGATAGCCTTATACAAACTACCTGTCTTCTTCAAACAGGCTTCCAGAACGCCCCTTTTGTATCTGTATATATGTCCACGTAATAGACTGGTGGGTCTTAGAATATGGCCGCTTCCTCCCTCCACAATAGGAAGAAACATCTACAGAAGCGTTTCCTAGGGGCGGATCTGTCTGAACGGCCGGCTTTTCATTCATTGGAAACATGGACCCTTTGTCGAGAGAGTATGCGAAAAACTAATAGCAGTTGATAACCTCTAGTGTTTTGCGCAATTGCGTCTAAGGGGGGCCAGACCACCTTGAGTACGCTTAGAGAACTGGAACTCGAACGAATATCTCCGCATCTGCTAGAAGTACTAAGAAGAGAGGGGTATGCATCGCTCAGTGAGTTCCAGAAGAGTGCACTAGAGTCTGGATTGATGCGTGATAGAAACATCATCTTGCAGACCCACGATTTTGATGAGGCGTACAAGATAGGAGAAATCGCACTACTGAACCAGGTGGCATCCAATTTTCGTGCGAGGGCCATCATCCTATGTCAGAACCCCCATCAAGCTGAGAAACGGCTTTCGTCAGTCAGCAGGAAATGCAGTAAGCTCGGTATCAGGGTGACCACTATCATAAGGCGGCGGACGGCCACAGGTCCAATCCCCACAAGAGGAAGGATTATCGTGGCCACAATCCGTTCACTGGGTATCGCCATGCAGTCGCAACCCGGTATGTTGAATGATGTAAGAACGATATTGATAGAGAGGATCGACAGGATTGGTCAACCACAATATGGTGCAACTCTTGAAGAAATCCTGGTCAACCTGATGGGCACTGCTGAGAGTGTGCAGTATATCGCGACATGTCCTCCTGTTGCGGACATAGACGATCTGAGCAGATGGTTGAGGGCAGATGTTGTTGAAGATCCGAAACCCGAGCTCAAGCGCATCTTCAGCATAAAGGCCTTTGACAGCATTGCCGAATCACTTGCGGACCTTGCAGAGTTTGTCCACTACAAGGAGGGACAGATTATGATACTCTGCTCAGACATTGATTCCGCGGAAGAGCTGGCATATCAACTAACAGGCCTTGATGACGTCCATGAAGACGCCGTACTGGACCTGCGGCTCCTGCCTGAGGACCGGGATAATCTCACCCGTCTTGCACAACAGATTGGTAGGCATTTCGTCGATTGTCAACTCACAGATAGGCTTCAAGATGTGGTTTCCAGAGGAGTGGCATTCTTTCACGAGGGCGTGCCTCGCGTGCAAAGACGGATGATCTCAGAAGCATGGGAGGAGCGAGTACTTCCCGTGCTTGTCATGCCAACACGCTTTGCTATTGCTAGCGGTCTACGAGCCACGGTCGTGTTTCTTCTTGGTGTCTATATGAGGGACAAGTATTCGGACTTATCAGGCGAAGAAGAACCTACAATGCTATCAGAACTTCAGCTCTCCGATATTCTTGAGGCGGCCGGCAGACCCACGTTGGACAACGAAGGCTTCGCAATAGTAGTAGTGGGGAGCGATGAAGAAAGAAAGCGCGTGCTTCAGAGGTATTTTGTCAAAGACGAAGATGGTAACATATCTCCAAGGCTCGGCGAAGTAGATAGCTCCATGGATGAGCCAGAGAATTTCCAGAGTCTTGTCCTGAGTCAACTTTGTGCAGACTCCAACATTCCCGATAATCCTTTCTCAATTCTTGATCGAACCTATTGGGCTGCATCTAAGCGGAAAGCCGGCATCACAGCAGACGTGATTTCGCCGGTTGAGAATGCCAATGCTGAAACACTGATTGATCTAAGAACGAATAAGGCAACTCGTAACAGAGCCTCAGATATTCCGGATTCAAGTGTTAGGATAGTATCGGTGACTCCGTCGAAAATTGAAGGATTGGTCCACAGTGGCTCACGCGAACTGTGGCATTTCGTTACGCTGAGATCTGCTGAAGGAGTGTCTTGTTCATGCGAAGCATGGAAATATCAAGGTATAAGCAAACACCGTCTCTGTAAGCATCTGGTGAAATTTTCCAAGTATGCTTTGGAAGACGAGGATACGCGGCCCTATGCAACGTCCGTTATTGAGCAGGCTCTTCGTGGGCTCAGTCTGATCGATGAATTGGAACGAGATGGTCTTGTTGTAAGAGAGGATGAGAGAATCAAGTGTACCCGGCTCGGCCACACTGTCGCAAGACTGGGAGTCCCGGTTGGCGACGCTAGAGAGGCTCTAAAAGCGCTCTCCGGTAAGAAAAGCAACCTGCACGCCATCCTACAGAGAATTCTAGGAAGTCGAACGGGCCTCTCGGACGGCCTCATTCACGACGTTCTCTCCACCGTCCCTACAGATTCTATTGAAAAAGTCGGAAAATGTGCAGAGCATATGCCCGGTGTTGTCGAGAATCTGCTGGAAGAGGCTCAGTACGTGAATTCCATTCTCCTTAGCCTTATGAGCAAGGAAGAGCGCGACGATCTCAGTCGAGAGAGTCTGAAGCTACAACGCTCACTAATGTCCCTACTAGAAGACGAATCTTAGTTGCCGGCACTGAAGCTTTTTATTGCAGCTCCTTGTGGCCCCGATTGGAAGCAATCTTCATTTCCCCATTGGTGAAACGTAATGAAACTGTTCGAACACGAGGCAAAGGATATCTTTCGGGAGTTCAAAATGCCAACACCTCCTGGAGGAGTGGCAAAGACGCCCAAGGAAGCCAAAAAGAGAGCTGAAGAAATCGGCAGACCCGTTGTTGTCAAGGCCCAGGTCCTCTCTGGCAAGCGAGGAAAAGCTGGTGGAGTGAAATTTGCAGATACTCCTGATGAAGCCGAGAGCCTGACAGCACAAATCCTAGAGATGCGAATAAACGACCTTCCAGTAGAAGCCGTCCTAGTTGAAGAGAAACTGAACATCGCTCAAGAGATCTATGCGGGAATAACCATCGATCGAAATAGACGGCAGTATGTCGTCATTGGCAGCGCTGCAGGAGGTATGTCCATCGAAGAACTTGCGGAGGAAAGCCCTGAGAAGATAATCAAGAAGAATGTGGATCCCTTTCTCGGATTCCAAGCCTATGAGGCACAGGAGATGGCGGTGGCAATGGGCTTCGAAGGGAAGGATATTCTGAAACTTGCTAGCTTCTTCTTGAAACTCTGGAAGATAGTCGAGAAGTATGATGTCGAATTGACGGAGATAAACCCCCTCATATTGACTGAAGAGGGAGAGTTTCTGGCAGCGGATGCAAGACTCAACATAGACAACAATGCACTCTACAGACATCAGGACTTGATACGGGAGCTGGAGCGAAAACCTCACGAACAGAATGATCGAGAGCGTCTAGCTACGGAAGAGGGAATGGCGTACGTAGAGCTGGATGGCAACATAGCATGCATCTGCAATGGTGCAGGTCTCACCATGGCCACGCTTGACGCCGTTGAACTCTATGGCGGGAAGGCTAGCACGTTCCTAGACCTTGGTGGCGGCGCTGATGCCAAGCGCGTAGAACGCGGTGTGGAGATTGCCTTGATGTATCCAAAGGTCAAGGCCATACTGGTAAACATCATGGCGGGAATAACCCGTTGCGATGAAGTGGCCAAGGGCCTGATATCTGCTCGAGAAGACGGCGATATCACAGTTCCCCTTGTTGTCCGGATGGTTGGTACCAACGAAGAAGAGGGACAGAAGATGCTCAATGATGCAGGAATACCTTTCCTAGAAACCATGGAAGAAGCAGCCAAGAAGGTAGTCGAGATCACACAGGAGGCGGCATAGATGGCGGTCCTTGTAGACAACGACACGCGAGTAATCATTCAGGGAATTACAGGCTCTCAGGGCACATTCCACTCCCAAGCAATGAAGGAGTATGGGACTAGAGTCGTGGCAGGCGTCACGCCGGGGAAGGGAGGCCAAGAAGTTGCCGGCATACCGGTCTATGATACCGTTGCACAAGCCAAGGAGGCAGAAGATGCAACAGCCTCGGTCATCTTTGTTCCCGCTCGGTTTGCTACTGATGCAGCCCTCGAGGCGATAGCGGCAGATCTCAATCCCGTGGTGATCATAACGGAGCATGTCCCTGTACGCGATGAGATGCAGGTCATACACGCAGCAGCGAGGAAGGGCACAACTATCATCGGACCAAACACGCCGGGTATCATCACACCAGGAGCAAGACAGAAGCTGGGTATCATGCCGGGGCATGTCTTCTCAGCTGGTGATATCGGACTGATGTCCCGAAGTGGAACACTGACCTATGAGATTGCAGCTGGCATGACAGATGCAGGCATTGGCATAACCACAGCCATAGGATTGGGTGGTGATCCCTGCGTCGGTCTGACAACACTGGAGGCAGTCAAGCTCTTTGAGAAAGACAAGGACACCAAGGGTATGGTCCTTGTGGGCGAGATCGGAGGTGACGCTGAAGAGCGAGCGGCTACGTACATCAAGGAGCATATCGATGTCCCTGTTGTCGGGTTCATCGCAGGACGGACCGCCCCTCCTGGCAAGAGAATGGGTCATGCAGGAGCAATCATCAGCGGCGGAGCAGGGACCGCGGCCTCCAAGATAGAGGCGCTGAACTCCGCCGGCGTGGAAGTGGCCAGGAAACCCAGTGATATCGCTCGACTCCTCAAAGAGGCCATGTAGAATACACAGTTTCTCCGTCGAATCGGGGTTAGAACGATAGTTTTTTAACACGACTCGGCTGGGAAGCCTGAGGCGGGTCACGAGACCATCGACCGCCCTCACGAGAAGAGGTCACTAAGATGCCAGTTGCAGACATTGAGAAGCGCAGATTAGCACAACACTACTTGCTCTACAAGTCAGTGTGCCGTGATTGCGGAGCGACCAATCCATACAAGGCTAAGAAGTGCAGGAAGTGCAAGGGCAAGGACCTCAGACCGAAGAGGCGTTCTAGGAGATAGTTACCGTCTTCCGTGGCCGGTCTAGAATGGGCCGGTGATCTAGCGGTTATGATGCCGCCTTCACACGGCGGATGTCAGGAGTTCGAATCTCCTCCGGCCCACCACAACCATACACAGTATACTTCAACGAGGCTTAACACATGCCAAAGCAGATCTACGATGTCGAGAAGTTCTTGGAAATGTCCGAGGATGCAACTGAATGTCGCGTCAAGAGAGGTTCAGATCAAGTCAAGCTTAAACTGCGAACCAGTAGATATCTCTATACACTCATTCTAGAGCCACAAGAGGCTGAGGCAGTTATTGAGCAAGTCAAGTGTCAGGTTGTCGAGGCTCGGCCGGAAACCGAAGAGATCTAGAATCAGATCTCAACGGCTTCATTGGTCTCTGGAACGTGGGCGGTTCGCCCTTTTTTCTCAAGTTTCTCCTGAAGTGCATCCGTTGACTCTGGCTCACCGTGCACGATGTAGTACTCCGGTTCCCCAGGCACTTTCATGAGAAGATCTACAAGACCTGCTGAGTCCGAATGGCTACTCAGATGATGATACATTACTTGGGCCTTCACAGCATATTCTCGATTACGGATAGTCACTTTCTTCTTCTCAAGCAGTTCTGCGCCGGGCGTGCCAGGAATCTGATAACTCACGAGCACAATGGCATCGTTTGGATTGTCATGAACGTCTAGGAAATACCTGTGGGATGCTCCGCCCTTGAGCATGCCGGCAGGTGAGATGATTATGCCATTGGTCTGTGCAGCCATCTTCCGGTCCTTATTGCTTCGAATGGCCCGGGTTCTCTTCATAGCCTGCTTGAATGCCTTTGGCGAGCCAATATAGTTGGGATGCTTCAAAATTATCTCATTCACCTTTCTAGCCATCCCATCTACGAAGATAGGATACTTCTGGGGTATGCCGTACTGCTCAAGGATACACATGATTTCTTGGCTACGACCCACAGCAAATGCTGGTATCAGAACCGTTCCGCCGCGCTCCAAGGTTTCAAGAACTGTATCGACAAGAGCCTGTTCAATCTCTTCGCGGTCGGGATTTCGCCGTCTAGCATACGTACTCTCAGTGACAACGACATCGTGTTTTGGTAGATTCTTCCTTGCACCGGAGCAGAGCCGTGATTCGTTTCCATTGAAGTCGCCTGTGAAGAGCACCCTTTTTCCATTGACCCTGACAGAAACCATAGCACTGCCAGGAATATGGCCCGCGTTGAAGAGGGTCAGCTCAAAGCTTCGCCCGAGGGGAAAGGTTTCCTCGTACGGGGTGTGATTGTACTGTCGTCTTAGTCGCGTAATGTCCTTGCGAGCAAAGGGAAGTCGTCCCTTTGAGATGTTGTACATGTCACGAAGAAGAAGCATCGTGAGGTCGCGAGTCGCAGGTGTGCAAAACAGTCTAACGTCGGGGTCCTTCAGTATTATCGGGACACCGCCCGAATGATCAAGATGTGCATGAGTAATCGCAACACCCTGTAGATTATGAGTTGGTACAGGGTCTGGAAAAGCTGGGGGGTTCTGAAACTTGACGCCGTAGTCTACGAGCATGGATTCTCCGTTCTGTTCGATAAGGAATCCTGAGCGTCCGATTTCTCTACAAGAACCCAGGAATTTCAATTGTGTCATCTATTCTACTTCCAATACCAAGGCCGCTTTTCTCCCAAGAAAAGGTTTGTGAAACAGTACATCGCATGTTTCTCGAGAACCGAGAGGGAAGTTCTCTTTCATATTTGCCAATATAATCGAAATCAATATTAGAGGCACGATGCCTTGTCAATCAGTCTTACATACTTACCAGAGACTGCGGAGAGAGCTTGGGTGACGGAGGAAAAATCCGGGAGCAAACCAAAGAAGAAGCACAGCGAATCTACGATTCTCGTCGGGTCCAAGAATGTGATGTCCTATGTACTGGCATGCAAGACCCTATTCGATAAGGGCGCATCTGAAGTATCAATCAAGGCGCGGGGAAGGCTCATCAGCAGGGCAGTGGATGTAGCAGAGATTACCCGCCACAGATTCATGTCAGGTCTTGAAGTTAAGGACATAATAATCGGCACAACAACTGTGAAGACAGACAGGGGTAGCGATCTGAACGTTTCGACCATCAGTATTATTCTAGCGAAGTAGTAAACAGAACGTTCATATGGAACTCGACCCGAACTAGCTGTGCCCAGAGCCGGGGCGAGGTTTCCTTTCATGCATCTACCTGTGTGTGTATTTGATTTAGAGTCAGACATGCTGTGTGCGAATTGTCAGAATAGACTGGACACAGGTCAGATAACCCAGTTTGATATTGACTTCTCAAAATGGCTTCTGAACGAGTCAGAAGAAGATCCATCTCTAGAAGACTTGAATCTGCGCAGAGCCATCAAGGCAGGCGACAGGGTTGTACTTATCGTCAAGAGGAGGAAGGACAAGGAGATTCTGGAATCAGCAGAGGGGCTGCTTGACCAGATAGCCAATCTTCACGGAGAGCCAATGATACTGAAAGGCCCTGTAAGACTGCGTCGCCTGATTCGAACCTTGATAGATCCTGTTATCGAGGTGGGCGTAAACAACCTCTACCTACCTGAAGGAACCCGGGAGAGCATTGTGATATTGCGCGCTGAAGACAAGAAGAGGATCGACTACACTCCCAAGGAACTGAGAACTATTGCATCAGCCGTCATGGGAGAGCCCGTCCTGTTTGAGTTTCAAGATAGAGGGGAAGATAAGGGGGAGGAACAGGAGGGTGCCTTTGACGAGAAGATGAGGGAGTTTGCCTCACGACGGAGAAACCGGTGACGTGCCTCATACTCGTTCTATCGGATGGTTCTTCATTATCTCTCTGAGCACGACAGTGGCATAAGAGCCCTTACGCAACCTGAATCTGAGATGTAGCCCTCTGTCTACAAATTCATCTTCGAGACCAGGAACAGAGATAGATAGCAGATGAAGGCCTCCAGCAGAATCAATTGCCCGAGAGTCCTCATTTCTGAAATCCAGAAGCGTGATACCCTCATTGTCAAGTATTGCCCGTAAAGTGTCCGTCTGAGGGGAGGGAGGCATCTTGGTGGCGTAGCCTGGCACGGGGGCTGCGATGCCAAATTGCCCGGCCTCTACCAGTGTGGTTCGCTCGTCCAGATTTTTCTCTGTAACGTATAGCCAAGAATCACGACCAGAATGGGGTCTATCTAGTTGAATCAGAAAATCTCCGGGAATGGGTCGGTCAAGAGGCAGTCCAGCTTCATGTCTCTTACTTATCAGACGGTTGAAGAGGTAGGACTGATAGGCATGCACGAAGAGCGTACGAATTCGGGGAGGAATCTGTCTGAAGGCTCGCGCATATTCCCCCGGGTTTTTCGTCAGAAATTCAGCTACGTTCTTCTCATACCTCAGACCATCTGGGAGCATTTGAAGAACAGATTCATCGAACACAAGTTCTTCTGCGAGTTCCTTGCGAAGAGAGGTGATTTGCTCATCTTCGTATTGACTTGTAGTCGTGAGCATAGTGCGGATTGCCCCCCTAAAATCTCGCTTGACTGCGGCCTTTCCCACCAGATGGGTATAGGGTCTAACAACACCGAACCGCTGTTCACCGAAGTAGTTGAGTAGTGGAGTCGTGCGTACTGCCTCTGCTGCCTTCAAGGAGGTTTCTTCGGATTCGATGTCCCGTAGAAGTATTGAGAAGCGATTGCCCCAGAGATCTCCGACCCGTACGGGGGCAGAAACATAGTGTGGATCTCGCAGGGCAATTTGAAACAGCTGCAGTTCGCTGAATGCAGTCGCAGACTTCGCAGGGACTGACATGGCCTGAGTCGTGATTGCCCTCTTGTCTTTCAGACCGGCGTATGAAACCAGATGTCGCGAAATACCAAGTTCAGCTGCAAGTATGTTGACAACATCTAGAGTGGTAAGACCCATCTTCTGAACAGTGAACTGGGCATACTTCTTGGGCGCACCTGAGATTGAAGTGGCCGCTTCTGTCAGCGACTCGGCATCGGACAAGTCCTGTATCTGAAGAATGTCACCTGTTGGAGTAATCTCTTCTACCTGAAAATCCTCGAAGCGTGCCTTGAGTCGCCCTCCAACGCCCGGCACCTCTGTTGAGTAGAACTCCATGCCGAGACTCTGCTCCAAAGGATATTTGCTACGCATCGGCAATACCTCAGAGCAGCTTCAGGTCGCCTGTGATCTTGTCAATTTCATTTGACCTAGCAGGACCAAGGCCAATCACGGTGACGGTCCCCGGCGGTAGTTCTGTCATGCCTGCATCTCGAATCACAGCTCGGGGAAGCCCCTCAGCAATGGCTCTTCTTTCAAGATCCAGTATGGCTTCTTCGGAATTGACCTTTACTGCAACTTTCTTCTGACCCTCTCGCATCCAAGCGCGCCAGACCTCTTGGGGGCCTGTTCTGGCCTTCTCGGCTGCACTCACTGCGCCGTGAGCGACCTGCACTGCAATCTTACCTCGTGTCATACCGAGATCGGTTCTGACTGCTATCACTTGTTTGAAGGCAAAGGATCTGCTGGTCAACCATAACAACTCCACGAATTCTCAGTGAAACGCTCACCGGGCCATAGATAAAAAGGATGGTATGTGTGTGAGGAGGCGGAGCTCAACCCGTTGAAGTATGATGTCATTGTCGTTGGTGCAGGACCTGCCGGGCTCCTCTCAGCCGGTACTATTGCACGCAAGGGCTATGACGTCGCTGTCTTCGAGGAGCATGCCTCTATCGGAAGACCTGTTCATTGTGCAGGTCTGCTTAGTAGTTCGGGACTTGCTGGCCTGGGGCTTAATCCACCAGAGCACGTCGTTCAGAATCAGGTGGAAGGAGCAAGGATATACTCACCCGCTTGTGACAATATCGAGATTCGGCGTGGACGAAGAGAGGCCATCGTTGTGGACAGAGGAGCATTTGATAGGTGGCTGGCGGAGAGTGCAGAGAGTGAGGGCGCCAGAATCATGACCGACTCGAAGATTGAGAGTGTGTCTATCACCGAAACGCGTGTTGAGGTGCACCTTCAAAGGAGTCATTCCCCCACGAGAGGGGAGGTGTTGGTCAATGCAGAGGGGAGCAGATGCCAGATCTCGCAGGATATCGGCCTTCCTGCTGTGCCTAGGTCATCAAAACTGGCCGCATACCAGTACGAGATGAGTAACGTCGATATAGATGAGAAGCAAGTGGAGATGTTCTATGGACGGCACCTAGCACCCGGCTTTTTTGCTTGGATCATCCCATTGGGTAACAACCGCGCAAGGGTAGGACTCGCCTCGCGTAACCAGACAATGACCCGTTTGAAGAGAGGAATGAAACACCATCCGGTGTTATCCAGGCGACTTCAGAACGCATCGGTCGATAGAGGGCTTGGAGGAGTCGTCCTGGTTGGAAGACCCATCGAGAGGACGTATGACACAAGAGCGGTAGTGGTAGGTGATGCAGCAGGGCATGTCAAGGCGACGACAGGTGGTGGAGTGATACTTGGGGGGCAGGCTGCAGAGCTTGCAGGCGAAACGGTTGTAGATGCTCTTGAAAGAGAGGACCTTTCAGCGGATTCTTTGGCACAATATGAGACTCGGTGGAGAAGAGAGCTTGGTTCAGAGTTCCTGATGATGTGGCTTGCACAGAAGGCCCTCACCTCACTCTCAGACAAGGGGTTAAACAGACTGATTTCTGGAGCGCGTGACCTGCAGCTACAAGATGTCATTGGCAGGGAGGGAGATATGGACAGACAGGCCAAGGTCATACGCGCCCTAATTCAGGACCCCAGAATGTTTCTGTTAGGATTGGATGTCATCCGTTTCCTAAGCCCCCTATTCTGATGTCATAGGACACCATTTTTAGGAACACAGTGATGAGGATGCTCCGGAAGTGTGCCCCGTTATGCCAAGTGACCACGAGTATGTACTGTTGGAGAAGACAATCAGTATTCTTGAAGACCACATACTCTGTGATCGCTGCCTCGGACGCCTCTTCGCCTGGTTGAGCACTGCCACCACAAATACCAAGAGAGGAGGCTCACTCAAACTTGTCCTCTCTATGATGGCAGGACGAGAGGTCAAGACAGGAAGACGTGAAGTAGGCACTAGACTGATCCGATGTCTTGCAGAGAATGGACTATCAGAAGAAGCGCGTGCACTTGCTGTGAAAGAATCAATTGATTTTGACCCATCGGGTGAGTGTGAGATATGTAGCATCGACGGGACAAGCATCTTTGATAGAATGCCCGCCATCGCTGCGCGTGCCCTTGAGGCGGCGAACGACGTTGAGTATGATACATTGCTGGTCGGGAGTGTACCAATCAACAGGATGGCTGAGAGAGAAGAAGAGATTCGGGGGAAGTTCAATCTCCTCTATGGAGAACCACTGAAATCCGAGTTTAACAGAGCCCTAGGCAAAGAGATTCTCGATATCACGGGCAAGACAACAGACTTTGAGCACCCCGATATCGTCTTTGTATATAACATGGAGAAGGACGAGATCTCCCTTCAAATCAACCCAATCTTCATCTACGGCCGGTACAGGAAACTGCAACGAGGAATACCGCAGAGCAGGTGGGACTGCAGTGAGTGTGGCGGAAAGGGCTGCGAGAGCTGCAATGGAACCGGACGCCGATACCCAGATTCAATCTCTGAGTATGTGGGTGACCCCCTCCAAGAGATGGTGAAAGGAACGAGGTACAAATTCCACGCAGCGGGGCGTGAAGATGTTGATGCCCTGATGGTAGGAGCTGGTCGGCCCTTTGTTCTGGAGGTCTCTGAACCCCGAGTGAGACGACCCGACTTGGCCGAGGCAACTCAGAAGATCAATGAGCGGAGCAAGGGTAAGATAGAGGTCCAGGGACTAGAGATGACGGAGAGAGAACGAGCACAGACGTTGAAGGCGGAGTCCTCAGAGAATATCAAAGAATATCGAGCGATCATTACGATTGACGAAGAAGTACCCGAGAAGGCCCTGAAACGAGCTGAGAGTGCTCTCTCGGAAACCACTATTCACCAGCGAACACCCAATCGTGTTTCGCACAGAAGAAGTGATAGAATTAGGGAGAAGCGGATCTACGAAGTCAGACTGTCCAAGATCGACAAGGAAACGCTGGAGGGTCATTTCCGGGTTCAAGGAGGCACCTATATCAAAGAACTGATATCAGGTGATGAGGGGAGAACGAAGCCTTCAATAGGAGAGATTCTTGGAGTCAATGCTGTGTGCAAAGAACTGAACGTGACAGCAATCCATTCCTTGGATGCACACCATAATGCTTAAGTGGCGACTCAGGGGGTTTTGCTGGACCTCAGATATGCCACTCCATATTGCACTCTGCAGTTCAATGAAAGAAGTTCGAGGTTGATGTCCCATGGTCAAGAAAAGTCACGGATACAGAGCAAGAACACGCAGTCTCATGACCAAGAAAGTAAGAAAGCGTGGTTTGCGGCCCCTTAGTCAGGTTCTTGTCGACTACAATGTAGGAGATCGCGTCGATATCATAATCGATTCTGGTTTCCACAAGGGGATGCCCCACAGACGCTATCATGGGAGAACAGGGATCGTATCAGGCATTCGTGGACGGGCGGTTCAAGTGGAAGTGTCCCTCGGCAAGGCTGTCAAGAAGCTCATTGTCAGACCTGAGCACCTTAGACCAAACAGGGGTTGAGTGGTAGACAATGCCGAAGAAGGTCATCAGTGAAGAAGAGGTTCCTTTGCCCCAGGTCAAGAAGATTCTGAGCAAACGCTCGAAGGATGGCGAGTTGTCCTTCCAGCAGACGATAACACTAGAGCATGCCAACATGTTCTCAAAGATGGCTCCGTCTGTCTCCATGAAGACAGTTGAGCGCCTGATGAAGAATTATGACCTCTCCAGAGCTCAGGCAGTCCAGGTTGTGAATATTGCACCAACCACCGAGGAGGAGATGAAGACTGTGATTGATGCCCGGAAGACAGATCTTACAGATGAGCAGATAGCGGAGATTGTTGAAATCGTCCAAAAGGCACGCTCATAGGCGAACATACCAAGAGAGAAGACCTCTCAGGCTTCATATTGCCCGATTCATTTTTATCATAAGGTTGTTCATGCAAATCTAATGCGGTTATACAATGCCAGGAGAATAGAAGGATGGAAAATCATCAGGGCAGAATGTACGAGAGTCACGCATATATCCTGGCAGTGATACCGCCGAAAATGTATCTTAGGGACTCCCGACCTCATAGCCAGACTGTTGTCCAGGCTATCGGTGAGAGCTATTTCACTCTCCTTGAACTAGTCCCACAGAAAGGTGCCAATCTGAGCCCACAGGAGAGGGTATCTATCGAGAAGGGCGCCCGTGGCAAGATTGATCATGTTCAGAGACGGATTACCTACGAGGACTTGGCTGCTGAGAGTGAGGCTGAACTTCCGCTCGTAGTGGAAATCATTGTCACAAAACGTGAACATGACTACGTTCGATTCTTCAACGAGGCGAAACCGATTACAACTCGGATGCATTCACTTCAGCTTCTTCCCGGAATAGGGCAGACCATCATGTGGGCGATTCTAGAGGAGCGGAAGAGACAGCCGTTCAAGAGTTTCGATGATATCGCAGAGAGGACCAAGCTCCAAAACCCGAAGAAAGTCGTTACTGGACGCATCATTGAGGAACTGCAGGGGGATGTCAAACGCTGGCTCTTCGTTCGCCCTCCACCGCAGGATACCGATAGAAGCCGCTCTAGGTGAGACTTCTGAATAGGCATCATATCCGGTCTGAGTTGAACAAGTATGGTGTTAAGCCGAGAAAGAAGCTGGGGCAGAGTTTTCTGGCAAATGTTCAAGTCGCCCAGAGGATTGTTGATGCAGCAGAGATAGCTGCTGAAGACACTGTATTGGAGATTGGTGGGGGCCTAGGAGTTCTCACCGAGATATTAGTTTCCAGAGCAAAGAGAGTCTATGTGGTTGAGATTGACGAGAGGCTTGTAGCGGCGCTCAGAGAGAAACTGGGGGATGTCGGTGGTCTCTCTGTTATCCACGGTGATTTTTTAGAGATGAATCTCCCAGATGTCAAGAAAGTAGTGTCCAATCTGCCCTTCAGTGCCTCCTCACCAATCACGTTCAGAATACTCCGTGAATTGAAGCCCGAGTCCTCCATTCTGATGTATCAGAAGGAGTTTGCCGAAAGAATGGTGGCGGAACGAGGCTCGAAGGAGTATTCGCGTCTCACAGTCGCCGTGAATTACATCGCCGAAGTAGAGCCCCTCTTCGAGGTGCCCTCACATTTCTTCTACCCGAAACCTGCAGTCAACTCCCTTGTCGTCAGAATGACTCCTCGAAAGGGTGGGATAAGAGCAAGAAGCGACCGTGTCTTCTATTGGATGCTAAGAGGTGTTTACTCCTACCCCAAGAAGCAACTGAGACGCGCTTTGCAGATCTGGCTGAAGAACCTGAATGTTGACAGGAGATTGGCCGATGACATCCTTGACTCTGTCGAACATGTCGATGGCAAAATGAGACTCAGAAACTTATCTGTGGAGGAACTGGTACGTCTATCAGATCACATCACCGACTTGATTGAGGAGGGGGTCATTCCCCATCCCAAGGATGCGAGGATATGAAAGATAACCACCTGAAGATTATCGTCCAGAATCATGTGTATCCTCCGTCCGAAGACACATTCCTTCTCCTTGATGCAATTGAGGTGGGCCCCAGTGAGTCATTTCTTGAGGTTGGTTGTGGGAGCGGCTATATTCTTGCCAATGCAGCGAGTATTTCATTCCGAGCCATCGGTCTGGATTTTTCTTTCGCAGCTGTAAGGAACACGAAACAGAATCTGCTGAGCAATAACCTGGAAGAGAATGCTGAGGTCTTTCTCTCAGATTTGCTGGATGCCTTCTTGCCTAATACTCGTTTCGACGTGATTGTATTCAACCCTCCGTATCTGCCCTCAGACGAAGATGGGACAGGGCTGGACCATGCACTCATAGGAGGTATCCGAGGGAGTGAGATAACAGAGAGATTTGTCAGACAAGCAATGCAACATCTCTCACCTTCGGGGAGGATTTACACCATCGTTTCATCGTTATCTGGCCATAGCCAGCTTGAGAGATGTATAGAAGATGCGGGGTTCGAAATGACAACTGTTGAGAGTGGTGCCTTTTTCTTTGAAAGACTCTCTGTCATCAGAGTAACGTCCTCAAGGAAACCATTTTATAAGAGCTAGAGTGAGGGCCGCTGAGTGTAATAAGGCCGCAAGAGATGTATTCCTATGTCAGAGAAGAAGTCAAAGAAGTCATCCAAGAAGACATCTAAGAAGAGCAAGACCGAGAAGACTGTCAAGGACAATAGCCTCATCTACGTGGACTATGTGGCTAAGACGAAGGAGGAGGAACAGATCTTCGATCTCACGATAGAAGATGTTGCAAAGGATGAGGGTCTCTACAAGGAAGATACTCGGTATGAACCCGTGCTTGTTGCGGTTGGACAGAACTGGCTCTTGGGAGCAATAGAGGAAGAGCTAGTGGGTATGAAGGTGGGGGAGAACAAGACAGTCGAGGTCCCGCCCGAAAAAGGGGCGGGAACAAGAGACCCTCAGAAGATTAAATCGATACCCCTTCTAAAACTCAAGAAACAGGGCGTTGTCAATCCTATGAAGGGAGACAGGGTGAAGTTTGGAAATGAGGAAGGAATCGTCACTCTTGTCACTGGGAGAAAGGCACGAATCGACTTCAACAGTCCTCTTGCCGGTAAGACTCTGGTATTCGATGTCACCGTGAGAGACATAGTCACTAAGATGAAGGATAAGATAGTGGCGGTAATCAAGCGTCGCGTCCCCGCTCTCCCGGAGGACAAATATGATGTTTCCATTAAGGCTGGAACGATAACCATCGAGCTTCCCAAGGAGAGCCGTTACATCGAGGGAATCCAGTACGCGGAGATTGGAATAGCTGCAGACGCCCTGAAAGTGAATGAGAAAGCCGACGAGGTCAAATTTATCATCACATACGAACGACCTGAGAAGCCAAAGGAAGAGTAGCCGTCGTCGGGGCTAGTGAATGTCCGCTGCGGAAACCTTTTAATAGGTTCGAAAAAGCCCTAATATTGTCACTAGTTCTCCAAGGCACAACTTCGTTAGACGGGAGTTACTTGACATGGAACAGCAAACGAGGCCACCGGACGAATTAAAGACCGGAACAACAACTGTTGGTCTGATTGGTAAGGACTGTGTAGTCCTAGCTAGCGATCAGCGAGCCACAATGGGTTACCTGATAGCCAGCAAGACTGCAAAGAAGATCTACAGAATCACAGACAGAATAGGTGCAACCATTGCCGGTTCTGTTGCTGATGCGCAAGCAATGATGGATCTATTGAAGGCCGAAGCAAAGCTCTTTGAGATTCAGAGAGAACGACCAATGAAAGCCAAAGCATTGACTCGGCTTCTGAGCAACATCATGTTTCAGGCGCGTGGCGCCTACCTTCTTCAGTGCCTTGTGGGAGGCTTTGACGACGAGGGACCCCAGGTCTACTACAACGACTATATTGGGTCTGTCTTGTCAGACAAATACACTTCAACAGGGTCGGGTTCGCCAGTTGCCCTGGGTGTGCTTGAGGCAGGTTACGAAGATGACCTTCCAAAGAGTCAGGCAATTGAACTTGCCATCTCGGCCATCGCCTCGGCCATCGAGAGAGACGCTGCAACTGGAAACGCGATTCTGGTCAGCGTTATTGACAAAGATGGATACCAAGAGTTGGACAGAGAGACCATAGACAAGATTTGGAAAAAATAGTGGTCTGGAAACCCCCTCGGACCAGACTGTGAATCAGTCTGATCAAACTCAGTCCCATGGTAGAGAGTCTTTACTATACCAAGGGCAAAACCAGAAGTCTACAGCAAAGAAGTGACTCTAGATGGGTTCTAACAACAACAATCACGTCGATTTACGAGAGGCTGTCTTGGAAGCACTGCCTCGGTCCGCAGCCATAAGCTCGGTTGAATACGAGGGACCAGAGATAGCAATCTACTCGAAGGCACCCAAAATCCTCCTTGACGACGGGGACATGATAAAGTCCCTTGCTCGCAAGATGAGGAAGCGATTGGTTGTCAGGTCCGCTCCAGAGGTAAGGCTAGGACACGAGGAGGCCGAAAAGACCGTCCGTGAGCTCGTTCCTGGTGATGCGGAGATAACCTCTATCGACTTTGATGAGTCCCGTGGCGAAGTAATCATCGAAGCACAGAAGCCCGGTCTTGTCATAGGAAGAGGTGGATCTACTCTGCGTGAGATTACGCGGCAGACATTCTGGCGCCCCAATGTCATGAGAACTCCGCCCATCGAGAGCAAGCTAATCAAGCAGATACGATACATCATTCAATCCGAGGCGGCCACGAGAAACAAATCATTCAGAGAGATTGGCAGAAGAATCCACCGGGCCCCCTTGGTTGACAATGGTTGGATTCGACTGACTGCATTGGGCGGCTTCCGAGAGGTCGGAAGACAGTGCATGTTTCTGCAGACTTCAGAGAGTAATGTACTGATTGAGTGTGGCGTTAATGTTGGTACGCCGAGTAAGGCATTTCCACGACTGGACATGCCCGAGTTCAATGTGGACAAGCTAGATGCTGTTGTCATCAGTCATGCCCATCTGGACCATTGCGGCATGGTACCGTTCCTGTTCAAGTACGGATATAGAGGACCGGTCTACATGACAGCCCCCACACTGAACCTCTCAACGCTTCTTCAGCTTGACTATCTCGATGTTGCAGAACGAGAAGGGAAACTCCGTCCCTATCGTGACAGAGATGTGAAAGAAGCCATCCTGCACACGATAGCCCTCAGTTATGGAGAAGTCACAGATATTGCACCTGATGTTAGGCTTACACTGCACAATGCGGGCCATATTCTCGGCTCGTCAATCATTCATCTTCATATAGGCGATGGGCAGTATAACCTTGCTTATACTGGCGACTTCAAATTCGGACGGAGCCGTCTTCTGGAACCGGCCACCTTCACATTCCCAAGACTCGAAACGTTGATTGTGGAAAGTACGTACGGTCATCCGACCGATAAAATGCCGCCGAGACAAGAAGTAGAGCGAAGATTTGCATCTATCATCAAGAAGACCATTAGTCGTGGCGGGACTGTCCTCATTCCTGTACTGGCCGTAGGAAGAGCCCAGGAAATCATGCTGGTCTTAGAGGACCTCGCCTCAAAGAAAAGGATTCCACGAGTACCTGTGTATATTGAGGGGATGATTGCTCAAGCAACAGCAATACATACTACTCATCCCGAAGCACTGAGTAAGAAGATACGAGAGATGATATTCCATCAGGGAGTAAATCCGTTCCTGAACGACATATTCGTTCAAGTCGATAACCCGGATCAGAGAGAAGAGATTGTCGAAGGCGAACCCTGTGTGATTATGGCTACTTCTGGTATGCTTGCCGGTGGACCTAGCGTCGACTACTTCCGACTCTTGGCGCCAGAAGAGAAGAACACGCTGATGTTCGTGAGCTACCAAGGCGAGGGAACTCTTGGTCGTAGAATTCAGAAGGGCTGGAAGGAGATACAGATGCGGAATCGAGAGGGGAGGACAACTGTAGTACCAGTCAATCTTCAAGTCGAGACTGTGGAGGGTTTCTCAGGTCACTCCGATAGGAAACAGATACTCAACTTCGTGAAACGCGTCCAACCACATCCGGAGAGAGTTCTCACCTGTCACGGAGAGGCATCAAAGTGTCTGAATCTAGCATCAACGATTCACAAGTCGCTCAAGGTTGACACTAAGGCCTTGATGGTTACCGAGAGCGTCAAACTGCGATAGAAGACTCAAGTATCTGCTCCCGAACAGATGCAAGCAGATACACCTATGACTCAAATCTGAACAAATGAGGGTGTTACAATGACACAGTCATCGTTCACAAGCGCGAGGTCTGCCTCTATGCCACGGGTTTCTCCTCGTATGCGTTCGATTATCCGTTTCAATTCGAGATGGCTTTGCTCTCCACCGTTGTTTAGTCGTGAGATGTCTAGGAGCATTATTCGACCTTCCCTGACCTCATTGACCACATAGGGAACATCTTCTAGCGATTTAATCTTCTTTGATCGAATGAATATCCTATCAAGCTCAGCCAACCGCTTGCATTCATGTGCAGGATCGAGTTGAGAAGTCTTACTGGCTGGGGAGAACACTCCCAGACCTCCCGTTTCTTTCTTCTCTGGCTCAGATTCTTCATTCTTGTCTTTTCGTCTGAACAGGAAACGCAACTCGTCGCACCTCTGACTATACTCAGAGATTGCTTTGAGGTCTGAAAAGACCGTGTATTACGGGGTCGAGAGATTCTCCAAGAGGGAGAGAGGCATGGCGATTGAAATGACCTATATAGCTGACGAGATGATAAGAATAGGTGATTCTGATGCCAAGTGAGAAGCTGTCGGACACCAAAATGGCTGATCTCAAGTCTCGTCTGAAGGCTCTTGGCAACCGCTACGCAGTACAAATCCTCGAGGTTCTCAGCCCTCAGACCGGTGAGATAATACCAGAATTGGGATGGGATGAGATTGTTGACGGTATTCTTGTTCTTGAAGGTCACGAAATATCCAAGATGAGAGAGGGCAGCGAACGCACACAAGAACAGGTCATCTATGAAGAAGAGAGGGGGCGGTTGGCATCAGGAGGTACGCTCTACGAGAGCATGAATAAGCTCGTCCATATTGGCTTTGTCCAAGGTCTGGGAGAGAAGGGCAGGAAGAATAGGAGTTTCAAGATAACACATGATGGGCGTCTTGCCCTCTCGGCTATCAAGACGATGCAGGGGCTCATAGGAGGAGATACTGAGGTCAGCAAGATGGCAAGGCTCCTTCTGAGACATAAGAACTTCGTGAGTCTCCTGCCTGGACAGGAAAAGTTCCTCCGGGAAATCGGAGATGTAGAGGGAAATCTGGTAATCCAGATGCCCCCCGGTTCGGGCAAGACATTTCTCGCGATGATTATAATCCTGCTCCGCCTACAAGCCGGGGAGAGATGTGTCTATCTGACGCCCTATACCTCACTCAACAGGCAGATTATCGAGGAGTATGGGGAGCTGTTTGAACACCTGGGATACTCCGTTGTGAAGTATGACGCACAGTCACGAGTCACAGAAGAGGACCTGAATCGAGCAGATCTTGTGGTGGGTATCTACGAGTCAGTGCTCTTCTCACTTATGCATCAGAGGGAATGGACCAAGGGGATAGGGCTGGCTGTCATCGATGAACTGACAGAACTTGACTCTCTCACGAAACGTGTACAACCCCAGAATCTCGGAACCGACAGGAGCTCACGATTGGACTTTTTGGTCACTCTGTTGAAGGAGAGGGCACAGACTATCACGCTCTCGTCACGATTTGGTGAAACAGAGGAGGTTCTCAGTTGGTTGGATGCTGAAGTCTTTCGTCCCAGCTTCAGACTAAGACCCGACGAGTTTCTCGTGACGTCGGGACCCGATGGTGCAGTCGTCGTGAGCAGCGACGGAGTACAGAGATGCATCTGCAGGGAGAAGAATCTGATAGATGCGGTCCATGAACACATAGGCGACTACAAGAAGAAGTCAATGCTGTTTGTTGTTGGAACTCGACTAGGGGCGGAGGAGCTGGCAAAATGGCTGGCCAAGTCGCATCCTCGCGAGGCGCATGAGGGTGTGCTAGAGAGAGTAGTACGACCTGCGGAGGTGACCTCCCTCACGCGGTCTTTGTCGGAAACTCTGAATTGTGGGGTTGCATTCCATCATGCTGGACTGCAGACATCTCTCCGAGGGCGCCTTGAGCAGGAGATCAAGGAGGGTAGAGTCAGGTGTGTAGTTTCTACCACCGGAATCACAGCCGGAACCAGTTTTCCTTTCGACTCTGTGATTATGGTCTTTGACGGTTCACTGCAGTTCCTCGGAACACGTTCAAGATATCTCCAGATTTCTGGAAGGATAGGTGAATATCACCTCCACCGCCATGGAGGAAGGGTGTATCTAGTCTTCCTTCAGCCATCTCGAAGGTTCAGAACGGTCGATGATTTACGCGAGAGACTTCTCCACTCCCAGCTCGAACCCCTTACACCTAATGCCGTGGATCCAAGCTCGTTCACAAACTTGGTATCAAGGGAGATTTCGGAGGCTACTAGGTTCAAACCCGACAGTCTGAAAGAGAGAGTATTGGATCTCCTAAGAGGGAGTTTCAATGCCTTCATAGATGATGGCTACTTGGTGAAGGCTGAACGCGACGTTGACGGTCTAATCAAGTGGATGAAGAACAGCCAGCTCCTTGAGTCAACAGGCCAATTCCTGAAACCAACTCAAAAGACAAGAGCCGCCATTGATGCCGGACTTGACATAATCGATTACGAACGCATCCGTGACCCACTTGCTTCACTCAAAGTCATAGAAGAAGAGGATGCCCTCATAGACATCCTTCTGGAATTCCGACTTGTGCAGTCAGCCAGACCCCGAACTGTCATGCCCTCAGACATAGAACTCTACTTGGCGGAACTAGCGAAACCTGAGGGGTGGCTCGTGGAGCTGACAGATGGGCGGAACATGGTGAAGAAGCAAGTTCTCCTGGACTGGATATCCGAGATGACTATGGCCGAAGTGATAGATAACGCAGAACGGACAGCAGAGGGCCTGAAGGTAGGAGACAGACCGGCGTGGGGGTCTGGTCTGGATGATGGGGATTTGGTCAGCCTTGTGACTTGGTCCAGTTCAATTGCATTCACGATTTCAGACTATCTTGATAGAGTGGGTTCCAATGCTTTGGCCGAGCGGTTCGAAGTCCTAGGAAATCAGCTGAAATATGGAGTGAAACAGGACCTAGGAGAGTCGGACCTGATGACACTAGAGTTCAGGGACAGCACGGAAACTTCTTCAAGACCAATCTCACGAACTGAGGCAAGAACCCTCTTTGAACATGGCTATCAGACCATTGAGCGAGTGGTCAAGAAGGATATTGATGCCTCAAAGGAGGGCTTGGCCAGAGAACGCTTTGCAGCAAACTGTGGGCTGGAGGAAGACTTGGCATTGAGTATCTACAAATCTGCTCTGAACCGAGTGCGAGAGAGACTGTCAGGCTAGGTATTCAGTCCTTTCCAAACTCCCAGATCTCGTCCCCTACATGATGCTTTGAAAGGATGGCCTTCCCCTTTTCAGATGATCGGATATCTTCAGCATCCATGGTGGCAAGGCCGACAGCGAGGGGTTTTCCGTGCCGTTCATCAACAATGGCGACCAATGCCCCCTTTCGGACGTCGTCGTCCACTGCGGTGATACCCGGCCGCATGATGTCCGCACCGTTGGCCACGAATCTGATGGCGCCCATGTCTACAGTGACTTCGGGCAGCGAAACAAAGTCATCCAGAAGCGCTCTGAGAGACGGAATCATCATACCGTCTGACTCGAAGAAGAGAATCCCTCCCTCATATAGAATGACGCGGCGCCTATCATCAGTAATTGCTTCCTCGAGTCTGCTGCCTTCCGGGAGGGTGATCTCCGTGCCCAGCTCGCTCTCAAAGGATGCAATCATCTCGCCTTGGTCGCGCTCCTTCATGAGGTGTCGTTTCTTTATGCGTTCAATATGTGGCATCATCAAATCGACCGCTATCCGCCTTTTGAAGGCTACGCAAGAGCACCAATAAGGGCACAGGCGTCACTTACTCATCGTCATCTTTAAAAGCCGAGTCCAGAGCTTTGCGCCAGCGTCGGGAGCTCAAAGGCTACACGACGAGGGTTCTGTACTGGTGATATCAGTGAACGCAGGTAGACCGATGGATTTGCTGCAGAAGTCGATTGGCGCGCAAGTGCTGGTCGAATTGAGAGGCAAGAGAAAACTGAGGGGCAGACTGCGGGGATATGACCAACACCTGAACCTGATCCTCGAGGATGCTGATGAGATGTCCTTTGACGACGAATCAGAACACGAGATAATCGAGGTCATCAAGACCGTGATTGTCAGGGGCGATAATATCGTACTAGTATCGCCACCCCCAAAATCAGCTAGGGAGTAGAACAACAATGGGTAAGGGAACTCCGTCAAAAGGCAAGAAGAACAATCCACACCACATCAGGTGCAGACGATGCGGCAGAAGATCATATCACGTGAGAAAGAAGCGCTGTGCGGCCTGTGGATTCGGAGTCTCCAGCAAGATGCGGAGCTACAGTTGGGCTCACAAGAAGGTCAACGGAACCCGAATTCGGGGCTAGACCTCATGACATGGAACTCTTGAGTCAACCACCTAGCCTTCACTCCACAATTCTTTTAACCGTCTGTTCACGAACTCGAAAGCAGCACATGGGCCGGTAG
>SDNO01000099.1 GCA_004524435.1 Candidatus Thorarchaeota archaeon | reverse complement strand
TTGGGGGC
This sequence comes from Candidatus Thorarchaeota archaeon, assembly GCA_004524435.1. Classification (GTDB taxonomy): domain Archaea; phylum Asgardarchaeota; class Thorarchaeia; order Thorarchaeales; family Thorarchaeaceae; genus TEKIR-12S. The sequence goes on along the minus strand of SDNO01000099.1, from coordinate 8,966 downwards.
CTTGTTGAATATCACGTATAGTGTACTCATGGCCTCTTCACTTAGCATTGGGGCTCATGTTGAGTACTACATCACGGCCTTGTTCCTGCTGGGATACGCCAGTCACCTGTATCTCGATATTTTCCCGAGCGATGCCAGTCCACTGGAAATTTTCTGGCGTGCTGCTGACCCGTATAGCAAAGCTCCCACAGGGCTCAAACAGCTGGGACCTATCAAGATATCCCGTAAGAATGCGAGGAATTGGCTTGTCGGGAACGCAACTCTCCTCGTGATGGTTGCTATCGGGCTGTTTGCGCTGTATTTCTACAATCTGGCCATACTAGTACCGTGAAACCAATTACTAGTTCCAATCATCATCAGAATCATCAAAACCGTCATACTCGTCCTCATCATCGTAGAAGTCGGCTTCTTCGAGCTCTTCTTCCTCATCATCGTCGAACAAGTCTTCATCGTCCTCGAACAGGAAGGTCTGAGGGTCTATACCGTCGCTACTGTACGTGACCTCATCGTGCGACCCATTTTCCTCTGCCTGCTTCTTCTTCTTCAGAGGAGCCAAGCATATCATGTCTACTGGGTCAAAATACCTGCATTCTATGCAACACTCACCTTTGTGGGTGCACGTCTTGAATGCGCCGCAAAGCTTACAGCATTTGAGTTCTGACAAGATATCCACCTGAACCTTTCGGGCCACTCATTTGGCTCCGAACTTCTGCCAAATAAGCGTAACCCAATGGCATCTTGACGTCAAAATGAGGTGGGGACGGTCACAGTTAAATCTGCACTGTATATGCTGGGAACTGGAGCTAGTACTGTGAGCAACCTTGAGTACGAGATAAGAAAAGTCGTGCTTGACAACGCTGTGAGATATGAAGGAGAAGCAAGCGTCAAATCGGTCATGAGTGCTCTCTTAGGCACCAGGACAGATCTCCGGCCCCGTGCCGCTGAAGTCAAGAAGATTGTGTCCCGACTTGTGGACGAGATATCGGGCATGACACTGGAGCAACAGAAGGCGGAACTTAAGGAAATAGCCCCCGAGCTCTTGGAACAACCAGAAGACGAGCATGAGCCCAAGGAGATGCCCGAGCTCCCGAACTTGGACAAGTGGGACCGGGTTGTCATGCGAATGGCTCCATTTCCCTCAGGACCTTTGCATATCGGAAATGCAAGAATGGTCATACTGAACGACTACTATGTCAAACGGTACGATGGGGAACTTATCCTCGTATTTGATGACACAATCGGATCTGATGAGAAGCAAGTGGAGCCTGAGGCTTTTGACCTGATCCGGGAGGGACTGGATTATCTCGGGGTCAATGTAGATCGAACGGTCTACAAGTCAGATCGGCTCGAGTTGTTCTACAGGTATGCTGTGGACCTCATCAAGCGGGAAGAGGCATATGTCTGCGATTGCGATCCCTCTGTCTGGAGAAACGAACACAAAGTGAAGGGCAAAGCTTGCGCCTGTCGACGTCTGAGTGTGGAGGAGAACCTCAAGCGATGGGAGATGATGCTTGACGGCACTTATCCAGAGAAGGGTGCGGCAGTGCGGCTCAAGACCGGCATGGACGACCCTGATCCGGCTATGCGAGACCACGTCATCTTACGAATCTCTGAGACCGACCATCCCCGCGTTGGTACCAAGTATCGGGTCTGGCCTCTGCTTGAGTATTCTTGGGGAATCGATGACCACGAACTCGGCATCACCCATATCATCAGAGGAAAGGACCTGGTGAAGGAGGGAAAGATTGAGCAACATATCTGGAGCATCTATGGCTGGAAGCACCCGGAGCTGCTGTACTACGGTCGGCTGAAGTTTCAGGATGCCACCCTGAGCAAGAGCAAGTCACGTCAAGAGGTATTGAGTGGCGCCTATACCGGGTGGGATGATCCCCGAACTTGGAGTCTGCAAAGCCTTGAGCGTCGAGGAATACATGCGGACGCTCTGAGGAAAGCAATGCTTGATTTGGGATTGAGTATTGTTGACATTTCCATCTCGATGAAGCCCGTCTACGCGGAGAATAGAAGCCTGAGGGATGAAGAGGCTCCAAGGTTCTTCTTCGTAGAGGAGCCTGTCTGGTCCCACTTGCAGGGACTGCCTCCAGATCTAGACACCGCACATGCACCTGTCCACCCAGACTTCCCCCAGAGAGGTGTGCGAAACATTCCGCTCTATCCAAAGAAGCTGAACCCTGAAGCCCCTGTCATAGTAGGCCTGCCCGAGCGCGACTATGAAGGATTCAAGAGTGGTGACCTTATTCGGCTCAAGGACCTCGCTAATTTCGTTGTTGAAAGAGGCGACCCACCAACACTTCAATATGACAGCAAGAGTGTGGAAGAGGTCCGTGAAGCCGATGGCCCCATCATCCATTGGATTCCGGAGAACTCCGTTCCGACTGAGATTGTACTCATTGATGGGTCAATAGCAAGCGGTCTGGGGGAACCTGATCTCAGGTCAGTTGAGGTGGGCACGTTTCTTCAGTTCGAGCGTTTTGGATTCGGTAGAGTCTATGAGAAGGACGAGATTGTCCGAGTAGCATTTGCACATAAGTAGGCGCTGCGCTGGTCAGCAAGAGCGGGCCGCCAAAGAGAACATATAGGTATGAGCTGAGTCTTCTGGGGTGGTTACGATGGCTCGCAAACGGTCACGCAGGAAATCAGCTCTCAGTCCTACGAAATTCAAGACAACTGGAAAAGACGCTCGTATGAAGATTGATGACAAGAAGGCTAAGACCTACTACTTCCGAACCAAAGTAGATTCCGATGAGGCCAAGACTCTTGCTTCCCGAGATGCATCCGAGATGTTCGGAGTATCTTCCGAATCACTCAAGGTGAGCAAGCCTCGCCTCAAGTATGACTTCTACTGCATCTATGAAGCGGAGATGGAGATGACTTTCCTTCGAGTGAGGAAACAAGAGATTGGTGTCAATGATGAAGTGAAGGGTGTCTTGGTTGGAAAGGAGGTCATGAAACCTAAGAAGGGAAGGGAGATACCCGGCAAGGCTATCAAGCTAGAACTTGTCGAGATGTTCGAAATCGAACGGAGCGATTCCATGATTCTCGATGGATCTACCGGAGCTCCGGCACGGTCTCTTGAACCGCTTCTGACTGGACCCGGCAAGAAGGGGGCATCCTCTAGTTGGATTGCCAAGGCCAAGATTTCTTCTGGGAAGTATAACTCGATTGAGAAGGTCGTGAGGCAAGTAGCGAAGGCTGCAGCTAAGGCTCCCAAGGACGCAAAGAAGGTCACCGACCACACGCTTAGTTTCAGGAAGTTGAGAGGCCTTTACGTTCCAACCTACTATATCCGGATCAAGCACGGCGATGATTCAAAGACGATGCGTGTGAATGCTGTAGATGGAAGCGTTTCACTCAGGGTCTGACCCGAAGTCCAAAGAACCGCAGATGGTCTTGCTATCTAGCTAGGTCCCCATCCCCCTCCACCAGGGGTCTGAATCCGGACAATCGTGCCTGATGGTCCCATCACTGTTGATTTCGCCTCTAGGCTGTGCTCTTTCCCGTGGAATACTATCGAGTTGTTTCCTGTCTTGGCCTCCTCTCCCCCATTCACTCCCCATGGATGCCTCTGTCGCCTCTCCGACTGAATGGATATTGTACATCCATCAGTGAGAATCTCTATCTCCCTTACTATACCATCTCCTCCTGTCCATCCTCCTCTTCCTCCGCTATTCCTGCGAATTGCATATTTCAAGACTCGCAGCGGGTAGGACATCTCCAAAGCCTCGATAGGGGTGTTCAGAGTATTCGTCATATGTGAATGAATTCCACTAGTCCCGTATGTTCCCTTTGACGCTCCGGCACCTCCCCCGATAGTCTCATAGAACGAGAAACTGGTTCCAGTTCTGTGATCAGTCCCACCGATTGAGAGATTGTTCATTGTACCTTGACTCGCAGCTGGAATGATTTCGGGCTTGACCTCAGCGAAGGCCCCTAGTATAACGTCGACTATTCGTTGAGTTGTTTCAACATTCCCTGCCGAAACGGCAGCAGGATATCTCGGATTCAGGAGCGATCCCTGGGGAACCTCGACATCAAGAACGCTCCAACATCCCTCGTTTGTCGGAATATCTCTTCCGAAGAGGGCTATGAAGACATAGTAGACCGCGGACAGAGTTGAGGCTAGTGGGCAGTTGATGTTGCCTTCAACCTGCATGGAGCTTCCGGTGAAATCGACATATCCCATTCCGTCGTCTACTGAGATTCTGGCTGATAGGGGAATATCCCTGCTGCCAGCTCCATCGCTCTCCATGTAGTCGGTGAAGGAGGCCTCCAGTTTTCCAAGTTTGGAGAGTGCAGAGTGCATCCTCTTCCTGGAATAGTATCTTAGTTCTTCGAAGGACCGTAGGAGTGTCTCCCACCCGTGGGCAACCGCGACCTCGGCCAATCTCTTAAGCCCGACATTGTTTGCCGCCATCTGTGCTGAAAGGTCTCCGAGTCGCTCTCTTGGCGTTCGAGTAGCTGAGAGCAAATCATCAATTGCTTCTCTCATGAGTGTGGAGTTTTCTACCACAATACGGGGTGAAATCACAGCCCCCTCCTCATGGATGTTGATTGAGAGGCCAGGCATTGAGCCGGGGCTGCTTCCCCCCACATCTGCATGGTGAGCTCTGTTCGCAGCGAATGCAACCAGATCTCCCTCGTGGAAAACTGGGGCAACAAGTGTGATGTCTGGTAAATGAGAGCCTCCTCGGAACGGGTCATTCACAAGAGCCATTCTCCCCTCGGTCAATGATTCACCGATGTCCTGAATGCAGGCTTTCACCGATCTTGGCATTGCACCGAGATGGACAGGTATGTCCTTTGACTGGGCAACAAGGTTGCCCGTTCTGTCAAAGATTGCACAGCTGCAGTCCCTTCGCTCCTTGATATTGGGGCTGAATGCAGTCCTCCTGAGGGAGATCGTCATCTCTCGGGCACATGAGACAAGTGAACTACTGATAACCTCGAAGAGAACCGGGTCTTCAATCATCGTTCCGCTCTCCTTAATGTCAGATTCCCGTTCCTCCTCTGGGTTCCAATCCAATCGGGCCCTATGTAGGTGGTAGTATCGGTCTGTTCAATCACAGATGGCCCCCTGATTTGTTGGTCCACGGACAGTTCCTCTCGTCTGAAGACTTCTACAGCGGTTTCCTTGCCTCCCTCGAGAATCACGTTCCTTGTCCTCGGAGGGATGCCTGTAGATTGCCTCTGGTATCTGTGTAGGATGGATTCGGCATGTGGCAGCCGCCCGACAACTCTTGCTGTTACCCATTCTATGGGCGTGTCCAGTAGGGCATAACCAAAGGCCATCTTGTGCTGGACATGAAACCTGCGAATTGACTCATCAACTACTTCTTCAGCGTACGGCGGGATGCTCACCTTGAGTTCATGACTCTGCCCCTGGTATCGCATATCGAGTTCCCACTCGTAATCGATGCTTGGTGGGTCTGCACCCTGTTCAACAAGTTCTAGTTTGGCATCCTCTGTGAGATTGTACAGAGCAGTGGAGATAATGTCAGTATTATCTCCATCTTCGGACACCAGCACGCTTCTCATGACATCCACTCTCAAATCAGCACAGACTAGACCGTAGGCAGAAGTAATTCCAGGATGTGGAGGAACCAGTATGCTGTCGATTCCGATACTCTCAGCTATATCCACCGCCTGAGTGGGACCTGCTCCGCCGAATGGAACCAATGTGAACTGTCTGGGATCATACCCTCTCTCAATTGTTACTTCTCGAATTGCCTGAACCATGTTTGCTGTTGATACTCGGATGATGCCAAGCGCCGCTCTCTCTAGGGATACGCCGAGACTCTTCGCTACGTTGGAAACGGCCCTCTTGGCCAGGTCGGGGTCAAGGGAGAGCCCCCCACCTAGGAAGTAGTACGGATTCAGACGACCAAGGAACAGGTTCGCATCCGTCAATGTTGTATGGGTGCCACCCTTGCCGTATGCCGCTGGACCCGGCATTGCTCCTGCACTCTGCGGACCAACATGGAGTACTCCTACTTCATCGACCCAAGCTATGCTTCCCCCTCCCGCTCCAATCGTCTTCACATCTACTGAGGGTGTCCTCAAGGGCAGACCTCCAACTTCATTGTCAGCCCTGATGGTGACGCCCCCTACGACCGCACTGATATCGCAGCTGGTTCCCCCCATGTCCAGGGTGAGTGCTCTCTCGAGTGACGCTGACTGAGCTATGTCCCAACCACCGATGACTCCGCCCGCCAATCCAGATATTGCCAAGCCTACGGCCTTTCCTTCGGCATGAGTTGACAGCAGTGTTCCGCCGTTAGATTGGATCACTGTCAGACGTGCCTTCGGGCAAACCTTCCTGACTTCCGCCCCCAGCCTCGTGAGATACCCCAACACAAGTGGCCCGAGGTAGGCTTCCAGGACAGTGGTAGAGGTCCTTTCAAACTCTCGGAATTCCGGCAGTACCTGGCTGGATGCGACAGTGTATGCTTTGCACGACTTCCGAAGGGCGTCCATGATTCTGGCTTCGTGCTCCGGCCATTTGAAGGAGTAGAGCAAGCTGATGGCAATGGCCTGAGGCCCCCTGCTCTCGAGCATTTCAACAATGGAGTCAATCTCGTCATTCTCAAGCGGGGTGATTACCTCTCCCTCAGAGGTAACGCGTTCATTAACTCCTATTCGCCTGTTTCGCGGAACCAGCGGTTCCGTTCTCTGGGCCCTCATGTCATAGATGTCCCGACGGTTCTGACGGCCTATTTCTATGACGTCTTCGAGGCCCTGTGTCGTGATAAGCCAGACATCTGCTCCTTTCCGCTCCAACATAGCGTTGGTCGCCACAGTTGTTCCATGGACAATCAGGTCAATATCCCGCCCCTCAAGGTTGCTCTCCTCAAGGACCTCCCTGATGGCCTTGATAACAGCCCTCTCCTGAGCCTCCGGTGTGGACGGAACCTTGTGCACTCGAGTTGCATTGGTTTCAGAAACATACAGGATAACATCTGTGAAAGTGCCACCCACATCAACGCCAATGACATTCATGTCTGTTGTTACGCAGTTCTATACCATGATATGAAGGCTTGGAATGGTCTGACGTATATCAAATGGGTTGCCAGATCCAGCAGACGTAAAGAAGTCCACAGCCACCAGTCTGAAACCATTTGGAGATTCTTTTATTTGTTCGATGTTCTATCACGAAATGTGAGGCCCTGAGATGAGCACGCAATACTCCACGGTCATTGTACGTTTCGGAGAGATCGGTATCAAGTCTCATCAAACCAGAAAAAGGATGGTGGGGCTTCTTGTGAGGCACATAGAGGCTGCACTCAGGGAACATAGAGTCCCATTCTCGAAAGTTCGCAGAGAGTTTGGGAGAGTGTTTGTAGAAACCTCCCATGCTAAAGACGCTGCCGGGGTTGTCTCTCGCATTTTTGGAGTTGTTTCCACATCTCCTGCCGCCAGAGTGGCCTCTTCATTAGCTGAGATACTGACTGCGGGTGTTGAGTTAGCACGTGGGCATTTTGAGCCAAGAAAGACCTATGCGATTCGTGCAAGGCGATTCGGAGAACACGACTTCTCCAGCCAAGACATCCGGGAGCAGTTGGGTTCAGACGTGATGACCTCGCTCTCCAATCTTGAGCTCAGCGTGGACCTTGATGAACCGGAGCAGACCATATCCGTCGAGGTTCGTGAAGGTAATGCATACATCTTTGTCGAAACAGTGAACGGAGTCGGAGGAATGCCAACTGGCTCTCAGGGTAAGGTCATCTGTACTATCTCCAGTGGTCTAGACTCCCCCGTGGCCGCATACAAGGTCATGAAACGCGGGTGTGTTCCTGTCTTTGTGAACTTCGACAACTTGCCTCACATGGAGGGTGAGTGCAATGATATTGCTGTCAGGCAGGCAGAAGTTCTCGCACAATACATCTACAACTATGAGGTGAAGATGTACATAATCCCCCACGGACCTGATTTGACCAACATCATTGAGAATACGCCTGGCAAGATGACCTGTCTGTTCTGTAAGCGGAATATGCTCCGTCTGGCTCGAGAAGTTGCCGTCATTGAGGATGCTGATGCCATCGTCACCGGGGAGATCATAGGAGAGCAAGCATCTCAGACAAGCCGCAATCTGAGAGTCATCTCCGATGCGATATGCGACTATCCCATTCTGCGCCCTCTAGTTGGAGATGACAAGGTTGATGTTGAGCATCTGGCGAGGCAGATTGGGACCTATCGGTTTGCTAGAGAAGCCACCTCCTGCTGCAGCCTGCCCCCCCGATATCCCTCTGTCCAAGCTGAGCCTGATAGAGTCAAGTCTGCTGAGGAGAACATCGACCTCTCACTACTCCAAGACGAGGTTGCCAACGCAAGAGTCATCATTCTACGAGACGGCAACTAGGACGCATCCTGTTCACAAAGAGCGCGCTTCTAGCGGGCCGATTCTGGGGTATATATGACCGTAAATCGCCTTTTGGTTTGAGTACTAAGCGTTTAAATACCGCATAGAGCCTATCAAGACTGTTTATAGCCCGTTACGGCTATCATAATCTAAATAGGAGTCTGAGAAGAGTTGCCAAGATCACGAAAAGACCGAATCCTTCCCGTAGCCCCCGTTGACAGACTGATCCGAAAGGCTGGCGGTGAACGAGTCAGTGACAAAGGTGCTGAGCGTCTGGCGCAGATACTGGAGGAGATTGGAGAGCTCCTCGCAAAGAGTGCCACGGAACTCACCGAGAATGCAGGTCGAAAGACGATCACGGACAGAGATATCGACCTGGCATACAAGCAGTGGAAGCGCGCAATGTACAGCTCTTAGGCAACAGATAATACTGATGTGTTGCTGCCAGTAGTGCAGTGACAGCTACCGAGAGGGCGTAGAGATGAGTAAGGCCGTTCGACCAGTTGATGATGGAATCGCATTACTCTCTGTACACGATGTCTGTCTTGCCTACGAAGATGATTTCATAGCCCTCTACGACCAGATTCGAGAG
>SDNO01000098.1 GCA_004524435.1 Candidatus Thorarchaeota archaeon | reverse complement strand
GCAAAGAAGCTCGCAAAAGATCTTGCACCTGAGGTAGCAAGGCAGATTGAGAAGATTCTCGAGTCGAACAACGATGAGGAAGCCATGAAAAAGATTGAAAGGCGATTTGGCTCTGACATCAGCAACAGGTTAAAGATGAATAGCAGTAGCCGTAAGAGCTCCAAATCCGAGGAGCCCAGACAATGACCTCCATCGGAGACGTCGTCATGACCAAAGAGGAAGAAAAGCCCCGGCCTATCTGGGCAACAGATGACATGAAGACCACATTGGCAATTATCCGTACTATTGAAGCAGAGAAACGGACCCACTTGGCAGAGCTGAGAACGGGCATAGGAATTCTGGCCATTCCGCTATCTCTTCTTACCATTCTCATTGCCACAGAAAGATACTACGATCCCGCAGATGTTATTGTCTTCATCATTGCACTCATTGCAGGCGCGATTATGATGGCAACCCTTGGAGGCATTCTCGTATACCGCTCCTTCCGTCACTTACAGGCAGCAGAACGTGCCAAGACAACCACCTGTGCGGATGCAGAGTGCCTAGATCGAGACTACCCCCTCACGGCTGATGCACAGAAGTAAGATGGTGGAGCCCCAGGCGAGATTTGAATTCGCGCTCCTATTCGTATTGAATCAGAGTCTCGCGGCCTCCTCCTTACCAAGGAGGCGATCTGACCGGGCTAAGCTACTGGGGCAATCCTATATGGCCGATTAGAACGTGCCACATGGCGCAGTCGACCGCCAAAACGAGATAAAGGTTTCGAATACACGTAGTCCAAATCGGCCTATTCTGCAGTAGAGAATCATTACAGATTTAGGTCATGCAGATGAATCTGATGCTTTCCAAGGGCACCTCCGAAATTACCAGCTGTTATCTTCAATGCCCCAGTTGCATTACACACTTCCTGAACTGCAACACCCATTGCTCTTGCCACAGCCTGTTCTGAGATTCCATTGATGACAATCTCAAGAACGAAATTGCATCCTCGTGGCACCTCTGTCGTTTCCACTTGTGCCGATAGTGTAGGACAGTACCGTTCGTTGGTTGATGCAGGTAGTCCACCATACTTTGATGATGGCTTCGATCCAGAACCGACAAGCCCTCCAGGAAATGGAGTATATGCCCCCTCGACTTTCTGTATTGCCTGAACAGCCGCCTGTCCTCCCTCCATACCTCCGCCTGTATCCTTGAAGAAACAGATGATATTTCCGCCCGCAACACCTTTCATTCTGCCGAATGACTCTTGGACAATGAAGGTACCACTCATTCTTGGAATCAACCAGAGTACTCTCCCGCCAATCGGACCCTTCTTGGTCTGGTATCCGTCACCAAACTTTGACAGCATCTTTCCGATTGGGTATGTTTCACGAGGTTCAGGGGTTTCATCATACGCATTTGCAGTGGGGCTGGTGAGGACACACTGGCTGATTCGTGACATGATTTGCTCTTCTAGACTACTCTTTTTCATAGTACCAATTATGACCCGAACCCCGGGTCTGTTGTCAGGTGTATCGCCCTTGTGTAGAATGTATTCAATCCCTGCTTCGGCCGGTGCACCGATCACAGAAGTAGCGAATCCCGTGGCCTCAAGTGCAGTTGTCTTGGCCCAGTCCCGATCATACGCAGTTATCAGCGTTCGATTCATATGCATCGAGAATGCCTCCGCAAAGGTGTCCTCAATTTCTACACCATTAAGCTTCATAGCCATGATCACCCCATGCTCATTGTCTTAGTGTGTCGCAGGCTTTATCTATTGATGGATTATGATTTGCGTCATCAGAAGGGGTTGAAGTGGTTATCACACTGACGCTGACTCATCTGCCCGACATACCTGTCGAGGCTGAAACAATCACTCCTTCAGACTTCGTAGGCAAGAGTATGTCGGCTATCGGGAAGCTTCCTATACATCAGGGAAACAAATCCCTATCCCTAGACGAGTTCTTTGAGATTGATGGAACGCCTGGTTCGACTGTCGAGGATATGGAGATACTACTGGTTGGTGACTTGCGCCGTGTGAAGATGATTGGGCGGCGAATGAATGGTGGCTATGTCACGATTCGAGGTAGCGCTGGCATGTATCTTGGTGCTGAGATGGTTGCTGGAAGAATCCACGTCACAGGTTCCGTAGGTTCATGGACCGCAGCCGAAATGCAAGGTGGCAACATTCAGATTGAGGGCGATGCTGGTGACTATCTGTGCAGTGGCTACCGTGGCAGTCCTGATGGAATGAAGGGGGGTCGTGTATACGTCGTCGGAAATGTTGGGCGGGACATGGCCTCACATATGCGAAGGGGCTTCATAGCTGTGAAGGGAAATGTTGGGGAGAACGCTGCTGCCAGAATGAAAGGGGGCTCGATAGTGATTCTCGGGGATGTTGGCGGGCGGATGGGCGTTCAAGCAACGCGTGGTATGATATTCGTTGCAGGTCAGCTTGAGTCAATGTTTCCTACTTACAGGTTCAGTGGCGTCGCACGCCGTCCATTGGTGGACTACTATCTTCACTATGTATTGGGCCGTCGTCCCGATTTCTTTCAAGATCGTGATATCTTCGATGCAAAATGGTTGAAATTCGTAGGCGATTTTGCAGAATCAAATCCCCGTGAAGAGCTGTATTTGCAGGAAGCGACCAACCATGAGTTTGTACAGGAAGTGGAGGAGTAGATGGAGCAGAGTATCAACGAGAAAGCCCTCACACTAGTGGAGAAGCTATGCAGGTATTCCACACGCTTGGAATGCGCAATTTTGGAATTGGATGATGGTTGCAGAGTCGTTGACTGTGGTGTAGACGTTCCTGGCAGCGATGAAGCCGGACGATTGATTGGAGAAATATGTCTGGGTGGACTGGGGACGGTCAGGCTGTCTCAGACCCATGTTGATGATATGACGCTCCCGTCCGTGGTGGTGAGCGTGGAGAATCCTCAGGTTGCCTGTCTTGCATCCCAACTTGCAGGGTGGGCCATCAAACATGATGGCTATTCTGCTATGGCCTCTGGTCCAGCTCGAGCTCTGGCAAGAAAGGAGAAAGTCTTTGAGAAGATTGTCTATGCCGATCAATGCGAAGTCGGTGTTATTGTACTTGAGGCCTCTAAACTTCCTTCTGAAAAGGTTACGAGCCACATAGCAGATATGTGTGGCATCGACCCAGCCAATCTTCACTGTATCATTGTGCCGACTGCAAGCGAAGCGGGATCGGTCCAAATCTCTGCAAGAGTTGTTGAGGTTGGCGTGCATAAGATGCATCATCTCGGCTTTGATTCTGCGAAGATAAAGACGGGGTATGGAGTGGCACCTATTGCGCCAGTGTTTGAGAATGATGGCCGAGCAATGGGTGTGACCAACGACTGTATACTCTACGGCGGTCGTACCTACTACTTCGTCCGACCAGATGAAGACGACAATCTTCGCTCATTGGCACAGAAACTCCCTTCAGAAGTATCTGAACAATATGGTCTACCATTCTACGACCTTTTCAAATCTGTGGACTTCGAATTCTACAGAATAGACTCGCTTCTATTCAGCCCTGCAGAGGTCACCTTGAACGATATCAAATCAGGAGAGAGCTTCCGATACGGGAGAGTGAATCCAGAGGTGTTAAGAGCGTCCCTAGAGTATTGATTCTCTAGGTCACCTCTAAGTCATCCCCCTCTTGTTTCTCCTCCAGCTGAGCCTCTACTATTCCCTCTATCTTAGGTACAGGATGTTTGAATCCCTTCCCAATGAGAGATGCACCCAGCAGAGCAATGGTCGAAACAAGCAGGAAGGTTGGGGGAAATCCAAAGAGAGGAAGAATCCAGCCAAATACACCAATGAGGGGAATCGAAATGATGCCTGCTAGAAGGATTGCATCGTCAGTTGCATTCTCCAGGCCCACCATCCTCGCGATTCGGCTCAATCATCAAATCTCCTGTGTGGTTGTTCTGGGCGATAGAGTGTATTATTAGAGACCAGCAAAACGGAACATTACTATTCACCGTTGTGGGAGAGCTAGAACAATGCATCAATCGACACAAGATAGGGTTCTGAAACCATGACAGTCGAGATTCGGTTCCGGGGACCAATTGCAAATAGAATGGCATCTCCAGTCTATGAGGTAGATCTGTCCATTTCAGAAGACTTGAGAAATCTCCTTGAGAGGCTTATCTCGACACATCCGGAGATTGCTGAGTTATGGAAAACACCGGAAGAAGTTGACCGGGAGGCACTCATACTCTGCAACGAAGCCGATATCGCTCTCTTTGATGGACTTGATACACAGGTCCAATCGGGTGATCACATTATCGTACTGCCCATTGTGCATGGTGGCTAGACTTGCTTAGCCCCTGCCCTAATGGCCCTCTTATTAACGTCAAAGGTCTTCTCTGGCACCATGTCCTTGACCGCATTCTCAAGGGCCTCTAGAGAGAACAGATTCGCCCTCTGAACAAGTGCTCCTAACATGACCATATTGGAAACCATTCTCGTGCCGAGCTCATCTGCCGTCTTCATTGCTGATACCTTGGCCAGCTCGTACGTGGACTCATCCCCCCCAAAGGTCACCAGGTCCGGGTCAATAATGATGGTGCTGCCCTTCTTTGCCCCGCCAAGGTACATGTCAAATGACTTCTGAGACATCAGTATACTGTAGTCAGCATGAACCACTTTCGGATAACGAATCTTATCGTCGCTCACTATGACTTCACTCTTCGCAGCGGTTCCCCTTGCCTCCGAGCCATAGCTCTGGGTCTGCACTGCGTCTAATCCACCATGGACCACCGCCGCATGTCCCAATACTACGCCCGCAAGCACCACTCCCATGCCCCCTGTTCCTGCAATCCGTATCTCCCAGCGCATTTTGTTCACTCCACCTTACGCACCATGGCCTTCAATGCCTCTGTGAACTCAGTATCTTCTCTATCCACGAATTCTCCAAGATCATGAGCCTGTTTGGTAGGAACACAATAACCAGCCTCTTCATCCCGTTTACGAATTGGAAGGGATTTGAACCACTGGATCATATCAACCGCATCACCTGCTTTGGTTCGCCGTCCATATGCAGTCGGACACTGACTCAAAATCTCGACAAAGGAGAACCCCTTGGTCTGCAATGCCTTCTTGATTGCCCTTGATGCCTGATTCGGGTGTGCTGTTGTCCATCTTGCGACATAGCTTGCACCAGCTGCAGCAACTAGTCTTGCTAGGTCAAACGGTCGTTCAGGATTACCATATGGAGAAGTAGTCGTTCTATCCCCGGTGAAGGTCGTCGGTGCTACCTGTCCTCCTGTCATACCGTAGATGAAGTTGTTACTGCAAATCACGGTCATGTCGATATTCCGTCTTGCTGCATGAATCAGATGATTTCCTCCTATTGCCGCAAGGTCCCCATCACCACTGATTACTACGACCTTCAATTCCGGCCGAGCCACCTTGAGTCCTGTTGCAAAGGCGATTGCTCTGCCGTGGGTAGTATGAAGCGTGTCACCTTTGAAGTGGGGTGAAGGTATCCATGCTCCACAGCCAATGCCTGACACAAAAGCAAATCCGCTCAGGTCTTCATGCCCCAAGTCCTTTACAGCCTTTAGAAACGCATTGACAGTGATACCATTGCCGCAACCGGGACAAAATGGCGAAGGCAGCGCCTCCTCTCGTAGGTACTGTAATGCAAAATGCTTCTCTGATGAAGTCAAGGTGTCCACAACATCTCTTCGATTTGACCGTCTAATAACCTATTCCTTGTAACACTACACTTCCTAGCGTTCCACGGAAAGAGAATCAGAGCTAGAGGCTCATGTCCGTCACGTTTCCTGTTCAAAACGTGGAGGGCAACAACGGCATTCTCTGCCGCAATGAGCATCACTTTTAAGATGACAACTTGGGGTTCGTATCGTTATTGCAGTATTAGTTCACAAGGTGATTTCAGATGTCAGATGTCGCAGCAATGAGAGCTTTCAACCGTGAGATCGCCTCCGTAGTAGGGGCGACAGTCAACGTGATACTCAAGACAGGAGAAAAATACACTGGAACCCTCAAGGGTATAGATCAGGAGAGTCTGAGCATTGTTCTCACTGAGGTTGTTTCCGAGGAGGAAGAAAACATCCCCCGTATCTTCATCTACGGCAGCAGCATTGTTTCATTCTCCGTGGCCGAGAAGGAGATTAGCCTCGAAGGACTAGCCAAGAAACTCGAGAAGAGTTTCCCGCCGGGCGG
The DNA here is from genome assembly GCA_004524435.1 of Candidatus Thorarchaeota archaeon. Lineage (GTDB taxonomy): Archaea > Asgardarchaeota > Thorarchaeia > Thorarchaeales > Thorarchaeaceae > TEKIR-12S. Next base: position 2,947 of record SDNO01000098.1, on the reverse strand, counting down.
AGTGCGCTACTTCCCCGATTCTCAGGTCTGCGTGGTAATGAATAAGATACGCATTACTCCTGAGGGTGTTGATGGTTCTGGGCCGCTCTACGAACGCGTACTCTCGATCTATGAAGAGTGGAAGGAACAACACGGACTCGAATAATTGCATATGCATGAGTGTAGGAAGTTAGAGATTACACCGAGTAGTCAGCACCAGATTTCATGTTGCGACAGGACATCTGATTCCCTACGGAGGTCTTCCCCAGAGAAGGCCGAGCACTTCCGACCTGACAGTTTTACTCAAAATCGATTCGCCTGAGTCCAAGCTCGTCGAGACGTTTCTGGGGATCATCCTTCTCCACTGATTCTCTCCTAGAGGACAGTCTTTTCTCAATCGGTTTGAGACGATCTTCCCACGAGCCTCTGTTTCTGACTGGAATCTTCCCCAGTGAGCGTACTTCCTCCCGAATCTTTCTCGGATCCAATGAGCCGGCTCCTGTGCCAGCCATGATTCCCAAGTCCGAAAGACGCGTTCTACTTGAGCCTGTCTTGCTCATGCTCTCATCCTTTGAGCGAGGCAGAAGTTGGGGACTCTTCACACCGGTTAGTATCAACATAACACGGAGCAGGCCACTCAGTTTCGGATCTACACGTGCACCCCAGATGACCACTGCATCCGAGCTCATCTTCTCGGAAATGAGCTCCCCCACCCTATTTGCCTCTGCAAGGGACATGTCTGGCCCACCAGTTATATGAATCAGTGCGCCCGTCGCACCGGTCCATTCGACCTCCAGCAGTGGGCTATTCAATGCGTTCTCGATTGCTCCTTCTGATCTCTTCTCCCCCGACGCTTCGCCGAGGCCCACCAATGCCACACCGCCATTACAGATAATGGAACGAACGTCTGCATAGTCAAGATTAATCAGGCTCGGAAGAGTGATTGTTTCAGTTATCCCTTTCACCATTCCTGCCAAGACTTCATCAGCAACTCCAAAGGCCTCTTCCAGTGGCAAATCTGGAACAAGATCCATCAGTTTCTGGTTATCAATCACCACAACGGTGTCTGCATTCTCTTGGAGTTTCGCAAGACCAGTCTTTGCCTTGTCAATTCGAGTCCTCTCTAGGCTGAATGGCATTGTGACGACTCCAACAACTATTGCATCATTCTTCTTGGCAATCTCAGCCACTACGGGTGCGCTTCCCGTACCGGTCCCACCACCCATCCCTGATGCGATGAATACCAGATCTGCATCTCGCAGAAGTTCCATCAGTTCTTTCTCCGATTCTTCGGCAGCAGCCTTACCAACGTGTGGATAACCGCCTGCGCCAAGGCCGCGCGTTATTCTTTCACCAATCAGGAGTTTGCGATGGGCAGTTGTAACGGAGAGATGCTGACGATCAGTATTGATTGCTATGCATTCAGCCCCCTGAACGCCGATGGTCATAAGACGTTTAACCGTGTTATTTCCTGCTCCTCCGCATCCGACTACGACGATACGTGCTTGTCCCATATCTCGTGAAGAGGGAGGCTGTCTCTCCATCCGGTCGTGTTCCCTTGCTGACTCTATGAACGATCTCATTGTCTACTGGCCTCTGCAGCAATCTTGTCGCTCACTGTGGTGTGTTTCCAGAGCTCGTGTTTCAAAAGATCTCTAATGGCTATCCTTATTGTTTCAGAGCGATTCGGATAGAGCCCCTTCTCTACAAGCTCTTCGATATCATCAACAATCCTTTCCGGTAGATGCACCGCAATGAGACGCATATGTAGTCCTCTAAGGACCAGAGGTACGTGGGGGATTATGGATATGTGTAATACGTGCATGTAGGTATTATCTGAGAAACAGATAGGTCACATGATTGTGAGAAAAAAAGAAACGAATATGGAGAGAGATACTCTCTCTCCATCTCTACTTGTTCTTTCTGCCCGTTCTTCTGGCTGCAATGTTGCCTACCTTACGACCGGGCGGAGCATTTCTGCTTACCGTAGTTGGTCTACCAGGAGATTGGTGAGACCCGCCACCGTGGGGATGCGATGCAGCATTCATTGCCGCGCCCCTTACCACAGGCCATTTGCGTGCCTTGGCTCGTGTATGATGCCAGACAGCTCCTGCTTTGAGGAACGGTTTCTCCTGTCGTCCACCACCCGCCACGATTCCGATTGTGGCTCGGCAGCGTGGACTGAACGCCTTCTGTGCACCACTTGGCAGTCTGACCATTGCTTTTGATTCATCGATTGAAACAATAGTCGCTGCAAGGCCTGATGCACGTACGTATTTTCCACCATCACCGGGACTCCCTTCAACATTGAAAATCGGAGTGCCCTCTGGAATATACTCTAGCATCAGTGTATTCCCGTTGGCTAGAGCGGCATCTTCTCCACACTCTACTGTCTGTCCCCGTTGGACGCCCTCAGGGGCCATCATATAGTGGAGTTTTGGCTCTTCCTCGTATTTGATGACCATCAGTGGTGCTCCTCTGCCAGGCTCGTGAAACAGGTCAATGACCTGTCCGACATATGTCTTGTCGGGAGCCCACTTCGGATGTCTTGCTGGTGCAAGCTTCTTGTGGCTTGGGCTCCTCCACTGAGTGGTACCGCGGCCCTTCCTTTGAACAAGGATCCTCTTTCCCATTCTTGCACCTCCTTAGAATATTCCTAGCTGAGTCGCCACTTCAGCTGCACTGTACTCTGGAGCTAGTCGCACCAAAGCCTTTTTTCTGCCATCGGGCATGATGAGCGTGTTGACCTTAATCACTACAACCTCATAGAGGGTTTCAACGGCCCATCTGATGACATTCTTGTTCGCTCGTCGCTCGACATAGAAAGTGAGCTTGTTGTCACTGTCCACAGCCTCGAGGCTCGCCTCCGTGATCACCGGCTCGAGTATGATTAGATTTGGATCCCTCATCATCTCATGTCACCTCAAAGGAAAAGCTCCTCTTTCTCTAGACGTTCAATGGCGGACTC
>SDNO01000097.1 GCA_004524435.1 Candidatus Thorarchaeota archaeon | reverse complement strand
TACATTGGCTCCTTCTACATACTGCAAGGAATCTCTCTGGTTGTGCCAAAAGGGGAGGTCACACTCCTGCTTGGGAGAAATGGCTCGGGAAAGACTACGACCATGAAGACCATCCTTGGCCTCTACCCGCCCACGAGGGGGAGTATTACGTTCAAGGGGGAAGAGATCTCCGAACTACCTACACACGAGATTGTGAGCCGAGGAATTGGATACGTTCCTGACACCAGAAGGATATTCGGAACTCTGACCGTTGAGCAGAACCTGATTGTATCAATGCGGAAGGGAGGGCTTGATGGTGACGTCCAAGAGAGACTGGACTTCATCTTCGACCTGTTTCCAGACATGAAACGGTTCTACAAACAGAGAGCACGGTCTTTGTCAGGTGGACAACAGCAGATGTTGGCTGTGGCTCGTGCATTGATGAATGAGAATGATCTCCTGCTCATCGATGAACCCACTGAGGGCCTGAGCCCTCTCTTGGCCAAGAACCTCATCAGTGCGCTTGATCGCCTCACGGAGTTCGCCACAATCTTGCTGGTTGAACAGAACTTTCGGACAGTGTCCAGACTTGGTGATAACTACTACATCTTCGATAATGGGAAGATCGTGCATGAGGGTGACAACATGGCAGAGTTGATAGCGAACAAGGATCTTGTTGCACAGTACTTGGGAGTAAGTATTTGATGGAGGATAGGTGAAAGAAGCAATGCAAAGAGGCATCCACGCTCTTAAGGACTACTTAGAGGAGAACCCAAGAATTCGCAGACTCATCAAACCTTTGACAGTGATTATCGTCATAGCGCTAGCTGCAATATTGATTGCTGCAGCGATCTACGCCTATACGTGGGAGGGTTTCATCGTGAGGGCGGGCAAATCAATGGTGAATGGCCTCGCTCTCAGCATGTTACTCTTCTTGATGGTCTCTGGTTTCTTCTTGATCTTTGGACTATGTGACGTGATCAACTTCGCGCACGGTGCGTTTTTCATGTTAGGAGGCTTCTTGGGATTTGTCATCTATCTCGGGACCGAGGCGGTCTTTCTAGATCCAACCCTGCCATTCTATCTCATCTTTGGAGCCAACTACTTTGCTCTGTCAGTCACAGCATTCATCGTGAGTGCCCTTGGGGCCACTACAGTTATGGCACTCATCGGCGGAGGTATAGAGTTCTTCACAATTCGAAGACTATACGGCAACCCCATCGCTCAGATACTGCTGACTGTTGGTTTCATGTTCATCATCTCTCAGGCAGCTGAGATCATCTGGGGCCCTCCACAGTTCTCATACTTCATAACTCCTAATTCACAGTTAGGTTACTTCTTCATTGAGGGTGTTCTTGACTTTGGGGGCACTCTACAGTTTCAGCTCTATCGAATCTTCTTGATCTTTCTCGGGTTAGCTGTTGCGGGACTCATGTTCCTCGGATTCAGAAAGACACGCATCGGTCTCCAGATTCAGGCTGGAATAGAAGACGCAGAGATGGTTGAAGCGTTAGGGACTGACATCAGAAAACTGTTCACAGTGGTTTTCATGTTGGGTGCTGGTCTTGCTGGACTCTCAGGTGCCGTCCTCGTCCCCTGGATTGGAGCAAGCTCGGGACACGGTCTTACGTACCTCATCTATGCCTTTGTCATCGTCGTGGTCGGGGGTGCCCATTACGGTCGGTTTGAAGGGACGTTCTTTGGTGCGCTCATCGTCGGCTTGTCGATGCAGTTTGCTGCATATTTCATCCCATTTCTTGAGAACATCATTGTCTTCATTATTATGGCAATTATCTTGATAGTACGACCAGGAGGATTGACGGGTCATGAGTAACGAAGATGGCAGTGTACGCGAGTCTGTGGGGCACGCAGTGCTTGGAGGAATCAAAAGCATACCCTCTGTACTGTCGAGTAATAGAACACTAGTCGCTGTTCTTGCCTTTCTGTTTCTGCTTCCTCTGGGGACAGCTGCGGGCACATCCCCGGTCCGAGCGCTGATCTTCCTCTTCACCCAGATAATGATTTTTGGACTCCTTGCCATGTCCTTTGATCTGCAGTTGGGTCGAGCCTCAATCCTCAATTTCGGGCATGTTGCTCTATTTGGCGTGGGGGCCTATTTCATGGCCTTCAGTCTGGACGCAGACCTCCTTCCCCCACCCTTCAATCTTGTCGCTGCCATTCCTTTCCCCTTCACCATAGTCTTTGCTATGCTGATTGGAGCTTTGCTTGGATTCATAATGGGGCTGACCACTAGTCGGATGAAAGGCACTGCGTTCGCATTCATTGCACTGGCTATAGCGATGTTCATCTACAACTTCTTCTTTGAAAGCCCGGACATTTCAGGAGGAGAAACGGGACTGAGAGTACCAACCCCAGGTCTCATCCGGACAGCTCCTTTCTATCTGTTGTTTGTCGGAGTGGCTTTCGTGTTTCTTGCGGCATTCATGGGAATGGTCATCCTCTACCTGAAGAAACGGACAGACATCTCTGGGCTCATCCTTGTCACCCCGGCTTTTGCCGCTTTTACCGGTGTCCTCCTGTTCTTTGGAACGAACCTTGTAGGGCCTATCCTGGTGTTGTTTGCCTTTCTTGGTGCTATTCTTCTCTTTCTGATGGAAAGGGGGAGAGTCATCACCAATCCCATTGAATATGCTGAGAAGCAAGAACAGACAGAGGAGAGAAGGCCAACCGACATGATGGTTTCCTATGGATTGCCTGTCGTCATCATAGTCATCTTTCTTGTTGGTATAGTAATAACCTTCGGAGCGAACGTTGTTCAAATGGTATCTCTGTGGATTGAGGACACCACCACCTTTTACTATATCATTCCAGTGCAATACTATCTTGTGCTCTCTTGCCTGGTGGTTGTCTACTTCTTCATAAGACGACTAATTGCATCACCATTTGGGAGGATGGTGACCGCTGTCGCTCAGAATGAGGAACGGGCGCAGGCCTTGGGGTATGATAGTTATCGCGCCAAGATTGTTGTCTTGGTCATCAGCGGCGCAATCGCTGCTCTTGCAGGGGCACTCTATGCACCTTACATTCGCACCATTGATCCGGACACAGCACTGGGGGTGGGAGTCACCATAGACGCTATGATATTCACCATCATCGGAGGAATCGGTACGCTATTTGGCCCATTACTCGGAACCGCACTGGTGAAGTATTCAGAGCTCAATCTAGTGGACTTCATTACGGACGGACTCAACCTAGATGGAAGGTTGTGGTTAGTCGGTCTGGGAATAATGTACATTGCCATTGTCCTCTTCTTGCCACTTGGTATTGTTGGTTCTATTGAGAGGAGGTCACGCTCAATCAAAGAACGACTTCGGCGGCTCAAGATTGGCCGATTTGAGTTTGGACTGAAAGATACCGATTATTGGGTATTTGCATTGATAGGCATAATCGGCCTATTCATGTTGCTACTGTTCCTTAGTCTGTAGGATGGAGTTGATGGTATGATTAGGATTGCGTCAAGAGAGAAAGTCAAGACAGAAGTTGGTGATTTCGATGCCATATGAGTCAGTTGAAGACATCGACATCTACTATGAGATTCATGGACCGGCTGATGCTCCCCCTCTTGTGCTAATAGGAGGCTGGGCCAGTTGGAGTTGGATTTGGTTTCGACAGGTGCCCACCTTTAAGGAGAGATACCGATGCATCATCTTTGATAATCGGGGGGCTGGAAGGAGTTCGAAGCCAGACTACCAATACTCAATTGAGATGTTTGCTGGCGACACCGTTGGCCTGCTGGAAGCATTGCAGATAGAGTCGGCACATGTCATGGGGATCTCTATGGGCGGAATGATTGCGCAACAGATTGCGTATTCATATCCTGACAGGGTTCGGAGCCTGATTGTTGTTTCCAGCAATTTTGGAGGGGACAATGCCATTCCAATGGATGACAAAACAATGGCTTTGCTTGTTGCAGTACCCACCGAAACAATCTCGATGGAGCAAGCAAGGCAAATGAGGTATCGCGCCACCTTCAGTCCTGAGTTCCTCGAGGAGAATAGAGAAGTGTTGGAGCAGATTGATGAATGGGCGCAGAGGTATCCCACACCCCTCTATGCCCAAGTGCATCAGAGTGCTGCCGCAGGGGACTTTGATTTTGAATCACAAGTCACACAAATAACGGCCCCCACATTAGTCCTACATGGCGATAGGGACAGAGCGGTGCCAACCAAGAATGGAGAATTGCTCGCTCAGATGATACCAAACTCGAAGTTGGTGATTCTCAAGGACGCCTCACACTTCTGCATCATTGAGAAGTATGAGGAGCTCAATAACGAGGTCATGAGTTTCATAGATGGAATAGAGAGAGGTTGACTTGCTCAAAGATCCTGTAGAGAAGGTGATTCGGCAAGAAGAAGTGTTTCTCCCAATAGACAAACTCAGAGGATGTTGCATATGGTTCGTTCAGCAGTGATCACAGGACTGGGTATCTACATACCGGAAAAGATGTTGACCAATGAAGACATCGAGAAGATGCTTGATCGTCCCGGGACAGCCGATTGGCTGGTGAAGAATGTCGGCATCGAGGAACGTCATATCATGGCCGATGATGAAGTCACATCCGACCTCGCACTACATGCCAGTAGGGAGGCACTAGAGGATGCGGATGTAGAACCAGAAGACCTTGATCTGATTATTCTGAGTACTGACACTCCAGACTATATCTCTCCTGCAACATCAGTCGTGGTCCAATACAAGCTCGGAGCGAAGAATGCCGGAACGTTCGATGTCAATTGTGCGTGTGCTGGGTTGGTCACTGCTATGGACATCGCCTCCCGATACATCCAGACCGATCCTGAGATCGAGAGAGTTCTGGTGATCGGTGCGTACGGTATGACCAAATTTGTGGACTGGACTGACCATTACACCTGTACGCTGTTTGCTGACGCCGCTGGAGCAATGATACTGGAGGCTGATGAAGACCGAGAAGGTCTCATTGCCTCCAAACTGATTGCTGACGGCTCCTTCCATGACCATCTTGGTATATTCGTTGGAGGAACTGCAGAACCGCCAACCGTTGAAGCAATCCAGAACCACAGACATCATCTGGCATTTCGCAAGCGGTTTCCTGCAGACACAAACCTCAAGCACTGGCCGCAACTCACGCGAGACTGCGTTTCGAAAGCGAATCTCTCACTGGCTGACATAGACTGGTTCTTCTTTACGCAGGTGAACCTACGGACTATTGAGGCAGTCATGAGAGAGCTGGATGCACCACTGGAAAAGACGCATAATGTCATGGACAAATGGGGATACACAGGTTCGGCCTGTATTGCATTGGCAATGTATGATGCTGTTGACCAGGGGAAACTTCCGCCTCCCGGTCAGGGTAATGGAGAGAACATCGCCCTCTGCTCATCAGGAGGAGGATTCAATATGGCGGCTGCAGTATTGAAATGGTGGTAATAGTCCTAAGAAGGGATACTAATGGCCAATCAGTTCGACTATCTATCCAAACGTGAGGTCTTCTCGCCTGATGCTGAGGCAATCGTTGACATCACCTCGGGGAAAAGGTACACATACTCAGACTTCAACAGACGAGCCAATCAGGTGGCAAACTTCCTTCAGCAAGACACCGGGTTTGGGAAGGGAGACCGACTTTGCATTATTGCCCACAATAGCCTGGAATACTGGGAGTCTTTCTTCGGCTGTCAGAAGTGTGGTGGTATCTTCAGTCCTCTCAACTGGCGTCTGGTGGCTCTAGAACTGGCAGGTCTGATCAAAGACCTCTCTCCTACTGCTTTGCTCTATGATAAGGAGATGCTCAGTGTTGTAGCTCAGTTGAAGGAGGATGTTGCTGTCGAACATTGGATCTCATTGGATCGGGAGGGAACAGAGCTTGAGGGCTCTATGAGTTACGAAGAGGTGATTGATGGAGCAGCATCCACTCCTCCTGAGGCTGTGAGACTCTCTTACGAGGACCCCATGGGCATAATGTATACGGGGGGAACAACGGGGCTCCCCAAGGGTGCCTTGATCACCTACAGACATGTCGCATTCAATACCCTCAACACGATCCGAGACATCCTTCCGAATGACATCTACATCAACCATCTGCCCCTGTTTCACGTGGGCGGACTCTACGTGTATGCCATCCCTCTCTTCATCTTGGGGGGAAAGGTCATTCAGATGAAGCGATGGGACGTGGATACCTTAGTAGAACTGATCAACAAGGAGAAGCCCGACTTCTTCTTTGCAGTCCCCACACAATACCGAATGCTGATGAACCATCCTGCGTTTGAGTCGATTGACTTCAGTACAGTGAGGTTCTTGACTTCCGGAGGTGAGCCCCTGCCTCTAGAGCTCATCAAGACATATCGTGAGGTCCATGGAGTCAAATTCAAACAGGGATTTGGAATGACAGAAGTCGGACCGGGGTGCTTCGCCCTCGATCCTTGGGATGCAGAACGGAAAATAGGCAGTATTGGCACACCGAACTTCTTCATCGACGCAAAGGTCGTTGAGCCCGAGACTGGAAAGGAATGTGGCACAAACGAGGTTGGTGAACTCCTGTTCAAAGGTCCCACAGTCACGAAGGGTTACTGGAACCGTCCCGAGCTGAATAGGACCTTGCTTGACGAGGATGGTTGGTTCAGGACAGGGGACATGGTGCGGTTTGATGACGAAGGGTACTACTTCGTAGTCGACCGGGTGAAGGATATGTTCATCTCTGGAGGAGAGAATGTCTATCCCAGAGAGATTGAGAATGTGCTAGAAGGGCATCCGAAAGTCGCTCAGGTTCAAGTGATTGGCGTGCCCGACCCCAAGTGGGGCGAGGTGGGAAGAGCTATCGTTCTCCTCACGCCAGGAGAAGAAGCCTCAGAGGAAGAGATACTCGAGTACTGCAGAGGGAAACTGGCGAAGTTCAAGATTCCGAAGTCAGTACGTTTCATCGACAGTTTCGACTCTTACATCTCTGGGGCAGGAAAGATTCTGAAGCGACAACTACGAGAAGCCTTCGGGGAGGAATAGTCTTGCCGTTCAAGAGTGTGAATGGAGTAAAGCTCTACTACGAGATACATGGGGTGGGCGAACCAGTCATCTTCGGTAATGGGGTGTTCTCAAACACGCTGGGTTGGGTCTATCAGCATCCCGTCATCTCCAAGGAGTATCAAGTCATTCTCTATGATATGCGTGGCCAGGGCCAGAGTGAGAAGCCCGAAAGTCCCTATTCTTTTGATATTCATGCAGAGGACCAGAAGCTTCTACTGGACGAGCTAGGTATCTCCGAGGTGCATCATGTGGGTATCAGCTATGGGGCTGAACTTGGCTTGGTCTTTGCCTTGAACTACCCAGATATGCTGAAGAGTCTCGTTGTCTGTAGTGCAGTTTCACACATCGGCCCACTACTCTACAATATGGCTCAGTTGTGGAGGAATGCATGCATGCTTGCTGATCCCGAGCTCTTCTACAATGCCACCGTGCCCTTGAATTTCGCTGAGACCTTCATTCAAGAACAACAACCCCTTCTCGAAAAGGCAAAGGAACGTTATGTACAATTGAACTATCCTGCGCTTGTGCGGCTGATGGATGCCTTCCTCGAGTTGGATATCACTGATAGACTGCCGGAGATTGAATGCCCTGCCTGTGTCATTGCTGGTGAGAAGGACATCTTGAAACCAGCTGACCCGTACTCGCGACTAATCCATGAAAGACTGCCAAACTCAGAGATGGTTATTATTCGTGATTCAGGGCATGCAGTCACCTTTGAGAAGCCCGAAGAGTTCAACAGTGTGGTCTTGGGTTTCTTGGCCAAACAGACCCAGTAACAGCCTATTCATCAGATGCGCAATTGTTTGTATAGACAAACATTACATCTTTCAAGTCTGGGCCGGGCCGCCTCAATAGATATAAGGCATAGCAAGGTCTATCTCCAGCTCAAACAGTGTTTTGTGAGAGAACCTGTTAGGGAGGATAGAAAATGAATAAGATGAAACTGTTTTCTCTGTCTCTTTCAGTGCTTTTCGTATTATCCCTAGTTACACCTGCTTTCTTCGTGCCTAGAGTTGCAGCACAGGCTAATCCAATCAAGATTGGGGTTTTCGTTCCAGAAACAGCCGGTCTGACAGCCTATGGGCCGTGGACAAAGCAAGGCTTCGAGCTAGGTATGGTATATGGCACGACAGAGATGGGGTATGATAACGAGAACATGACCCAAGCGGGTCGACCGTATGAGATCACCTACTACGATACGAAAGGGGATGTGGTCGAAGCAGCGACCGTAGCCACACAAGCTATCGAGACAGATGGTATTGATATTCTCGTAGGGGGAACCTCAAGTGCCGTTGCCGCAGCAATATCTCCCATTGCGGAGGATTATGAAAAGCTGTTCTTCATAACTCCAGCTGCTGCTTCTTCACTGACTGCAGCAGATTTCAATCCATACCTCTTTCGTATTGCACGAAACAACTGGCATGATGCCTATGCAGGTGTCACATATGCCATGGATTACCTCAACTATACGAAGTTCGCCTTTCTTGCCGCTGACTACTCCTTTGGTTATGATGGCGTTGCTTCAATGACTGAGGTGATTGAGGAGAAGGGCGGAGTGGTGCTCAGTTCCGTGTATGCGAATCTCTTTGATACCGACTTCTCTCAGGAGATCGATGCGCTCAAAGCGGCCGACCTGGTGAATGACATTGAGTACCTGTTCATCATCTGGGCTCTTGACTTCTCATATCTGTACAATGACCTGACGGCCTACAATCTTGCAGCAGACATGGAAATCTCTGGGGCATGCATTGACATCCTTTCAATGAACACCATTGAAGCGAGTCTGACGCCACCGGCGACCTATGTCGGGTCTACTGGGCTCTGTCTCTATGGATATGAACTACCAGACAACGATGTGAATGACTGGATGGTGGCACAACATGTCACCAGAAACATCAAACCGAATGGTCAGTATGGACTACAGTATCGAGTCCCCGAGCTCTTCACTGCGGCCGGGTTTGCCACAGCTCAGTTCTTGGTGAATGTGACCAATGCCGTGCCAGATCTCGATGTTGATGATATGATTCTCCATCTGGAGAGTGGCCTCACAATCGATTGTCCGAAGGGACCAACGTATCTCCGGCCGGAGGACCATCAGGGACTTGCTGAGATGTATATCGCTGAAGCGTGGCTTGACAACCGAACGGGCTCCGAGACCGAGGGCCTCATCATTGCCAAGCATGTTGCGACCCTCGACCGATTCACGGTTGCTCCTCCAGTCGAATCCGGTTATACACCAACGACGACCAC
>SDNO01000096.1 GCA_004524435.1 Candidatus Thorarchaeota archaeon | reverse complement strand
GGGATTTCGCTCAGAGAGATGTTCGCCGAGGCCGTCGACAAAGCAACCGTTCACTCGGAAATTCCGAAAGAAGACATTCAGGCTGCCTTCGTCGGCACTTTCATTCCAGAGATGCTGGTTCATCAGGGGCACACAGCACCGCTCCTCGTGGACTTTGCCGGGATGAGGGGTATTGCTGCGACACGACATGAAGCAGCATGTGCCTCTGGCGCTACAGCTCTTCGGGCAGGAATCATGGCCATTGAGTCAGGAATGTACGACACCGTACTGGTGGCCGCTGCAGAGAAGATGACCTCCGTCAGCACGAACAGAGCAACTGAGGCTCTGGCTGCAGCCGCCGACGACGAGTTTGAATCGAGTATCGGCTTGACATTTCCTGGTGTCTTCGGGATAGCCGCCGTTGCCCATATGGAACGCTATGGCACGACTGAAGAGGACATGGCTCGGGTCGCTGTGAAGGCGCACAAGAATGCGTCAACCAACCCGCTGGCACAGTTTCAGAAGGAGATCACCTTGGAGAAGGCGATGACGCCGCGCTATATTGCGTGGCCTCTCAAGCTGTTTGATTGTTCTCCAATCTCTGACGGTGCAGCCGCGTTAGTGCTGACATCAAATGAGAAGGCAAAGGAATACACAGATCTACCCGTCAAGATTCTTGGCAGTGGACAAGCCTCAGCCTCCATGAACCTGTGTGACCGACACGATCTTACATCCTTCGAGTCATCAGTCCGAGCGAGCAAGGAGGCCTATGCAATGGCTAAGCTCGGGCCTGAAGATATGGACCTAGGTGTTGTTCATGACTGTTTCACCATAGCTGAGATCATCGCCTCTGAGGACATCGGTTTCTTCAAGCCAGGCGAGGCCACGAAGGCTATTCGCGAAGGGGTCACAGCGCGAGACGGCGACAAACCCATCAATCCAATGGGCGGTCTCAAGGCTGTTGGCCATCCTGTCGGGGCAACCGGCGTGAAACAGGCAGTTGTGCTCTATAGGGAGCTCATCGGTGATGCGGGCGCCAATCAAGTGCCTAACCATAACACCGCCATCATGCACAACTTCGGTGGAACAGGTGCCACATGTGTTGTCAATATCATGAGGAGGGCTGATGCATGAGTGAGAAACCAACAATTCAACAATACAAACAGAATATCCAAGACGAAGACTTCAAGGCCTATCGGTGTACCAGTTGCGGAGCTATTGTTGCGCCACCCGGTGCCTGCTACTCGTGCGGTGGAACAGAGATGGAGTGGGCCGAGGTCAGCGGAAAGGGAACCCTTATCGCATTCACGGTTATTCACGTCGCTGCCGACGAATTCCAGCCTGAGGCACCGTACTTCGTTGCCATCGTTGAGCTTGCAGAGGGAACACGTGTGAGTGCACGGCTCAAGGGCTTTGATCCTCTGAAACCCGAAGAAGTCCCCTTAGGGATTCCTGTGATTCTCGCATATGAAGAGGCTAAGACCGGTCGGAACTATCTGGCATTCAAGCCTGCATAGTAGTTCTTCTAGGGCGGGTTCCAGCCCGTCCTGACTCTCCTTTTCTTTTTGGCATGAGCAAGCTTGATAACAAGGCTGATTACGATTACGGTGGGGCTATTCCACTGATAGAAAAGAAGTTTGACCACCTCCTGCACTTGGATGTTGATACAAAGGCGGCCACCTACAATCTGTGTGGCGGGGACCTCAAAGGCAAGTATGATGCTGCCCTTCTCGCTGAGCATCTCCCTCCCACGTGGGGCGTGCTCAACGGTGATGCGACTCTCTTGTCATCTCTGGGTAAGGCCTTGCCGGAGGATACACGACTTGCACTGGAGAGTACGAATTTTGTCGGTGTGTTCGGCAGAGTACTTGAGGAGAAGGGCTGGGGAGGAATGAAGTGCCTCCAGTATCTCTATGTTTGGGATTACCAAGCAGTTCCTGCCCATGAGGCCGACTACGAACCCATCTTCGTCTTCCTAGACGGAGGTCGAAGACATGTTGTATATGACCTAGTACACTACTGCTCAAGAAGACTCGATCTCAACAAGCCGGGACAGACTGGACCCGGACTGAGGATGATTCCGGGATGGCACTCTTTCTTGCCTGCTCCCAACCTGGAAGTCTCTGCTCTTGACCGTGACATTCATGTCAAGCCGTTGACAGACAAACACCTGGAAACGTGGTGGAACATCCCTGAGCCCGAACCTCAGTTGAAGATACGAAAGCACTTCCTTGACCCTTTCAAACTGGAGGCACCTGGGCACTTCATGGACGAACCCGATGAGGCGTCAGTCACGATGTGTTGTACCTTTCTTGAGATAGAGAAAGCTCTTGCGGAATTTGAGGACCCAAGACAAGGCCTCGTTGAGGGTATCAAACGGGCTATGACCCGCTGCATCGGTCTCTTTGCACTACATCGTCTGCCGGCGTTGATTCAGCTCCTGAGTGAGATGTCTCAGGTAGGTCTAGTGGCAATGCCTGCTCCGATAGCATCCGTTGGAATGAGTTTGGCAAGCCTTGGCAATCTGCTTCGGGATGGATTCATCAATCTGACCAACTCTGGAAAGACGTTCTTTGAGTCGTTCGGTCGTGCATCTGACTCTGAGGACTAGCCAGTTGGATTGTCCTCTGGAGCAATATCCTGAGCAATCTGCTGCTCAAGATCCTTGAGATTCTCCGTAGGGCATGCACCTACAATGCGACTCCCGGTCATGCTTGACCAATCCACGCTGACAAGCAAGTAGATTGCTACCACTACCAGCAATATTGCAACAACTTCAGTGGACCGTGAGACTATGCTTGTCGACTCGGTTGCGGCAAAGATCTGGCCCACCCAATCAAGGCCGAATCTACCTGCCCATGCAATACTAACAAGAAACATCGATTTGCCGATGAGTTGGGGAACGAAGACCTTCCACCAGGGGTATCGTGCAGCCCCCAGAGGCACGACGACAACATCATCTGGTAGCGGTGTTGCAGCGAGAAACCATACCACGATTGGAGTGGCTCGGGGATAGCAGTGGACGAACTGTCTGAATCCCTCGGTGTGTTTCTCGTCAAGCAGTTGTCCGCCCAGGTAGCCGATGACATACCCTGTCATTTCGCCCAGACATGCACCTATGCCAGCCAGTAGCCCGACGAGAGTTGGGTCGAATAGGAACACGGAAGACACAGCATCTCGCAGCCCGCCGAGAACAAATGGAACACCTACGTACGGGAACGGCACTAACACGATTGCGTTTCCCAAGAAGGAAACTATCAGCGAACCAGCATATCCCATCATCATGGATATGTCTAGCAGCAAAAGGTACATTGTATTGAAGGGACTTGTGAGCCATGGATAGATGATGACTGCAATCCAGTAGACGAACAGGCCTGAAATCACAACGATTAGAAGCAGGTCTGACCGTTTCATGTTGCGTACCTCTCTCGCCTCCAGCCTTCCTCCATGAATATGAGCATTCCTCTCTGGCACCGATTGGCTGGTAGGCTTAAGAGGCACCGTCATCAGACAACTGACGGAGCTGAGAGATTGAGACAGAGCGTTCCATATGGTCTGGGATCACTTCCCTTGGATCTGGATGTGGATTATCTGCAGAGACTCTATCCTAAGACTCTGGGTGTGCACCCTGATCCAAAGGAAGCCATCCATTGCGCGCTGAGAAACCTCACTGGCACCGTGTCTCTTCGAAGTCTCGCTTCTCCGAACAATCCCATGGCAATCATTCTTGATTGGTATCCGGGCATCACCAACACTGTGCAGTTGGTTGACGCTGTATCCGAGGCACTCGCGTCGCGGGACATTTTAGGGGGAGATGTGAAGTACATAGTAAGCTCATCTGCGGGGCGAGCCCTATCTGAGCAGCTTCTCTCCGAAATCAATGAGTGTCAGACTCTCCAGAGCAGTGAGGTCCTGCTTCACAATCCAGACAGAGTTGAGCGACACGTCAAGATAGGGGTGTCTCCTTCCATAGGAAATGAGATCCTTGTGGATGAAACGGTGGTTGAGAGCGAGCTGGTGGTTTCTGTGAGTTCAGTGATGCAGGACTCCTTTGCCGGTGCAACAGGTGGCAGGATGGCAATCCTCCCGGGAGTCAGCCACCGCCAGACCATCGATTGCAACAAGGCGCAGCAAGGAATCGAGGATACCCAGCCATTCCTTCTTCATACAAAGTCCTGCAGGGACATGATTGAGGCCTCTCAGATGGCTGGGCTCATGCTCTCAGTGAACCTTGTGCATGATCAGCTTGGGAACCTCGCTTCTGTCCAAGCAGGGGAATCTGAGGAATCTTGGCTGCAGTCCGTTGATGAGGCTAAGCAGCTTGCACTCACAGAGTATACGAATACTTGCGATGTAGTGTTTGTAAGCGCAGGCGGTTATCCATTTGATTCTACCCTCTACGACGCTATTGACGCATTGTTTGCAGCCTCAAGCATCTGCAGAAGAAACGGAGTCATTGTCCTCATAGCGGAGTGTTCTGACGGTGTTGGGCCAAATGGGTTTTCGGAGGGAGTCTCTCAATCGAGATCGCAATCTGATGCACTCGTAAGAATCCAGACTGACTATCGCGAGGGGATGGAGAAATCGCGGTATTTCTGGAGAGTTCTCGAAAAGCACCGATTAGTCTTATGTTCCCGCCTTCGACGCGCTCAGGTAGAGGAACGGCTCTATGCAGACGCAGTGAAGGACCCTCAAGAGGCTATGGAGATTGTTAAGAACTATGTGGGACTACGGCCAAGGGTTGCTCTGATTGAGTATGGCCGTATGACCTATCCTATCTGCAGACATGAAGAATCCTAGAATAACCGTACTACAGGTTCTCCTTCTCAAAGAGTGCATCGCTTGCACTGATTGCACTCTCTATCTCTTTCATAGTGAATTCTTCGAGCTCTCCCCTCTTCGCGATACGAATCGTGACCAGAGCCACATCCTCTTCGGGTTGCATCTCCCACGATGCCTCGTAGTCGGGTTCTTCGGTTACGAACTGTCTTAGCATTTGGAACCAGGCGTCTTTGACTTCCTCAACTTTCGGAGCCTCCTCATATAGAAACTCAAGGAGAGGAATTGTGATCTCCACGTTGAGGACTCTGCCCGATGTGATGTAGTAGCTCCTGATGTCCCAAGGCATTGTGAGAACTCCTTTTCTGAGAGTCAAAGAGCGCTAGATAAGTGTTCTTCGCGTTTTCTAGACTAATCTTCTTGTTCGCTCTCTGTATCAGATGACATAAGCGCCTCGACTTCCTTCACGAACTTCTCCGCTTCGTCTTCGTCATCCTCGGCTTCTTCTTCAGCTGGACCTTCTTCCTCTTCTTCGGATTCCTCTGGCTCTGGTCCCTCGGTCGCCTTGGTGGGGGGCTTCTCCGAAATAGAGTCGGATTCGGTTTCCATTCTCTCCATAGCTTCTTCTCCCACAACAATCTCAATATCTCCTTCATCTTGGCCTGCGATTCCCAGACCCTGGCGTTGGAGAACCGTGTGGGTGCTTATGGGCCGGATGAGGTCTTCGTCCTGCATCTGGAGAAAGACTTCCAGAATGTCTGCCTGTGTCCTGCCGGTCTCTTCGGCAGCAGACTTGAGCACGTCGGCTATCTTGAACTCTCCTCTTTCGTCGAGTCTTGCAGAGAGAAACGTCAGCAGCTTTGACTCCAATCCCCGAGCCTTCTTCTCTTCCACAATGGTGTGAGGGAGCATCCAGTTGTAGTTGAAGGTTTCGTTGAGGTTTCCTATTACCCACTCCGGGTCGAAGCAGTCAACGGCTCCCTTCCAACCAGAGAGATCTGTTTCATATTGATTCTCAAACATCTCGACAAAGAACTGGAGTCGCTCTCTGAGGAAGGAGCTTGTTTCACCCTCAAGAATGAGAATTCCTATGACATACTGGCTACTGTAGCTATTCAACCACAGTCCCTGATACTGAATCTCTTCAAGGGCGCCCTCCTGACCCTCGCCCTTTATCTCCCCGTATACACTGGTAATCGCAGCTATGAAGCCGCTGATGAGGTCAGGTTCAATTCTCATATCGGTGAACGGATGATAGAAGACACAGGTACCACGATTCAAATAGACAGCCATGAAATGGCGTAGTGATTCAAGATCGCGAAATGCACTCAGCTGCCTCTGGAGTTCCCTTCGCTTGCGGGCCTTTCGAGGTTTATGCATCTTATTGTATGCACCTGCTACTATCCCGAGAAGCACAATGGCCAAGACCATATACAGTCCTGGAGGCGTTGTCAGAAACTGCAAGAATTGGGCCATAACCCCGGGTGTGACTGGAATCGTTCTTGATTGTTCCTGAACACTCCAGACCTGTCGGGTTCCCTCGAAAATAGCAAAGATTGTGAGATTGACTGCGTTGGTGGGGACAGTGAATGCTTGGCTAGCATACCCTTCGAGGTTTGTGGTTGCCTCCAGTTCTTCAACCACTTCCGTACCATTCTCAAGGAACACCTGGACTTGGAATCTTACCGGCGCACCATCAAATGGTTGATCGGAGCCGAGAACCAGTAGGGTCGCGCCAACAGAGAATGATGATCCTTCGGCAACGGAGTCGGGGAGATTGAATGCGAAGTACAGATTTGTCTTCTCTCGAACCTCAAGCTGTGCATTGAAAGTCTGTGACTCACAATCATCTGCCTCGGCGGTGAATGTCAGTTCATAGGTGTCAGGAATGAGGAGAATCTGATATAGCACCTCATAGAAACCATCTCCGGCGTGGCTCAGATTCAGATACGTACTTCCAATGTGTAGCCGGATCCAGGCCCAGTGTATAGCAACATCGTGGTCGAGGTCACGGAACTGCACAGCAAAGGTGATCGTTTCATTCTCCCACTCGGCGTACTGTGCGCTGCCGGTGAGTTCAGTTTCCACGGCTCTAACAGTGACTGTCCTAGTATAGCTGACACTGGTGTAGTTCTCCCTACTGAACGTGATATTCAGCACATGGTCTGTCAGGGACAGCAGGTAGGTACTGATTTCAAATGAGTATACTCCTTCGGTCACCATTGTCGATGTAACCGGATTTCCGAATGATGTCAGAATATCGTTGGCCGTGACGAGCTCCCCAGTATGGGAGTCAGTGAAGTTCAGAATCAGATCGAATGTATCGTTTAGAAACATGACTGATGGGGTGCCTGTTTCAAATCTGATTTCGGTGGGTATGGGCAGTACTTGGATGCTCAGAGCCTCATCGTAGTGATCGTAGCCGTATGCATCAGCCAGTATCTCTACGGTGAATGAGCCCACGCCTATCGTTGACCCGGCAATAGTGGTAGAATAGGTTGAGCCTGCCATCCAGGGCAATGCATAGGTTTCTCCATTGATGGTCACATTTGCAGTGAGGACGTTCACTGGCTGTCCATCCACATTGAGGATGTCCACCGATACCTGATACTCCCCGTCGTAGTATAGCTCACTGAATATGGATCCATTGAACCCGTAGTAGGTCTCCTGAGCTATTGGATCAAGGGGAGTGTCGATGATATTCAGTTCGACTGAGTCAGTTAGGTTCTCAAAGCCGTAGACCCAGCTCTCAATCCCAATCGTGAAGGACCCGAGGCCGTCACTCCCGTCAAGCTGCAGGCTATAGATGCCTAACCCCTCGTGGGTCATCGTGTACACCTGTGATCGATAGGTGGCGTTCACTTGTGCACTAAGAATGGGATTGCCCAAGGAATCTTGCAGCGTGACTTCAAGTTCAGTCTGATGGATGTAATAGAGACTGTATTCAGCCCAACTTGGCGTCAGAACTGGCGTATCGGTGCTGACACTGAGGAGGACTTCCTCCCTGCCGGTGTCATAGCCGCTCTGGTTTGCAAGTATCGTCAGATTCCAGTTTCCAAGGTCGATGACACTGGCTGCAAGGGATATGTGCCATGCATCATCTAACCCTAGGCTCAAATCATAGACGTCGGTTGCATTGACATAGAGCCGAACCGTGGCGCCGGGCACAGGTTCCGAGCTGTAAGTGTAGTAGACGGTGACGTTCAAGGTTTCTGCGTATGTCATGCTGTAATCGGACGGTTCCCATTGCACTAGGAATGAATTGGGTGCAAGTGTCACGTTCAAGCCTGTCGTGAGGTTTGTGGCTGTTTCATAGCCGTATTGATCCGCCTCTATCGCTGCATCGAAGATTCCAATTCCCAAGTCACCGCCATCGATAGTGACTACCCAGCTTGAACCGTTGTAGGTGAGAGGATATATCGTTCCATCGATTGTGACGTTAACGAGAGCCCCAGTTTCAGGAACATCAGTGGAATCATATCTGTACTCCACCGTGATGTTGAACGTGCCAGTATATTCAATGGTTAGGTTCGTAGGCGCCCAAGTCACCTTAATAGTCGTCGGTTCCTTGAGAATGTCCAGGGAGATGTCCGAGTCGTATGCAACCTCGTAGCCGTATCTGCTCAAGTTGACAGCTATCTCAAGATGACCTAGGTCGAAGGTGTTGTCAAAGATATACGAGTAGACACCTCCTGAACCCTGCAAGATGTATGGACTACCATTGACGAAGATGTCCTTTGTGTCGACGCTACCAACCAAGGCGCCGTTTGAGTCTGTGAGATTGACCTCCAGCGTGATGCTCTCGGTCCAGTATATGCTATTGCTCTTCCAATTGAACGTCAGTTGTGTGGGTTCTTTGCGTATCGTTAGAGATGTAGTCTGGCTCTTGGTCTGATGTCCGAACTTCCATGCCGAGATCTGTGGCGAGTAGTCACCGAATCCGGGTGGGTCGTCCGCTCCTGTGAACGTGCGGTTGTAGATCTGGCTTGCGGCATCCCATGTCAGATTCCAGGTGTTGCTCCCGATGGTGACGTTGACCCATGCGTCCTCGATTGCCGTACCATCGGCAAGGGTATAGTTGACCCACAGAACCGTGGTTTCTATGTAGGTGATGTTGTCTGACTCCAACCAGCCGTAGCCGAATGCTGTTGTGGCAGGGTTGATGGTGAGGGTCTGGCTTGAATCACTCTGCGCCTCGTGGCCACTCTCCCATGCATAGATTGTTAGGCCTGTACTGTCAAGACCTGGCGGGGCAGCTGTTCCAGAGAATGTGTAATTGTAACGCTCGCTGCCCGAATCGTAGATCAGTTCCCACCAGTTCGTTCCATCTGTGACATTCACTGTGCCCCCATCGATAGCCGAGCCGTTGGTTGTGTAGTAGTAGCCCACGGAGAGCGTTGTCTCCTCCAGATACTCGATTGTGTCAGTGTTCGACCAGATGATATCGAGTGGCTGGGTTTCATAGATCAGGGTGACGGGAATATCGAGAGTCTGGTTCTCCAGGGCAAAGCCAACCGCCGTCACATGTAGATTGTATGT
>SDNO01000095.1 GCA_004524435.1 Candidatus Thorarchaeota archaeon | reverse complement strand
TACTCATCCCTGTGTTCTTCTTGTCACAAGGCGTTGACGGGATTCACAAGATTGCTCACCATGAAACATCGAGTGAGAAGATAACCGGGATATTCTATTTCCTCTGGCCTGTGTCAATGCCGTTCTTCTTTGACCCGGTAGAAATCATGGCAATGGCAGCGCTCTCGATTCCGGCGTTTGCCTTCTACTCGTACATCAGACCATACTACACATACGTGACAGCAGTGCACACGTTCACCTTTGCCGTTCTGGTTCTTGTGACGATAGTTCTGGCCCCTTACCTACCCCTGTTGAACTTCTGGTTACCGGGATCGATTCCGCCTCATGTTCCTCCAAGGATTTGGCCATAGTCAGTAGTGAAACTCGAGAGTGGGCTATCTCTCTTCGCCTACTATCAATGGCCGTACTTTTGAACTGCAAGTATCGAGAACTGATTCTAGTAAAACCTAGGACAGACGAAACAGATGCAAGGAAAATCAGGATCGAGTCTACTCAACTTCATCGTCAGCATAGGTCGGCTTCCTGTCGGCCACTTCCTCGTCTTCCTCACGAAGCTTGTGCTGGAAGGGACGGCCCTGACCGTAGATCTCTGGATCTTCATCCCGAGTCTTCGACATGATGACCACAAAACCGCCGAACTGAATCACCACGGATACTATGCTCATCACGAAGACATCAAGGAAGTACTCATGACTGAAGAGTTGCAGAACCCATATTGTGGGATAGGCAATTGCCTGAATGATGATGCCAGCCAGAAGCATGAGAACCCACTTGTTTGTCCAGTTCGAAGATGCCATTTTGGTTCAACTCAAGGTGTGAGCTACTGCATGCCTTCCCTGTAGGACCACCAATTAAACCTGACTATGACCTACTGACCCGACTCGTGAATCTCCTTCAGCTTCTCGACAACGAGCACTGCCAGACGCCGAAAGTCATTCTCTGAGATGTGAGGTACACTGCTGGTACGCTTAGGGATATCGAAGCGACCAACAACAACTGCTACATCATCATCCATGCTGTACTCAAGCAGTGCGGGAAATCTTGTGCCTATAATCCGATGCCTGTCCTCACCCTCACGCACTCTTCCGCCTTTGTACACAGTCCCAACAATGTACGGATAGACAAAACCCGACTCTGAAACCTGTACCTGAAGTGCCACCGTTTCGGGCAGTCCCTCCACGTATATCTTGGGCTCAGCCTCTATGATTGTTCGGATGCCCTCTCTTGTCCCCAAGGTGACATTGAATCCTGCCTTCACATCGGGTACATTTGCGAGTTCGCGTACGTATTTGTTGACGCTGCCTCCACCGGGATTCTTGAAGAACTCATCGGCGTCTATGCTTACAGTCGCATAACCGACCCAGAAGCCAATGGCACCCACGATGAGGTAGATTATGGTTGTAAAGATAAGGGAATAGAGGAATGGTGGCACAGAGAAGTCAAACGGTATGAGAAACGCAAAGAACAGAACCGGCAGGACGAACATGCCACAGACACAGCCACAACAGGCGTTCTCATTCTTCGTGAGATGGCCATATGCCTCCTCGTACTTCTCTCTCATCGTTTCATACTGCTGGATTGTAACCCAAGTCTTCTCTGTCTCCCACTCTCCAGGAATGTAGTCGATGGCCCTCTTGGATGCGGCCCCAAATCCAATCGAGAAAAGACCAACGGCAAAAGGCCCGAAAATGAAGGTGATGATCAGACTCAGGAAGCCCGTGTTTTGGTTCAGGAAATATACTGCAACAGCAATCGCAATTATCACAAAGATGGCGAAGGCATAGTTCACCGTTCTCCGCCGACTGTAGTCTATGATTTCTGATTCATTCACCATCTTTCCCACGTGTCTGTTTCGTTCCATTCATCTCTTCCGAAATAAGCGCATCGCTCGACTCGTCAGGAGGCTGCTCTTTGAGACACTCCTCAACCTCTTCCATTATTTCCCTAAGTATTGGATCACTCTCACGAACTCGAGCGTAGAAATCTAGAGATTCCAAAACAGACCGTGCAAGATCCAGCTCGAGTCTAGGACTTCTGGCATCTAAATGAAAGACTTCAATATCTGAATCGTCGCCCAGCTCAATCTCACGAACCAAACGGATTCTCGAACTGTCAGCGTCCGACCGGAGGAGTATTCTCCCAGCGGATTCAATCGATTCTATACGCCCAACAGCAGTGACATCTCTGATTGTGTAGAGTCCCTCCCACTCTCCTATCTTGATCTGTACTCCTGCCCAAGATATTCCGCAAGCAGCCGAGAGGAGATCCACCAATCGTTCAATGTCTTTCGGAGAAGGCTTCTCAAACTCACTGCTGGCCCCGGAGGGAATAGCACGGAAGACGAAGAGAGCGAAGCAAGTGCCAAACCCAATGAGAAAGGCGCCAAACAGGTAGGGAGAGTACACAAGAGCCAGAACCGAGATGCCTCCGAGGGCTGGGGGAGCCACAACTGCAGATATACCAAGAACTGTCCACAAGCCCAAAAGACTTGTGTCGAAATCAACCAAGACGGAGGAATAGGCCCGTCGATACTCCTTCACCAGGTCCTGGAACTCTGAGAGGGTCAGTTCTCGGCTTCGGAAATCCCAGTCGGCAGTCCCTATCGTTATCCTGTTTCTGAAACCCCAAGATAGGGAGCCCAATACTGCGGCGAGACTGATGACAAGTATCAGCGAGAAACCATACCAGGCCAGAGGATTCTGTCCATACACCAAGAGAAGATACTGCGCCTGTTCACCACCCAGGAATCCCCACACCAACACTACTGTCAGGACTATCGCCTGATAGACAAGCGGACGTCCAAGATCGAGGGACTCGGAGGACAAGAATACAACAATCCTTGCAACTAGACGAGTGGATAGTCCTCTGGAACATTTAGCAAGGTGAGAGTGTCCCGAGTACCCTCCGGTGCGATACCACGGTTGAGCGCTTCAATGATCACTAACGCCACGGCATTTGCTGTCAGCTCAGGGACGTCCTTGACTCCGAGTCTCTCCTTTGTAGTAGGTACAGGTAACTTGACATAATACTCCTCGTCATCCGCCTGGATGTATTTTCTGAAATGACGATCTCTGCTGGTCCACCACCAATTAATCTCAGGTGTATCTTCTGTGCTGAAGAGACGACAGAAGATGCTGGACACCGCACCCAGTTCCTCGGTCAGAGACTCGATGTATGCTATCTTCTCCATTGTGTCTATCCGGAGCAAGACCCGTGGTGTCCTATATACAGAAAGGCCATCAGCCTGAGCTCGATCGAGCAGAATTCTTACATGAGAGATACCCGGCGTTTTCTCCTGAGTTCTCGCCAGTTTCAGGCTCTCTCGAATAAGGGGGATACCGAAATCATCTGACGCCTCGTTAGATGTTGCACGAAATCCGCCGTAAGAAGAAACACCAAAATTCGCCACGAAGAGCGCTGCAGTAGCCTCGTTTACGTAGGGGCCGAGCCATGTCATGTAGAAGAAAGCGTAGAGAGGTACAGCGAGCGTTGCCAACATGAGAACCACTGGAATGTAGAAATGCCAGAATTGCGAGTCTGAGAGTAGACGCGGAAAGCGCTTCCGATACTCCCTGAAGATTGCTCTGCATTCCTCAATGGTGCACTGCTTCACCTCGAATTCCCATTGACGACCTGTGTAGTCAACGGCGTCCTTCTTTGCCTTCCAACCAATACCGAAGCCCAGAGAACTCATTCCGAGGGGCACCAAGAAGAACCAGAAGACCACTCCGATCAGGTTCAATTCAGACTGTGGTGCGAAGAATGGACTCAGGAAGTAGCCTCCTATTCCCGCAAGCACAAGTGCAAGGAGTTCCAAACCCACATACCTTCTCAATGACCTGTATTGAACTATCCCGTCATCCATTATGACCCATCCTTCCTGTTCCCCCGCTCGCCCAATCCTTTAAGGGTTGCTGGAGAGAGACAAGGTTTATTAACAATTGTGAATTTCTTATCAAGATTATAATGTTGAAAGTTGGTGATAAGGCGCCAGACTTCGAAACCACAACCGAGTCGGGTGACAAGTTCAAACTCAGTGATTACAGAGGCGAGAAGGTAGTTCTATACTGGTATGTCAAAGACAATACAAAAGGATGTCAGGCAGAGTCTTGTTCCTTGCGGGATAGCTATGAGGTCTTTGAATCAAATGACATTCGGGTCTTCGGAATTGGCCCGGGTTCAGAGAAGACACATCAGAGCTTCAAGTCCAAGAACAATCTTCCCTTTCCACTGCTCATGGATGAGAACAATGAGATTGCTGAACTCTATGATGTTTGGGGAAAGAAGAAGATGTACGGGAAGGAGTATATGGGAATCGTCCGTACGACATTCCTAATCGATGAAGATGGTACCGTTGAGGGTATCTTCGGAGGACCTGAGGGGATCCAGAAGGTCAAGACGAAGGAACATGCCGACCAAGTAATAGGTTTCTGGGAACTCAAGCTATAAGCGTGAGCTATCTTACTGGCAAAACAGAAGAGGAAAAGAATGATGCTTCAAGTTGGCGATAAGGCACCCAAGTTCGAAACGGTGGATGAGTCAGGAAATACTTTCAGGCTCAATGATCATCTCGGAACCAAGCTTGTCCTGTACTTCTATCCTAAGGATGAAACACCTGGTTGCACTGCAGAGGCCTGTTCAATCCGAGACAACTATCAGACGTTTCAAGAGGCGGGAATACCCGTCTATGGCATATCCGGAGGGAGTACAGAATCACATCAGAAATTCAAAGAGAAGTATGACTTGCCCTTTCCGTTGCTGATGGACGAAGACAACGAAATAGCAAAACTGTACCATGCCTACAGCAAACTCAGCGTAATTGGGCTTGGTGTCAAACGGATCACCTATCTCATTGATGAGCAGGGTGAGATTGAGGGCATATTCGGCGGTTCAGCAGGAGAAGAGGGAGTCAAGTCCAGTGAGCATGCCGAACAGATAGCGGGTTTCTGGGGCCTGAAGCTCTAGCTATGCATGTAGTAGGGCTGTAAGAGTCACAGATGGCCCGCCGACTCTCGTTTCTACCGTGTGCCAAGGGAACGAAACAGTGCTTTGGGAAACGTTAATACCTCTTGGCCTCTGCTACGGACCAGCTGTCTCTCAAGGACCATGGTGAGTGGAGCAATGACAGAAGAAGCAACAGAAGGGAAAGCAACTTCCTCACACAGAAGACCGATTCGTGTCGATCCGACATTCAAGCATGAAGTACTGAGCGAACCCGGGGGCGAGAGCCTCCAGCAGTGCTTCCAGTGTGGAACATGTACCGCAGGATGTATCATTGCAGAACACAGCGATGACTACAAGGGCCCACGGAAAATCATACGCATGGCCCAGCTCGGTCTGGTTGATGAGCTTCTCTCAAGCCCTGAGCTCTGGTTCTGCGCTACATGTTATTCCTGTACAGAGGTCTGCCCACAAGGTGTCGCTGCCAAGGACATCATCAGGGTCCTTCAGAACCTAGCTGTGAAGAAGGGCTACGTGCCCCAGGGCTACCAGAAGATTGCTGAGAACATTATGAAGACTGGATGGGCACAGAAGACGAGCAAGTTCAAGCTGAAGAAGAGAGAGAAACAGGGCCTGCCACCCCTCCCGGAAACAAATCTCGAAGAGGTGGAGAAACTCATGAAGGTCACAGGCCTGGATGACATTGCTGAGCCGAAAGAGGAGGAAGAAGATTGAGCAGTACAGAACCCAAGGAGGTTTCAATACCTGAGGTAGAGGAGCACAAAGAGCCCATCAGATACAGCTTCTTTATCGGCTGCGTTACCCCCAACAGAGAGGCTGCGTACGAAATCTCTACACGAAGGGTGTGCAAGGAGCTCGGCATTGAGCTTCTTGAGATGGAGGGAGCAAACTGCTGCGGGCTACCCATAGACATGGTGAGTCACGAGGCTTCACTAGCACTTGCCGCAAGAAACCTTACGATTGCAGAAGAAATGGGCCATGATATCTTTACCATCTGCACAGGTTGTACGGGGGTTCTTACAAAGGCAAACAGCCTACTCAAGGAGGATAGAGAAACACGTGATCGTGTCAACGCGGAGCTCGCTGAGATTGGAAGGGAATTCAAGGGCGAAATCAAGGTCAAGCATCTGATTAGAAGTCTAGTCGAAGACTATGGTCTGAACAACCTCAAGAAACGGATCAAACGCCCCCTGAGGAACCTCCGGATTGCAGGGCACTATGGGTGTCATATGCTCATGCCATCAAAGTACCTCCATTTTGATGATCCGGGAAATCCCCATTTTCTCAATGAACTGATCGAGCTCACAGGTGCAGAGCTGGTGCGATACGAGGGTGAACGGGACTGCTGTGGCGCGGTGATAATTGCGGTCAACACCGATCTTCCCACGGATCTCGTAGCCACGAAACTGCGCAACGTGAAAAAGGCTGGAGCCGATGCACTTACTACAATCTGTCCATCGTGTCACCTTCAATATGACGGCAACCAAGGAGCAGCAGAGAAGGCATACGAAGAGGAATTTGATATTCCAGTCCTACACTATCCACAGCTACTAGGATTGGCTTTGGGTATCCCACCAGAGGAGCTAGCACTTGATGAACTTAAGGTCAAGCCGACAACACTTCTCGAGAAGCTAGAGTGATAAGGGCATTATGGTTAGTGACCGATATGATGTGGAACTACTACGCGGTCTGGAAGGCCTTGGAGGAGCTCATGGGTGACCTGAAGGAGAGAGGTATTGAGATACCTGCCGACTTTCTCACGAAACTCAAGGCCGTGCACGGAAACATCAACATTCTGAAGGCAGACCCAACCTACGAGGATACTATGGAGCAGGTCGAAGAGCAGTTGAACAACCTGGAAGGTCAGCTTATCTACCTCGCTGAGAATAGTGTCAGTCCTGAGTATGCCGACGAATGGATAGCGAAGATAAAGGAAGCTAGAGAATCAGAACCTGAGATTCCAAGAGCAAAGCCATTCTCTCCGGGCGTCCCAAGAGCCGACTACTGGATACGCCTCACTATTGGTGATATTATCGACAGAGATGAACTTGAAAAGATGACATCTGAGCAGGGTCTCTCAGTCAAGGAAGAAGGGCCCGATACGGTCGTAGTTCATGGAGAGCGAGGCAGGGTCAAAGCCCTTGTCAAAGAAATCACACTAAGAACAAGGGAGAAGACCAAGAGGACCTAGGTCCATCCAGTTGCGTCCTCACTTTTCGCCCTCAGCAGCCTCGGAAGCTGCTATTCGTGCGGCCGTTGCGGCTATTCTGGCCTTTCTTGCAGCAGTCTCTCGGGTCTGCCAGGAGAGTGCTTCGACAGGGCAGACTTCAATGCAGACTGGTTCGCCATCACAGAGATCACATACCATGGCCACGGCGTCAGGACCAACCGTAATAGCGCCAAAGTCGCATGCCTCAACACACCAACCACAGCCATCGCACCTGTCCTCATCAACGATGATATGACCGTCTATCTCGCTCTGTTCCAATGCATCTCTTGGGCATGCGATGACACACGGAGCATCTTCACACATCCTGCAGGCTATTGCGAGATTGCCGCTCGGATAGATACGGACTGCCCGGATTCGAGATCGGATAGGGTTGAACACACCATCCTTTTCCAGCGAACATGCATATTCGCAGACCGTGCAACCAGTGCAGAGATCAGGGTCGCAATCAACAAACTTGTGTGCCTTATTCATTTCTTCTTCCCTCCATCATTTCTTCTTCTTCCTCGCTGCTTTCTTCTTGCCCGATTTCTTCTTGGGAGCTGACTTCTTCAGATCCTTGAGGTATTTGGCATACTCCTCGAGACCCAGCTCTTTGAGCTTGGCATCCGACGGAATGCCTTCATTCGACCACCCTCGCATCTCGTAATAGTCATCCAAAAGGAGATCAAGTTCCGCCTGTGTGACAAGAGAGCCCTTTGCGATTCCGGATTTGATGGGATCTGTCATGCATCGTATTGGTAGTGTGTCCTTCTCACGGCCAATACCTTCCCGAAGGTTGTAGATCTTGCCCAAGTTGCTGATTCGCTCACCGCATTGCTTCATATCCTCAGCAGTCATGGGGATGCCGATGGCAAGCGAGTACATCTTCGCGTACCGTTCATAGTCCCATATCCCTCTTGAGAACTTGCAGATGATTAGGGAGTCCATCACGCTATACAAATCCTCACCATCCATGACGAGCTTGCCCCTTCCCTTCTCAGCCTTGAACCGGTCAACTTGACCTTTCAGGTCAGGCCCGTAGGCTCCATGTCGCTGGTGATCTGCACCGCGTCGGGAGACCGCATAGCCCAATGCACAGGTCTTGAGACCACGTACATCGTATCCCGTCATCTCGACACCCTTGATATGCATGGCGAACTTCTCTGAGCCTTTACCAAGCTTTGCCGCTGCTCGCTCCACACCCTCAGCCAAGAGGTCCCCGATGTCTTCTCGCAAGGCAATCTTCTCGATCATATCGCACATGCCCAGAGCATTACCGAACTCGAGCTCAATTCCACCTGTGTCCTCCTTTGTGATTATGCCCTTTTCGTACGCTTCCATTGCAAATGCAATAACCACACCAGTCGAGAGGGCATCTGTACCGTAGAGGTCCGAGAGCTGTACTGCCCGTACAATGGCGTCTGGTCTGTCAACGGCAGTGCATGAACCAAATGCATATGTGGGCTCATACTCGATACGGCCGATCGAACCCTTGAATGGCCCCTCTTTCACGGTGGCCACGTGCTCACAACGCATACCGCAGCTGTCGCAACCCTGTATCTTCTCGACATGATGCTTGTTGAGGGCCTCTCCGCTGATTTTGTCAGCCTTGTCAAATACAGCATCCTGCCAGTTTCTCGTTGGCATGGCGGCCTGCTTATTGAGTGTGAGAACGTTAGCAGCCGTGCCGAGTATCCGGTACTTCTCGGTTGCTGGTCCTTTTGCTTCGTCATATATCTGATAGGCCAGTTCCTTGAATCCTTCAACATCTGCAATCTCAACGTCATGCGATCCTCTGACAGCAAGTGCCTTCATATTCTTCGAACCCATTACAGCACCCATTCCAGTGCGCCCAGCAGCTCGAAGACGGTCATTGATGATGGCAGCAAACCGGACGAGATTCTCACCAGCAGGCCCGATGGATGCAACTCTCACACCGGGGTCGCCCAAGTCCGATTTGATCGTGTCCTCGGTTTCCCAGTTGCTCTTGCCCCAGAGGTGGCTCGCGTCCATGATCTGTACACTATCGTCCTCCAAATAGACATAGGACGGGCGCTTAGCCTTTCCTGTGATCATCACAATGTCATATCCAGCTCTCCGAAGCTCTGAGCCGAAGAAACCAGTCGAATATGCCTCACCAAGCCCCTGAGACTGGGG
>SDNO01000006.1 GCA_004524435.1 Candidatus Thorarchaeota archaeon | reverse complement strand
TCTCTCTGAGAGCTCAGCATACCGTATTGCTCCAGTCTTCGTAACTCTCCGTAGACGGTACCAGACTGTAGCACTGCTCTCCCCCCAGTCAGATCATCCGTCAGTCCAATCAAGTCGTAGCCTGTTGATCCGGGATTGTCGCGAATCAACAGAAGAAGTAGTACTCTGACAATCGGAAGGGGCTCTAGGGGGCTATACTCCTCTCCATCAACTGGGTTTCCCTTTTCCTGTCTGCCATCTGCTGTCAAGTCGAAACCATCCAGTATAGGCTGTCAGAGTCTCTGTTCATATTTCAGGGTGTTGAAAGTGTGACAAGAGTCATTGCAGAGGTGAATGCACTCAGTAACAAGACGGCAATCCCAAGAACCATGTTCAGGATGGTGAGTCTTGCGCCCATTCTATTCCTCTTCATTTCCTGTATTTTCATTCTCGGTACAACTCGGCTTCTGACAATGGCCAAGACGACCATCACAGCAATGACCAGATGTTTTATCGTGAGCAGAATGGAATACTCATTGGAAACGGTCAGAACACCTGTATAGAGTGGTGAGCTATTTCCCATCAAGAGCCCGGTCACGAGCAGGCCAATCATACTCACGTAAACCAGAATACTGAGTCTTTCCCTGATGATGTCCATCAGCTTGTTTGCCTCAGGGCCCATTCCCATCGATTTCTTGACGGACGGCATAATGGTGATTCCCAATGTGACTAGTCCACCGACCCATACTGTTGTGAAGAGATCATGAAGAAACTTCACGATTCCTAGAATCCAGAGATTTGCCATGCTTTACACCTATATCCTATATATGTAGATACTATACATATTGTGTTTAAAGATATAAGTGCTTGCCTTCATCAATCAGATATCGATCTCGTCCCATGAGAATAACACTCTTCCCTCCATTCCGCCAGCCACGGTGATGGACTGCCCACTGATATGCCCAGCCAAACGATCAGAGGAGAGAAAGACGATTGCACTCGCAATATCCTCTGTCACTGCTGTCTTGCGAAGGGGAACCGTCTGGAGTATTGTCTTCACCATATCCTCATCTTGAAGGGCCATTTCTGCCATGGGCGTCATTGTCCATCCTGGGTTCACGATATTCACTCTCCCTCGTGGAGCAAGATGCACGATCTCATTCTTCAGACTCATCATCAGACCGTGCATCGCGGCCTTGGATGCGGCATAGTCGCAGTACCATGCCTCTCCGAACACCCCTGCGGTGGAGCCTATCATGACGAGTGCTGCTGTGTCTGCGTGGTGTTCATCGAGGTTTCTGAAGAAGTGCTTTGCACAGAGGAATACCCCGGTTAGGTTGACCGCCAGGGTTCTATTCCACTGCTGCAAAGGCATCTCGTGAATACCAATTCCCTGATGGTTGGCGACCCCCGCGTTGGCCACCAAGATATCTACTCTTCCAAATCCTGCCTTCCCCTGGTCGAATAGCTCTTCGACCTGGTGTTCCTCTCTAACATCTACTCGGGCGAGAAGCAGTTTGTTAGGAAATTGCGCATTCAGCTTCTTAAGCTCTTTTGGCTTCGTATGATACGCTGCAGTGACCTTTGCCCCCTCCCGCAGGAAGAGCTCGGTTGTCTTATGACCGATACCACCAGAGGCTCCAGTAATCAGCACATGACTATCGTCAAGATATGCATCCATTCTGTATCACATCTCTTCGAATGCAGTACAAGGATATGACTCATTCCACTCGATGCACACAAATAGGCCTGAAACATCTCTTTCAGACCACGGTTGAAATTCTATGATTCCAAGGCGGCTACGAGTAATCTGGAACCCTGCGATGTATCAGGGACGGGAGAAGATGAGAAATTACTTCGAAGGCTGGTACTTCAAAATGGTCACAGCAACACGAGATGATTCTCTTGCCATAATTCCGGGCGTTTCCTATGGCGATGACACCGAAGACTCTCATTCCTTCATCCAAGTCATGAGGGGCCCCACTGCTCGTTCCAAGTATCATGATTTCCCAATCACCAGCTTCCAGAGTTCTGATGATCATTTCGACATCTCGATTGACAGCAATGCTTTCAGCCTCCAAGGTATCACTCTCGATATCGCCGATGAGGCAGGCATAGTCAAAGGAGATGTGCAATTTGGAGAGTCCATTCCTTGGCCTGTAGCGAAACTTAGTCCCGGGGCCATGGGCCCTTTCAGATTCCTTCCAAGTATGGAGTGTCTTCATGGTATTCTGAGTTTTGATCATGCACTGGAGGGCTCCGTTGAGGTTGATGGTCAGACCATTGATTTCAGAGATGGACGTGGTTACATCGAGAAGGATTGGGGAGCAGGATTCCCCAGCGCCTGGATATGGATGCAATCAAACCATTTTCAGGAGTCCGGTGTTTCCTTCACTTCTTCTATTGCTACAATCCCATGGTTCGGGCGGTCCTTTGCTGGCTTCATCATCGGGTTCCTATTTGAAGGCCATATCTACCGCTTCACTACGTACACGAGAGCCAAGGTTTCTAGCATTCAAGTTTCACCCACTGAAGTGCAGTTCAAGGTTTCTAACGGGGACAACATGCTTCTCGTGAAGGCATATCGCTCCGGAGGGGCAACACTACGCTCGCCCGAGAGCGGCCTGATGGATGGTCGTATTGTCGAGAGCCTGACGGCTAGGATTCATGTTAGCTTCTATGACACTACGACCGGCTCGCCTCGCCTCTTGTTCGAAGGAACCGGAACGAATGCTGGGCTTGAAGTAGTCGGAAACATGAACGAGCTGGGAGCTACTGAGTCACGGTAGCGGGCTGGACTACTCGGGCTTTCCCCAATCTACGTTGGACCTCCAGAGTATCTTATCGTAGTACTCCACAAGCAGATCTGGCCAGTTCCCAATTGACTTGAGAAAGACATCAGCGGTCAGGGTCACGCCATCATCAAACCTCAGGACTTCAAGGCTGTGACAGTTGAACAGGCCTGAAACATCCATTTTCTTGATGTCGTTATGCTGAAGGCAGATCTCCTGAAGTTGTGAACACTTGGAAAGCGGTGAGAAATCGATAGACTGCAGTTGATTGTGACTGAGCCAAAGCCCCTGTAGTTTCGGGCACCTGTTGAGAGGCGAAAGGTCCACTTGTTCAAGAGAGTTGTAACTAAGGCTCAGTCCCTCTAGGTTTGTGCACCAGATAAGGGGCAGCAAGTCGACGGTCTTGATATCGCGAACTTCCAAGTTGATATGTGACTCATCTGTCCTAACGCGGGTCATCTTCTCCAGTCCAGTCGCAGTTTCGTAGCGTAGGATTATCTGGTCCAAATCAACTTGTCCTCCAGATGCAGCTTTGGCCTGCTAACCAGTTTAGCTTCCTGGCAAATGGATAGATTTCCCTGGCTGCCTTCGCAAAGACACCTATCTGGCAACAGGGGTGTTTTGCCTTATGTATTCTAGGCCTCTCTGAAGAACATATAGTCTCTTGTAGTTTTCAGTCTTCTCTGCATTGGCCATCTCTCGTCGAAGAGCATCTTCCAAGGCAGACTGGAGTCTACACATGAGTTCTGCATGAATCACTTGTCGATTATCAGGGCTACAGTAGATCTCGTTCAGTTCGGTGAAGAGCTTGTTTCGGATTCTCTCGACCTCAATCAAGGGATCCATCGTTTCGGAGTCGAATCGCCATCTCAATGGATGCTTGCTTCGCAACTCCTCAAGAGATAATCCCCTCATCCTTCTTGTACGCATATCATAGTTTGCCACGATCTCTACCGTGTCATCGATATCGATTGTCTTCAGCTGTGGACAGTCCAGTAGCGGTGTAACGTCAACTCGTTTGAGTTGATTGTTGCGTAGTCGAAGTTGCCTGAGATGTCTGCATTTCATCAGAGGCCACAGATCTATCTCCTTGATAAGATTGTGTGACAGATCAAGAACCTCGAGATTCTCACACTTGGCAAGGGGGCGAAGATCTATCTCAGAAATTCTTCGATGTGACAAGTCCAGTTCATGAGTATCCTCAGAAAGATGAACCTCCTCCCCACTATCGTCTCGGAATCTACAAAGCAGTGTTGCTTCGACCACCAAGGTACCTCCGTCTGGTGGCGTGCGTGTGGCCCGCGTACTCTGGTCA
Source organism: Candidatus Thorarchaeota archaeon (assembly GCA_004524435.1). GTDB lineage: Archaea > Asgardarchaeota > Thorarchaeia > Thorarchaeales > Thorarchaeaceae > TEKIR-12S. Next base: position 28,709 of record SDNO01000006.1, on the reverse strand, counting down.
ACCAGTGATGAAAGAATGGATGACTCACTTAATAATTCTACGGCTTCTTCAGCTGGTTACTTCCTCCCGCATCGCATCCCCACAAAGATGGGCATTTTATCGCCTTTTCGCAACATTCTTGAATTTTTGTATCATTATTGATTTGGTATATTTGCTTGCAACAAAGTGATGCTATGGCGTTTCTTAGAACATGTGTTCCAATACTCTCAATTCTCCCCGAACATCTGTTCATGTGAGCCGAGTAGAGTAACTAGCATCTCTGTGAGCACGTCCTTTCACGGATTGGATATGTCTATGTTATGCTTCCGAGCATCGCGGAATACTTATGATATGCCACAGTTAACAACATCTTTGGTGAACACAGCTGAACGACAACGATCCCCTGATGGGCGCGCTGAAGAAAATGGGCGTCGAATTCCTCTCAGCAACTCTTGATACATTTCCCATGGAATTCTCGGTCATTGATGCCGATGATAAAGTCCGGTTCTGGAATCAACATGACACGCGCATCTTCCGCCGTGGCCATGGTGTACTTGGAAAGGATGTTCGTAACTGTCACCCCAAGAAGTCCTTAGATACGGTCATCAAAGTGATAGAGTCGCTTCGGTCGGGCGAGCGAGATCATGTCGATTTCTGGATTGACTTGCCGCAGGACGATACACCGAGAAAACTGCTCATTCGATACTTCGCGATTCGTGATGCAGATGGAGAGTACCTGGGCACTCTGGAAGCAACTCTGAATCTCACTCCTCTCCAAGAAATAACTGGTGAGAACCGGCTGGGTGATTTCAAGTAGAACCGTTTCCCTTCCAGGCACGTCCCTAAAGAACAGATTCATAAAGACAACATTCACTATAGTTAAACAATAGATGAAAACATGAGGTATGAATCAGATGACTAAACTCGTTTGTGAATTGTGTGGGAAGGAAGTATCCGTTCCCGTCCATTGTGGTAAGGAGATGCACCGGGAAGGCGATCAGCTCGTCTGTTGGATGGGCAAGGCATGCGGACACCAAGACATACCCAGTCATTGTGGTCAGACCATGGCACTAAAAGACTAATTTGCCTTGAAACCACCCCACTAGCAACGGAGAGAGATCATTGGTCGAAATACTAGAGGAGATTATGGAACGCCACAGTGGCAGAGCATATTCCGACAAACCCGTCAGTGACGAATCTATCGAGTCGATACTAGAGGCAGGACGTTGGGCACCGTCGTGTTCGAACACCCAGGCATGGAATTTCGTTGTTCTGAAGGACAAAGATGCCCTGAAACTGGGTCGTGAACACCTGAGTCGTGGCAATGCTTGGGGCAAGGTCGCTCCTGTCATGGTGATTGTTGCTGCCGAGGAAGACGGTGGCTGTCCTGCTCATGGTCTTCCGTATTTCATGATGGATGTAGGTCTAGCGGTTCAGAACATGCTTCTTCAGGCTGTTCACATTGGTCTGATGGGTCATCCTACTGCAGGCTGGAAGGAGGAAGGTCTGAAAGAATCACTCGGAATTCCTGACAAATTCCGTATCGTCACAGTGGTGACCTTCGGATATCAGGCTGACTTGAACAGTCTTGATACTGAAACCCGAGAAAAAGAGACAACTCGGACAAGCCGTCGACCCTTTGATGAGGTCGTGCACTGGAACAAGTGGTAGCACGGAGTTGCGCAGTCGAATCCCTCTCCACAACCCTCTAATGGGGTACTGTGACAAATAGGGGTGGTGCAGCCCAATGCAGTATACCCTTGACCCCCTTCTCATGGTTTTTCTTATCCCTTCTCTCTTGATTGGAATGGGTTCCGGCTATGTCATCGCGGGGCAGATTCAGCTTAGTGTCAGAAATAGGGTTGCAATCATCATATCAGTTGGGTTTATGGGCGGGCTAATCATTGGAATGATTCTTGTTGCTTTCACGTCAGTGTCAGGCACCTACTACTTCTTCCTCCAGATTCTGTCATGCACAGGTGGTACGATAGTCGGTGCTGCATCAAACTGGGCTCCTGTCAGAGAACCATCATCCACCCACTATGTCACATTTGATCCCGATGATGATGATGAGTTCGACAGGCAGATAGAAGAGGCAATGGGAGAGAGGTGACCTGGCATTTGAAGAGCAGGTCCCTCAGATAATGAATTAAAGCAATGTTGTTGATAAGGATGTAGCTAACTCTAGGGAATGAGCAACAATGAAGCATAATCTGCCGCTAGTAGCCCTTGTTATGATGACTCTCTTCATGTGGTCTGCACTCTTGATTCCGGTACAGGCTCAACCAGCCGGATGGAGTGGAGATGGAAATCTTGCATTTCAGATGGAGATCAATGGTATATCGATTGCAGACTCTGACGCAGCCAATCCCATAGCTGTAGGGACAGACGCTGATTTGAACATAGAGCTTCGGATAGATACTGGAAGCGACATCATCCTGAAGTCTGGTGCCTTCATGATGCAGTACTTGGGATTCCCCATCATCAATCAAGCGTTTCCCTTTGGAGTTTCTGTGCCCTCAGGTACAACCCAAGAGCTGATGAACGAGTCTTTGCCACTGGGCTCTCTTCTAAGTGTAGGAGGACTTCCTCTTGTCACAGGAACAATCAACGGTACTTTCTCGTTCGTATACTCACTGCCGAGTAGTCCTGACGCCAACATCACAGTTTCCGACTTCTTCATCCTCAGACTCGGGGAAACAGGTTTTGCGGCTGTCTATTCGGTTACGGGCCTTATCACGGTCGGATTCACTCTCATGTCTGTCTTCGGACTTCTCATGGCTCTCGATGACTTCCAACAGGGCATTCTAGCAGCAAGCAAGGTGCGTGGTGCAGAGAGTGCATCTGATGTTGGTATCTTCCCGCGTGCTGTGGTTTTACGCAGGCACAAGAAGGATGATTCAGAGAAGATAGATAGAGATGACCTTGTTCGCCGAGTGGCAAAGGCTGCCAAGAAATCGTGGGATAAGAAAAGATGTCCTCGCTGTGGCAAGAAATGGAAGGACGGTTCAGACAAGTGTTCTAAATGCGGACTTAAGGAGAGTGAGGCGACCGAGTTTCTCTCAAAGGACATAGGCAAGTATGCACCAAAGGCCCTGAAGGCTGTGCCCTATGGCTCCAAGGTACCAGTTGGCAAGTTCGCCAAGCGACTGAAACTGAAACCTGAGAAAGCCGGAGCACTTGCCGCGGCTCTCACCGAGATGGGTGTATTTCAGACAAAGAGTGTCAAAGTCCCTCTCAAGAAGGTTGCATTCTCGGGGATGACATTGGCTGGTCTCTATTGGAGCTGGATGCAACTACTCTATGGTGGCATTCCTTCTTGGGTCGACGTGCTTCTCACAACCGCACTCGGACTAGTAGTCTCTGTACTCATCGGATATTGCATGAACTTCCTCGCAAGAATGCCCGAGTTGGGATACGAGTAGTCTCCAGATTTTCTGGGACCTTCCACAGTTCCACGGGCTGTGGGTCTGGTCCCAACTCCTCTCTTTTACAGTACTTCAACGAGACCGATACTCTTAGTTTGGACTAGTCAGTTCGGTCCTGCACATATTCTGTGGTCATCTTCTCTCTGTCAAAGTCTGCCAGTTCGAATTCCTTGGACATTCTGATGACATCTCGGGGACAGCTCTCCTCACATTGTGAGCAGAATGTACAACGATCTAGGTGATATGTGACAACTATCTTCTCATCGGTTCTCTCGACTTCTATTGCATCAACTGGGCAGACACGAGCACAGATCCCACATCCCGTACACCTTTCTATGTCCCAAGTTGGTGGTCCCCTGAATCCTTCTGGGACCTCTGATTTCTCGTAGGGGTACTTTCTGGTTGCTGGTCCTTGAAATAGGAAGCTAATTGCGTTTCGAATCATCTTCACCATCTCAACCTCCAATCCCCAGTTGTATCAGCAGAATCTGAATTATGGCGAGAGGGACCATATACTTCCACATTCCAGAAAGCATCTGTGCAATGCTCATCCGTGCGAACACTGCTCTTAGGAGGGAGAATAAAAGCGTGACTAGCAGCATCTTCGCCAAGAACACAAATATTGAAGGGATTATCCAAATCTGTTGCGCTCCTCCTAGATAGAGGGCCGTGATCAGGGCTGATGCAAGAACCAGCTCCAAATCGTGCCCGAGCTTCAGTAGAGCGAGTTTCCTACCGCCGTATTCTGTGCGCCACCCTCCCACAATCTCTGTCTCGGCTTCCGGAATATCAAACGGCACAAACTCTAGTTCTGCTAGCATGCATGTGACAAGTATTGCAAAGCCGAGCGGCTGTAGCAGAACAGTCCAGATTCCATTGTCCATCTGCCACTGCCCGATTCCGCTAATCGAAAGGCTGCCGGCAAGAAGGGCGGGCCCTATCATAGCAAGGCCCATGGGAATTTCATAACCAAGCATCTGGAGGGCCGCTCGCGAACTTCCAATCACACTGAATCGAGAGGTCGTACAATAGCCTGCAAGGAAGACCACGAGAACAATCAGTGTGAAAATAAACATGATGAGAAACAGGTCCCCCTCAAACCAGACAAGAGCACTCGGGCCTGCAAAGGGAATAAGGAACAGGGCAGTGAGGGGAAGTGCAGAAATGAGGATTGGTGCCAAAATGAACACTTTCTTGTCAACCCCCGTAGGTATGATGTCCTCTTTCTGAAGCAACTTCAAAAAGTCTGCAAAGGGCTGAAGAATGCCAGAAGGACCAGTATGTAAGGGTCCATATCTCCTCTGGATTCTGGCTACAGTCTTTCTGTCTATCCACTCTAAGAAAAAGGCCATGGCCAGCAGAAAAGCCACACCAGGGAATATGAGAAACATCACGAGTGGAATGACGACCGTGTCTAGCATTTTAGTGCGTACCTCTGGAGGTCCTCTTGTGTCCAAGTCCACCTCTTATCGGACTTGGTGTCTACGAATGCCATCCGATCCATGCATGAGAAACACGGATCAATTCCGGCAAGGACGATGGGAATGTCCGCAACATTGCCACCAATAAGCATGTTGCCTAGTGCTAGAACATTGGCAAGGGTTGGAGCCCTGACCTTGTAGCGTTCAGGCGTGTCAGTCCCATTCGATTTGCAGTAATGGATGAGTTCTCCTCGAGGCGCTTCAAGCCGGGAAACCACCCGACCCTCTGGCACTTTCCGAGCGGCTCTCACCCGGATTGCACCCTCAGGCAGGTTGTCAATGGCGTAGTCTGTAATCTTGATGGCCTCGAGTATTTCCTCACATCTGACCAGAGTACGACTGAAAAGATCGCACCCATCGTAGGAGATCACATCGAATGGAATCTCACCATAGGCTGCGTAAGGATCGTCCTTTCTCACATCGCGGGCTATGCCGCTGGCACGGAGTGTAGGTCCAGCAGCGCATAGGTCTGCTGCGGGTGTACAGTTCAAGGGCCCTATGTTCTTGGTTCTCTGGCGAATCGACTGGTCTGTCTTTATGACTTCAACATAGTGCTTCATTCGTTCCTCGACATCAGCCAAGGAGTCCTTGACCTTCTGCCCTCCATCATCGCTAATGTTTCTGCGCACACCACCAATGGTGTTCATGGCGTAGTTCACACGATTCCCTGAGATGAGTTCCAGTAGGTCCATGACTAGTTCTCTGTCTAACCAAGAATGCATGAACAGGGTGTCAAATCCAATCTCGTGGGCTGCCACGCCTAACCATAGCATGTGACTGTGGATTCTCTCAAGTTCGGCTATTATCACCCGAATGAAGTTAGCCCTGTCTGGTATCTTGACATCTAAGAGCTCCTCGACACCTTGGGCATAGCAAGTTGTGTGAGAATGAGAGCATATTCCACAGATTCTCTCGGCCAGGTAGAGATTCTGGATATATGTCCTTGATTCCATTGCTTTCTCGATTCCTCGGTGGACATAGCCAAGTCGCGGTATGACGTCAACAATCGTTTCTCCATCAATCTCAAAGGTGAAACTCTCAGGCTCTTTCAGCGCAGGGTGTTGTGGGCCCACAGGGATACTTGTGGTCTTTCTTCCTACTGTGTCCTTACGCGGTGTCATCTTTGTTCAACTCCCTCAGTTTCTCTAGGTCATACTCCTTTCTTAGCGGGTATACTCCCTTCGGCCAGTCCTCTGGCAGTAGCAGCGGCTCAAGATTCGGATGCCCTTCGAATACAACGCCCATCATCTCGTATACTTCTCTCTCGTACAATTGTGAACCAGGGATGATATCAACGATGGTGGGAATCTTAGGCTCATCCATTGGAACTTCGGTGACTAGCGAGAGCACAATGGCACCCTCATACACAAAGTGGTAGATCAATTCAATCTCATCACCGAGGTCCGAGGCCGTTATCGTGGAAAGGTGTGTAATCTGTAGATCGTCACGTATGAATGCTACGACTTTCTTCAGGTCTTCTTGCTTTATGCGCGAGAAAATCCTTCTCTCACGGGGTGATTCTATCTCCAGAATCTTGTCTCCGAAGGACTCCTTCAGAGACTCAACAATCTCATTCTCCGTCATCATCATCGCTACTCTCCATCTTGCCAAGGAGCTTGGCAATTCCATCAATGATTGCCTCAGGTCGTGGGGGACAACCGGGAACGTAGACGTCTACTGGTATCTGCTTCTCTGTGCCTCCAAGGACATTATAGCAGTCTCCGAAAGGCGCGCCTGTCAGAGCACAAGATCCTATAGCTACCACGAACTTGGGTTCAGGCATCTGGTCATATATCCGTCGAAGACGCTTCCTTACCTGACGGGTTACGGGACCCGTGACCGCCATGACGTCTGCATGTCTGGGACTTCCTTCCAAGACTATGCCAAAACGCTCTACATCATACTTCGGTGTGAGTGCAGCTAGCAGCTCAATATCACACCCGTTACAGCCCCCGGTGTTGAAATGGATCAACCAGGGGGATTTGGAACGAGACCACTTCAGAATTCCCATGCGACTAGACCCCCTTGAACATCATGAATACAACAGCTGATGTCAGGATCACGACCGAATAGAGAACAGGCAGTATGCCTGTTATCGTGAAGGCTGTTGCAAGTATGAATATCAGGACATCGAAGATCAGTAAATAGACTGCGAACACAAAGAATCTCTCCAAGTGAACTCTCACTTCACCAGTAGCGAACTCTTCACCACACGCGTATGGAATGTGACTCTCCTCTTCGTCTACGGCGCCCTTGAAGGTGATTCGTCCACCAATCCAATAGATCACTAGTATGACACCCAAGGCCAAACCAAACGCCAGAGGTAGCAGATAGGAGGCTTCAAGAGACATTTACCGACCTTCTTGATGGAAACCTTTTAATCGGCCTTTAAGGCTATTGCGGAATTGACAGAGTGCCCTGTGGAATTTCCCATGATTCTTGAGATAATGCAGCTCATATCGATGGTGCTAGTGTTTGTCTTTGCGGTAATGGCCGTTGAAACCAGAGACATTCTATACGCAATTCTTTCCTTCTGCGGCATGTGTATAGCCGTGGGAGGAGTCTTCTGGCTTTCTGGCGCCGTCTACGTTGCGATTTTCCAGCTGCTGATCTACGCAGGGGCAGTTATTGCACTACTGATTGCCACAATTACACTGACAACCAGGACCGGAAGTGTGGAGTGATATGCGCATAGATCCAATACAGGTCACCGGCCTTGTGTTTTCAATTCTGGCAATCTTCACATTCTCTGTCTTCGTTGTGAATAACACGTTTCCTGCCTTTGACTTTGCGATATCGGACCAAGACCTGATTGAGATAGACGAATCGACGGGAGATGAGGCAAGTGCTTTCATGTGGGACTATCGAGGCATAGAGTTGCTTGCTCAGTCCTTTGTTCTGTTTCTGACAGCTGTTGGAAGCCTTGCGTTGCTCAGGGATATAGCTTCACAGAGAGATGAACGTACACTATGATACCCCTCTCCTACTATCTGATATTGACCATGGGGCTCTATATTGTCGGTATGTATTGCCTAGCAACCAAGCGAAACGTGGTCCGTCTTGTTCTTGGAATCGAGATCATGATAAACGCGGCCAATCTCAATTTCATCGTCCTGTCGGCCAACTGGACGGAGGGATTCATTGATCCTCTTGCCCATTCAATCGTGATGATGTCCATCACATTGGCGGGATGTATTAGTGCTGCAGCATTTACTATCATCATCTTTGTGTACAGGCACTATGGAACACTTGACATACGAGAACTTCGTCGTCTGAGAGGTTAGGAGGAGCTAGTAATAATGTTGACCTTGCCACTTGATTTGCTATTTCTCTTCGCCATTACAACACCACTAATCGGTTGGCTTGCCCAGAAGGTAGACCTACCGCGCCTTTCTGGCGTCTATGCTACCCTGGGGATTCTCCTCTCAGCCTTCACAGCATTCCAGCTGCTACTTCAGACTCTGGGCGGAGTTGTACCCCCCACTCCCACTAGCGGTCTCTTCAATGCCTACTTTGACCTTGACATCTTTGGGTCCTTTGCAATGGTCATCCAGATCGGCCTGGGAATCGCAGCAAGCATCTTCTCCATACAATACATGAGAAGTGAGAGTGGTAGTTCATTATACTACGCACTTCTCATTGGCATGATTGGCGGGATGGTCGGAGTTGTCACGGCGGCCGACCTCTTCACACTCTTCGTATTTTGGGAGATGATGTGTCTAACCTCCTATCTACTGGTTGCATTCAAAAATGAAGAGCCAGAACCTGTTGAGGCAGGCATAAAGTACCTGCTGATGAGCTCTGCCGGCTCTGCGACTCTGTTGTTTGGAATATCCCTCTTGTATGGGATGACCGGTACACTGAATTTTGGCGGGCTTGCTACAGCTCTTGGTCACGCCACACCGGGGCCATGGCTCTACATTGCTCTCTTGTTCATCTTCACAGGCTTTGGAGTCAAGGCTGCAATTGTACCCCTACATACATGGCTGCCTGATGCACACTCGGCTGCGCCTTCTCCCATATCCGCTATGCTTTCAGGCATAGTGATTGAAACCGGACTCCTTGCAATGGTCCGCGTTCTCTTTACTGCCCTCATCTCTCTGCAGACCTACTGGTCGATGGTGTTTGCTGTCTTGGCCGTCATCACCATGACGCTCGGGAATATGACTGCACTTGTCCAAGATGACCTGAAACGCATGCTTGCCTACTCAAGCATCGGACACATCGGCTATATGCTCGCTGGATTGGCAGCAGGCACAGTAGTTGGTCTCACAGGCACGATTCTTCATATCTTGAATCATGCACTGATGAAAGGAACCGCTTTTCTCTGTGCAGGGGCAATCATCTACAGACTGGGGAGTCGCAATCTAGCAGATATGTCTGGTCTTGCTCGTAGAATGCCCAAGATCGCTGTGGCCTTCTCCATAGCAATCTTTGCTCTCATTGGACTGCCGGGCCTGAACGGCTTTGTCAGCAAACTGACTCTCTTTGTATCTGTGGCTGATGTCAACTTGGCCTGGGTTGGCATTGCAATCATCTTGAACAGTGCAATTTCTGCAGGCTACTATCTACGTATCGTAAGGGTGATGATAGAAACTGAGTCTGAACCCAGCGAGAATTTACGGGAGGCACCTGTCTCGATGTGGTTCCCAATATGGATTCTGGCAATCCTGATTATCACGTTTGGAATCTGGCCCGACTTGGTCTTCAATATCGCAGAACGAGCAGCACTCGCAATTCTATCAATGACCTGAGGAATGAGAACAAATGCTAATAGACATCCATCTTCTTGCTTGGTTGTGTTGGATTTTCCCGTTGCTGGGCGCGGCAATGGCGATTCTCTTGATTCGAATCGGGAGGCCGATTCGAGACTACGCCGTTGTCTTCTTCACCTTCCTCGGTTTCCTAATGGCACTATTGATGTTGCCTGAGATTGTCAGGGCAGAGTCATTCAACAGTCCCGCCTTCTGGATCTCTCTACCCGGTGGGGGCTCCATAAGTATCGGCATGCTCATTGACCCACTCAGCATCATCCTTGCCAACATAGTTGCCTTCCTCTCCCTAGCCATCATGATCTATTCGGTGAAGTATGTTGAGCATGAGCCGGGTCAGGATCGATACTGGTTCTTCATGTCGATTTTCATTACCAGCATGCTCCTCCTCGTTCTTGCCGATAATCTCATCCTCATGTTTATCGGATGGAAGATGGTCGGTATCTGTAGCTACGCTCTCATTGGGCATTATTATTCTGACGAGGAGGAACACTGGCTGGGCGGACCCGACCCCTTCCCTTTCCGGACCCCATCGCGAGCCGGTCTGAAGGCACTCCTTGTGACGACCTTTGGCGATGTATCCTTGCTTGGAGGTATAGTCTTTCTTTATACCTACTCTGGGACTTTGAGTTTCCTTGAGCTGTATCAGACAGCCGATGTGTGGCTGGCAGCTCTCGCGACTGACCCCGGTGCTCTCACCCTGCTCTCTGTTCTCTTGCTTGGTGGCCCCATCGCAAAGTCAGCTCAGTTTCCGCTACACGAGTGGCTCCCAGAAGCCATGGCGGGTCCAACGCCGGTTTCTGCCCTGATTCATGCGGCCACAATGGTCAAGGCGGGTGTCTATTTCATTGCTCGGCTGATTCCTGTCTTCTTCTATGCAACTTGGATTGCAAACTATCCGGAGGCATTCACCTTCTTCGCAGTCACGGCAGCTGTTGGAGCCATCACGGCGTTCCTTACCGGTACCCAGGCTATGGTAGCTGTTGAGCTCAAGAAGGTCCTCGCCTATTCGACCATGAGTCAGATAGGCTATATGATCCTAGGTCTCGGTCTAGCAGGATTCACCTCTCATTCCATGACGCTTGGTTTGACTGCAGGGATCTTCCATCTCATCAGTCACGGTATCTTCAAAGCTGCACTATTCCTGTGCGCGGGGGTCATCATTCATACAACTGGATCCATCTACATGTCCGAAATGGACCTCTCAAGACGCAGCATGCGCTATACGTGGATATTCATGTGGGTGGCGACTATGTCCCTCATGGGGATTCCCCCTCTGTCAGGATTCTGGAGCAAGGAGGAGATCTTGAGTCTCTCCTTTGAGACCGGCCAATTCATTCTCTTCGCCTTGGCTCTGGTGACTGTTGCCTTCACGGCATTCTACTCGGTACGCTTCATGGGGAAGGTCTTTCACAAGAATGACGAAGAAAATCAAGAGGACAAGGAGGCCAGTCCCATCATGCTTGTTCCCTACGGAATACTGGCCGTGCTTTCGGTGGCAGTTGGTGCGATTGGGCCTTGGTTTGGTGAGCAGATTGAGCACATATTCGAGGCATACTTCGTCGATTTCCTTGGGTTTGAGGTACATAGCGGCACAGCCGGTAGCATCGCGCCAGCAGCTCAGTCTACAGTGCCTTTGACTTTGCTCTTACCCCTTCTCTCATTGGTTATGATTGTCATCGGTGCCTTGCCTGCCTATCGCTTCTATGTTAGTCATGCGAGTTCATCAGAGGCTCTGGTCGAGGGTAGCGGCATCCTTCAGCGAATCCAGATGTTCTTGAGAAAACGCTGGTACATCAATTCCTCCATAAACAGGGTATTCGTTGATGGAACCATAAGATATCGCCATCTGGTCCAGAAGTATATCGAAGACCCTCTCGATTGTCTGTTCAATGAGGGAATTCCCAGGTTATTCTCAGGATTGAGCAAGGGGCTCAGGAGGCTTCAGACAGGTCTTCTGTCCATCAATATCCAATACATACTGCTGTTTATACTACTTGCATTAATTTCAATCGTATTCCTGGTGGTGCCGTAGCATGGAAATACCGTTTGTTCTACTCCAGACGATTCTTGTGCCTGCAGTTGCTGCGCCTCTTGTCGCTCTAATGGGTAAAAGGATTGGAAAATACGTGGGTTGGATTGCTTCTGCCATCCTGATATACACGACATCTCTTCTACTCATTGCAGGATCAACTATCTGGACAACGGCACTTCCAATCAGTGAAACTTACACATGGAGTGCAGTCAGTTTTACCCTCGAATTCGGATTCATTGCTGATAATCTGAGTCTGCCTGTCGCACTAATAATGAACCTCATCTGTACGGCAGCCTCCATCTATTCTATACACTATATGAAGCATCGAATAGACGAGCTCTATGGCGAAGAGAACAAATCCATGCATGGACTCTATCATGCACTCTACCTGCTCTTCCCCATTGGCCTCGTCGGTGTTGCGCTCTCATCGAACCTAATAGCTATGTACCTGTTCATTGAGCTTGTACTGATTCCATCCTACTTCCTTCTCGACTTCTTCGGATACAGAGAGCGGCATCGAGTTGCAACGATGTACTTCATCTGGAATCAGGTTGCAGCTGGTCTGTTTCTAATAGGTGCAATCTTGGCCTCAACAGCCACAGGTGGCTCGTTCAGCATAAATGCCCTATCGACAATCTCGGGGCAGCCCATCGCCTTCTGGGTCTGCCTGTTGATTTTAGTCGGATGGCTCATCAAGATGGCAGCATTCGGTCTCCATGTATGGTTGCCCTACGCTCACGGTGAGCACCTTGCACACATCGCCGCAATCATTGCAACCATTGCGGGATTGGGCAGCTATGTGATTGTTCGTCTACTCGCAGTGCCTCTTGCTGCTGACTTCCAAGTGTTCGGACTACCGATCATGGTTCTTGGTCTGATTACAATGGTCTATGGTGGCCTTCTCACACTGGCCCAAGACGACGTCAAGCGCCTCTATGCATGTTCCACAATCAGCCAGACTGCCTATTCCTTGGTGGGCATAGGGAGTCTCACGGCAATGGGGCTTGCAGGGGGAGTCTTCTATTTCGTGAGCCACATCCTGGGTAAGAGCATCCTCCTCTGCATAGCAGGCGTTCTCATGATGCAGACCGGATCTAGGGATATGAACAAGATGGGCGGTCTGGCCAAGAAGATGCCCTTCACGGCGGCCCTTGCTATCCTTGGTTCCATGATTCTCTCTGCCATTCCTCCTCTGAGCGGGCTTCAGGCCGAGTGGGTCATGTTTGTTGGGATATTTCAGGGCGGAACACTCCAAGGGGCTCTACAATTCGCGATACCGGTCATCGCTATATTCGCAACGTTCCTGACGGCAGCCTATACCTTCTGGCCGGTGAAGCGCATATTCTTTGGTCCTCTATCATCAGAACTGGAAGATGTGAAGGAAGCACCAAAGAGCATGACTCTGCCACTCTTCATTCTTGCATTGGTTTCCTTGCTGTTTGGCATCTATCCAGACGTAGTGATGCACTTCTTGTCGGCTTTCTTCTAAGAAGCTTTCACCAGTAGATTCTCCCCACGGACTACCTCAGACCACCGACTGAGATCGATGTGTAGAGATATGACCAATCCGTGACACTTTTCTCTCTGTAAGTTCTTCTCCTAGTACAGACAAATACCTATCAAATAGGTTGATGTCATCAGTTGGTTGTGAATCAATATGAGCGAGTCCCAGTCTTCCTACGAATGGGAGAACGATGAAGTCAGAGTTGAGATACCCTATAGTGCAGCTGGTGTGAGTACGACAGTCCGGGTCTTTTCCAAGTTCACGGGGAAGCTCATGCTCATGGATACTGGGGATGGTGCTCTGCGCGATCTCTTGGCCAGAGAGAGATTCGACTTTGTGAACGAGATAAACCTGATTGCCTTGACGCACGGGCACTTCGATCATATTGGGGGTCTTTATTCGTTGATTGGATTCATGAGGATGATGCAACGAAAGAAGACCCTTAACATACTCATACCCAGCGGGTGTGTTGAAGCACAGAACATCATTACTGACTATCGCAGATGTCACCGTAACTCGATGCCATTCCAGATCTTCTATCATGAAGTAGGGCGCGGGTCTGGGTTCGATACAGACTTCTTCAAGGTGCGCGCCGAAGAAGTGGAGCACTTTGGTCTAGAGAGTATCTCGGATGAAGTTGACCTCATGCCCGCTCTAGGCTTCAGAGTCCGGGTCGGTCAGACTGAAATCGGGTACACGGGAGACACGCGCATGTGTGAGGGTGCAAAGGAAGTCGTGCGCGATGTTGACCTGGCTATCATTGAGGCGACCCTAGACGAATACTCTGAATCAGAGCCCCGTGCACATCTCACGGAGGCTGAGGCTAAGGAACTCGCAGCTCTTGCGAGGGAGTCGATTTTGATACATAGGATCCCCAAGATGGAGGGTTGGGATAGGTAGGGGTGAGCGTCTATTGGTTGCATCTCTTCGCGTGAAGATAGACATCTCGCTCCTTGGCGATCTATTGAACTACATTCAAAACACTCAGGTGGACGCGCTTGAAAGAGTCATCGAACATCCTGCAGCAATCAAGACGTTCAATCATGCAATACGCTTCGGAAACACATCAGAGAATATTCGATACTTCTGGAGAGGTCTACTTGACTTCAGTCGCGACCACCGTCTCGAAACAGTTCAAGCTGTAGGATGTTGTCTTGATCATATCCGCTCACACAGAGATATGTACGAGGCATTGTTCGATGAACTCCAGAATTACTTGCCTGATGACTGCAATCTGGACGCTGTGCTATATGGAATAATAGGCTATGATGTGGGCATTGTTTCAGACGGTTCCGCAATTCTCAACCTCGCTCATCCGTGGTTTCAGGAAGACACGCGAGAATTACCATTCATGGCTATGCACGAACTCCATCATGTCGGATTCACACATTACAATCCACTCTTCAAGATGGAAGATTTAGGGATGACGTCTGACCTTCGTCGAATCATACGGTATGCAACTCATCTTGAGGGGCTTGCTGTATATGCTCCCTTAGAGAAACGTGTCGAGTATACAGTTCTAAACAATTTGGACTATCCAGTACTCTTGGATGCAAGATTACGTGATAGGCGTGTGAGGGAGTTCTTCTCCGTAGTTGAGAAGCTCGATGAGCAAGAGGATCGACCACTTGCCGCATCGGATATGGAGATACTCGAGGACATGTCCGGTCACGAACGTCGACTCTGGTATATTGCCGGGGCGCACATGGCTATGAAGATTGATGAAGACCTTGGACGACGGGCTCTGGTTCAGACGATAGTTGACGGCCCCGATTCGTTCTTCGATGCGTATAGGTCACTGGTCTAGAAGAAAGGTTGAATCAACGCAAACAATCCTACAGCTAGACCAGCTGAGATAGGTACAGTCACAATCCATGAGATGAGAATATCTCTGATTTGTCGCTTCTTGACTGGTGCTCTCGATACCCACCCAACAGCGACAAGCGCTGCAACAAGCACATGAGTCCCACTCAAGGGGAAACCCAGTAAGGTCCCCACAAACATCACAATACTTGTGGCCATGCTTGCTGAGAGTGCAGACGTGGGTGAGAGAGTGACAACCTCTGTCGCTAGAGTTTTGATCACTCGTCTCCCGATGACTGCTAGTCCTAGAGCCATCCCAATTCCTCCCAGAAGGAGGGGAATCACCGTCATTGGGATGATGAACGGCCCAAGATACGCGAAGCCTTGGAAATCTGGCAATGCGATGAGTGGTGCCACAGCATTGGCCACATCATTGCCCCCTCTACTCAATGATGTTATGATTAGGAAGACGGTCAAGCCATAGGCTGCGATTCTCTCCTGCCTCTCTCTGGAGGCGAGTCCTTTCGCTCGTGACTGAAGTCTTCTGACCCCGGCATAGACTATTCCACTAATAAGGAAGCCAAGCGCTGGTGACACGATCCATCCGATAAATATCTGGCCGACCACCATCCAGTCCACTGCATAGCTGCCGCCACTGGCGATGCCCAACAAGGGTGCTAGGGCAACTACGCCAATGACAGATCCTACCACGCATTGAGTTGTGCTAATCGGCAGCCCCTTAGTGAATGATGCGACCAGAAGCCATATCGCCATTGCAAGAAGAACTGCGAAGACCATCGTCAGTGTGAGCAGACTCCCTCCCGCAATATCAGAACCCACGCGTTCTGATACATTGGTCCCCAGTGTCACGGCGCCAATTATGTTGATGATTCCTCCAATGGCAACGGCAGTGTTGACTGTGAAGATTCTAGCACCGACTGCAGGGCTCATGGTTTCATCATTGCTTCCCACCGCAAAGGCGACGAGAAAACCGATGACGAGTACCAAAGCTAGAAGAAGAACCTCCACCCGAGTTTCTCCCCCAGCTAGATGTATCGAACAGCTATTGCCCGAATAAGGTCTGCGGTGACTTCTGCCCTAATTGCTACCTCAAGAATCTCCGTAGCAATGAGATGATAGTACATTGCATCGATTGGCTTGTACTCACCCTCGCATATCTCCTCAATGAGCTCGAACTTCTCATTTCGTGCCTCTTCTCTAACATCCTCAATCTTTCGTGAGTATTTGATTGATTTCTCAAAGTCTGAGAAGATGTACTTTATTGCGTCTTGGAGCAGGTCTGTGCAGTACCAGCACTTTTCGGATATCTTGACAATCTCTTTTGGAGGCTCTCTCTCAAAACCTGCTAGGATAATCCGAGCTGCTTCCTCTGCGGCATCAATGATGTGATCCATTTTGGTGATGAGATCATAGCGTTCCTCTGTCTGTTGAGGAAGATATGCGTGCTTTGCGAAGATGCTATTGATTAGAGCGTCCTTGGTTTCATCTGCCTCACGCTCCACCTCAATGATTTCCTCTGCAATCTCCTTGACTTTCTCCTCATTCCCTGCTGCCCAGCATTCAACCTGAGCGTGTAGCTTGGCACATGCCTTCTGGAGGGATTTGCTCAGGCTGAGCAGAAGCTTCTCCGCCTTCTCTTGCAGTTCCTTGTCGCCTAATCCGAATATTCTTGAGAATGTACCCATCTCTTCCTTCTCCTTTACTTTCGGAAATCGTCTATTCAATGCCGTATCGACAAATATGACTTGTCATTGCTCTAGTCATCTTGTTCCAAGATAGCTCTTATTCTCATGACGCCTGCGCCGATGTTTTCTTGTTTCTTTATCTTGAATCTGCCAAGAACTCCCGTATGATCAACATGAGGCCCTCCACACAACTCCATACTAAAATCGCCAACGGAGTAGACTGAAACGTCGTCTCCGTAATTCTCCTTGAAGAAGGCAAGTGCTCCCTTCTTGATCGCTTCATCATAGGACATGAATTCCCGCTTCACTTTCAGGTCATTCCCGATGACATCATTCACCAGATTCTCGACTGCTTCGATCTCTTCTGGTGTCAGCTTCCTGTTGAAGCTAAAGTCGAATCTGAGCCTCTCCTTCGTGATATTGCTGCCCATCTGTTTGACATTCTCTCCGAGGACTCTGCGGAGAGCCTCTTGCAGCAGGTGCGTGGCCGTATGAAGTCTGGTTATCTCTTCACTGTGATCCGCCAACCCTCCCTTGAACTTGCCCTGGCTCTTTGCACGGGAAATCTCTCGGTGATGCTCGAACTCTTCCCGAAACTCATCCATATCGATCTTGAGTCCGCGTTCCTGGGCAATCTCTCTTGTAATCTCGATGGGAAGACCGTAACTGGTAAAGAGCAAGAAGGCATCCTCACCGGTTATATCTCCTGTATCGTCTAGTATTCTCTCCAACTTGCGGAGTGCTCGTCGCAGTGTACGCTTGAATTTCTTCTCCTCTCGCTTGAGGTTCTGCATAATGAAGTCGTGATTGCGCTCTACCTCTTCGTACACATCCTTGTATACATCTATGACCATCTGTGCGATTTCTTCCATGAATCCCGGTCTTAGTTCCAGTCGGTCTGCACTCAGTATGGCTCGCCGCACCAGCCGACGGACAACATATCCCTGCTCGGTGTTCGAGGGAGTTATCCTTCTATCGTCCGCCATTATCATGGTGGCAGCCTTCACATGGTCTGCAACCAGGCGAATCTCGTGCTTGTCAGACTTATCTAGCTCCCTCTGAGATAGTTCCCTGATTCTGTTCACTATTGGAGTGAAATTTTCTAGGTGGTAGACCGTTGACACCCCCTGTAGCATCGCGGCTGTTCTCTCTACCCCCATCCCTGTGTCAACATTTCGCTGCTTGAGCTTAGAGTAGGACCCGTCTTGTTCTTTGTTGTACTCCATAAACACATCGTTCCAGATCTCGAAGTAGCGTCCGCAATTGCAGCCTGGTTTACAGTCTGGGCCGCATTTCGGGACTTCGTCTACTTCTATGAACATCTCAGTACAGGGGCCACAAGGCCCAGTAGTGCCCGCTGGACCCCACCAGTTGTCATTCTTAGGCAAGAAGTAGATCCTCTCATCCGGGATACCCATCTCTCTCCAGATCTCAGCTGACTCTTCATCCCTTGGGGCGTCATCATCACCCGCAAAAAGGGTAACGGAGAGTCTGTCAGGGTCGAGTCCGAGCCACTCATCTGAGGTCAGAAACTCGTAACTCCACCTTATCGTTTCTTCTTTCCAATAGTCACCAAGACTCCAATTTCCCAGCATCTCAAAGAACGTAAGGTGGGTAGGGTCGCCCACTTCTTCTATGTCGGTTGTTCTGATGCATTTCTGACAATTGGCAAGGCGTTTCCCCATAGGATGTTTCTGACCCAGCAAGTAGGGAACTAAGGGATGCATACCTGCAGTGGTGAAGAGCACTGTGGGGTCGTGCTCCGGCAGGAGCGATGCTGATGGAATGATTGCATGTCCCTTTTCCTTGAAGAACCGTAGGTACGTTTCTCGTAATTCGTCGATATGCATCCGTTTCACCGTAGTCTGGAAATGTTATCTAGAGTCGCCATCTAAAAGCCGATTTTAACGCTTTCGAAGCATCAAAGCCTATGAGAGGATTAGGCCTGCTGGTGTCATCCGATATCTTCTCAGTCGCGAAGCCAGCCAAGGAAAGCGGTCCTGCCAGTCAAGAAACCTATCATTGCTCAGAATCTCTGCGTTACGTTTCTCTGCAAGCCTGATGATGGTCAGATCGTCATTCCTCCCTCTTGGAGACTCTATTACTGAGGTTCCATCCATCATACTTGCCAAGACTTCCGGTCTGTCAATCTTGTGAATCAATGCTGCCGATACTACAATAATTGGTCTATATCCTGCCTGCCTCAGACTCTGGCGTGCAAGGATGAGATTCTGTACTCGTGGCGCCCCCTTTCTTGATAGATAGTAGGCAACATTGTTTCCATCTACGATTAGGCTTCGCCGAGATGGGGGTCTGCTTCTCCCAGCTGAGGTGTTTCTCATTCTACAACGTTGGATGTGGGCATCTAGACGATCTCGAGAGAAGAGTCTGTCGCAATATGGGCATCGAGCTCGTTTAGGCAAGGGATTCGTCTCCTGTTGCAGAAGTGATGAGATTAGTGAGTAGGTCTGAGCAGCCAGCACAGGTCCAATTCATTAATGTAACGACGTGGCAGGGCGAGAAGTCTCACGAAAGAACAAACATCTCTACTTCCTAGATGCGGTATTCAGGGAGGATTGTCCATTCGTTCTTATCCTCCGAGAAGGGTGGTGAACAAGAGGAGCCAACCAGTACCGATGACGAGATGAATCATCCCCAAGATTGTGCCGATTTTCACAAACTCAGAGAATGAAATATGATCTCCCTCTTTTTCCGAGAGCCCAATCGCGACCATGTTTGCAGGAGAACCCAGTGGGGTGAAGATGTATCCGCCGATGTTCACGGCAAAGACAAGAGCAAGTGGAATAAACATCGCAACAACATCACTGACTCCCGGAAATCCCGTGGCAATAGGCGCAAGCACAGCAGATACCGGTAAATTGTCTAGAAACGCTGATAGAATGGCAGGAATCCATGTCATAAAGAGGATGGCAGTAACCGCGTTATCTCCCACCAGCGATTCAACCGTATCCCCAAGCAGCTCGATGAAGCCTGTCAGCTCAAGACCTGCAACAAGCCCAAAGAGACCGACCAAGAAGAAGACAGTGCCCCATCCTACCTCTCCGAGAAATTCCGCTGCTCGGTCATGTGCAGAAACGAGGAGCGCGGCTGCCACCATCAATGCGACCATGGATGGAGAGATGCCGGTGGCAGGTCCCACTATAAATCCAAGCACCAATATCGCAAAGGCAGCCACTGAGGCATAGAAATCGCGTCGGGACCTGATCATGGTGGTCGGGTCGATGAGAAAGAGGAGGTCCGCTCTTGCTTTGTCTGCCTCTCCGAAGTTCTTTCCGTACCACCACATCAGAACTGGCCAGCTGACCAACAGCAGGATGACTGCAAGTGGCATGAAGGCAAGAAACAGGAATCCTGCGTTCAGACCAGTCACATCTGCAATAACAAGATTGGGTACAGCACCAACAATCGAAGGTATCGAAGAGAAGTTGCAGACGATGGCTTCAGATACGAGAAAGGGCTTGAAATCAATCTCTAGGGCCCTGCATACTTGGATAGTCAGGGGTGCTATGATCAACATGGTTGAGGTAGTATCAAAGAAGAGTGACATACCAAACACGAAGATAATGAACGTCCGGTACAGATTCTTGTGTAAGCCTCCGCTAGTCTTAGCAAGTGTCAGTGCGAGATATTGGAACATGCCTGAACTACCTGCTACCGCTACAATGGTCATCATTGCAGTGACAAAGAGTATCGTACCCCACTCGATATGCGCTACCAGGTCGACGAAACCAAGAACGTCTTCGGGATTTGCTGGAGGATTTATGACGCTGTCGGCCCAGAAAACCAGCCCCATGATTGTCAGGCCAAGCAATGACATGCCTGTCCGGTTGACCTTCTCGGTTGAGATTATGACGTAAGTCCCGATGAATACAATCAGTACGACAATTCCAACCGGTTCCATTCACTATGACCTCTGAAAATCCATTGCATAGACATGCCTGTCGTCTGCCTTCCAAGAAGGAAATTTCCACATTAATATCTGGTGTATCAGATTCGAGAGCAGCATCGAACCCTTTTGTCAACGAACGTAGGGCAGCCCGCGACAGATATCTCCTTCCACGAAGTCTGGAATCCGCACATCTCGATTATCAATAACGATTTCAGCCACTGCTTGCCTGACGAGTCCGGTGAAGTCATTATCCTGTGGCCTTCCATAGCCAAGTGGGACTGAGATTGCTGTCAGATGCTCCTTTTCTATCCTGTTTCTGACGTGACTGTGACCAGAGATAGACAAGATGACCCTTTCGTCACTCAGGAGAATCTCCCCTGTCTTGGTTGAGCCCATATATGCAGAAAAGAAGTCCCATGGCAGTCTGTCCTTGTAGAGTGTGAGTTCTTTGAAGGGCAAGTGATGTGATACGTAAACGACTCTGGTCACTTCATCAGGAAGAATACTGAGGTCGTACACGAGTTTTCTGTTGAACAGGTTCGTGGCTTCTCTATCTGTGAATTCCCAGTCAATGTTGAACACGTCGTACCAGACTGCACCTTGGTATTCCTTCTCTTCATACCGTTCCTCTGGAATCTCTAATTCAGGGCGTCTGAAGGTATAGTCTGACCAGCCTATACTGCCCACGAACGCGAGCTTTCCATCAATATATGACTGATCTGGCAGATGTATGAAGCCATTCCTATTACAGATCTCTCCGACCAGATGAGAGTACTTCCTCAGAGAGCTCAGCCCCGCCTTCTCCTCAAACCAGATATCGTGATTGCCCGCGACATAGAGACAGGGTATGTCTTCGATATGCAATGAACGGAGGGTTTCCGATAGCACCTTGCTGTGGTCACTAATATCGCCAGCAATCACAAAGATATCAGGAGCAATCTCCTCTACGCGTTCTCTAATCTCTGCAACCAGAGGTTCGTCGCTACCATCAGGTCGCACATGAATGTCTGAGATTGCTGCTATTCTCATCTTGCTCCAGCACCCTCTTGTGTGGGTCACAGTCCACGGACTTACCCAAGACTTGATAACACCTTTCAGTTTCCTGCTCTCAAGACCTTTTTGGGTGAGGAATTTGGCGTCGAACCGAATCAAGGCTCAGCCCGTGCAACGTGTAGATCTCTCTGATACCAAGGTGGTCGAGGATCAGTCTGAGATTACTGATGTTTATGCGCTTTACTTGGACGATGAGTCCCACTCCTTCAATGGGAAAACAGATCGGCTCGTGTTTCCCTCTTCTGAGCCTGAAATATCGACGATACTTTGTGATGCAACTGAGGGCCAAACACAAGTCACAATACAAGGCGGACGTACGGGTCTGACAGGGGGCGCTGTTCCACTAGGCGGAGTGGCTCTCAATCTGGAAAAACTAGACCGGATGCTCTACATGGACTATTATCCGGATGAAGACATGTACACGGTGGCCGCTGAAACCGGAGTTCTTCTGGAGGATCTCGTCGACGCTGTTTCCAAGAAGGATCTTGATATCCTCAAGGACAGAGGGACTGAGGAGCAGAAGGCGGCTTATGAGCGGTTCAAGTCCGAATCCTCCGAATACACCTTCCCAGTCGATCCCACGGAAATGAGTGCGTGGCTGGGAGGAATTGTGGCGTGTAATGCTTCGGGTGCCCGCACGTTTCGGTATGGGGCCGCACGTGACTGGGTGAAACGCATCCGTGTGGCATTAATCAATGGTGATATTCTTGACATAAGACGGGGCGAGATACTGTCAGAAGGGGGCATCTTCGAGATTGAGCTATCGAACGGTGAAGTCGTGGAAGTCCCCGTGCCGACCTATGAGATGCCCAAGACCAAGAATGCAGCTGGCCTCTATGCAAGAAGAGAGATGGACTTGGTTGATCTCTTTGTGGGGTGTGAGGGTATTCTTGGTGTCATTACTATGGTCGAGCTTGGATTAGTCCCTCTCCCCGAGAATCTTATGACAGTTATGGCATTCTTTCCCAGCGAGGAAGATGCTGTTGGTTTTGTCTACGACATCAGGGCTCCTGAAACCCCAGTACCGATGGACTTCATAGAGTACTTTGGTCCCAACGCGCTCAAGATGATTCGAGAAAAGGCGAGCAGTGCTGGCTTGACCGTGCCTGCCCTGACAGACGAAACCCAAGCCATCGTGTTCTTCGAATTTTCCTATAGTGAAGAAGAGCTGGAGGAGAAGGTCCTTGGTCTTGAGGAGGCGTTGAACAGATACCATTCGTCCTCGGAATCCAGCTGGGCGGGACTTGACTATACCGAGTTGGAAAAGATGAAGACGGTGCGCCACTTCGTTCCTGAAACCATCAACAGCCTGATTGCGCAACGCAAGCAACAGTATCCAGAGATTCACAAGATTGGTACTGATATGGCTGTTCCTGATGAATCTCTCAGAGAGTACTTGGACTTCTACAGAACCACTCTTGAAGAACAAGGAATGGAGTATGTAATTTTCGGTCACATAGGCGACAATCATCTCCATGTGAACATGATTCCCCGGAACGCAGAAGAGGTTGAACAGGGTATGGAGAACTACATGTTGTTCGCAGGACGTGCTGTGGAACTCGGGGGGACGGTAGCAGCTGAGCATGGTATCGGGAAACTGAAACGGCAATTCCTCAAGGTCCTCTATGGCGATGAAGGCATATCAGAGATGCAGGTGGTCAAGCGGGCATTAGACCCCTCGTGGTTATTGAATCGGGGCAATGTGGTGCCCGTACCTCCCGAGTTCCAGTGAACTGCTCGCCTAAGGTGATAGAGGTGAGTTGTCATCAGTTACTTGATGCGACTGTATCTTCGACTTCTCTGATTTTGGAGTAGAGATCTGGTTCTTCTTGGGAGAGTCTTTTCATATCTCGAATTCCAATCTGGGACCAATACGCCTTGAACGCTTCCTCTAGCCGTCTGCCTTTGTCTGAGTCACAGGTCTGAATCTTCTCTCCTAGGTCCTCTGCTAGGGTATCAATAGACCTCTTCTTCAGTTTGATCCTCGCCCAGAAATCGCATCTCTTTCCTCTACAAGGGCCTTTGACCATGACGCAGTACGACAACCGAACTCACTCTTTCTGACTTGGCATCTCTTCAGGAGATTTTCTTAAGGCTTGTCTTATGGCGCATCAACTGAGCTCCCTGCATCGATTTAATGACACGTCATCTTTTTCTGCAGACAGTGCCCAGCATGTCAAGTGTGGAGGCAGTAACAGATTGGACTTGAAGCCCCGTGATTCGCTGACAATGGAGGAGCGAGAGGAGGCACTTGATGATCTCCTCAAACACGGTTTCTTTACCCAGATTCGTCTTACTCTTACAGAGGGCGTCCTTCTGGTTTCTTTTGCTCTTCTGCTCGGAGCATCCAACATAGTGATTGGTATCCTTGCTGCTATCCCATCTCTCGCGCAACTACTTCAAGTACCCTCCATCTTCCTTGTAGAGAAGTATCACGAGAGAAAGAAGATCAATCTGATAACGACCTGTCTCAACCGTCTTGCTCTCCTGCTTATGGCGCTAATTCCATTCATTGCAGAGTCGGCTGCTGGCCTTCTTCTTCTTGTGCTCGCTGTATTCTTACAGGCCACGTTTGTTGCCATCGGTTCACCCGGTTGGAACTCTTGGCTCAGAGATCTTGTTCCACAAGACCGCCTCGGTTCCTATTTTTCGAAAAGGCTCTCATTGTCTACAGCAGTTGGTGTACCGGTTTCACTTCTGGCTGGAGTGTTCGTAGACCTCTGGGCTCTCCAGAATTCCTCCGCTCCATTGATTGGCTACTCCATGCTCTTTCTGGTAGCCATTCTGAGCGGAGTCATTGGTGTCTACTACGTCTATAAGATTCCGGAACCAAAGATGTCTACCCCTGATTCCAAGCGTACCTTTCGAGTAATGGTTACTCAGCCGTTCCATGACGAGAATTTCGGGAATCTGATGCGCTTTTCGTTTGTCTGGACTCTCTCGACAGCCTTGGCTGCCCCTTTCTTCTCTGTCTATCTGCTGTCTCAACTTGGTCTGAATGTTCCTTCTGCTATCATCTTTACCGTCCTCACTCAAGTCGCCAGCATCATCTTCTTCAGACTCTGGGGGAGGCTCTCCGACAGATACAGCAACAAGTCAGTCCTCCAAGTCACTGTCCCTATGTACATGGTCGGCGTTCTCCTATGGACATTCACAACCCTTCCAAGTTATCATCTCTTCACAATTCCACTCCTCCTCATTATTCACGCCTTGACAGGGATCTCTTCGGCTGGTGTAGTCCTGACGTCGGGCAACATAGGCCTCAAGCTGGCCCCTCGAGGGGAAGCCACATCATATCTGGCCGCGCGGGGGATTGTGATTGCAGTCGCAGGAGCCGTTGCTCCATTTATTGGAGGGCTGCTGGCAGACTTCTTCTCTTCACGGCAACTATCCTTCACGGTGATCTGGAGTGCACCCGAAGGCATCCTGCAGTTCTTCACCTTTCACTTGGGTGGGTTAGACTTCGTCTTTGTGATTTCAGTCATCGTTGGCATCTATGCTCTTCACCGCCTCGCGCTTGTGAAGGAGACAGGCGAGGTCAACGAACGTATTGTGTTGGACGCAATCCTTGAGGAAACCCGTCGGGGTGTGAAGACGTTATCAACAGTGGACGGTCTCAGGCAGACATTCCAAATACCTATCCGTCAGAGGCGGGAAGAGCGGCGTAAGAAAGGGGCGAAATTTGAGTAATAAAGGAGAAGAATTGTGACACATTTGCTCCTATCACGATAGGGCCCGAGCTCTACGGCACATTGAGTTCTTTCTGGGAAAACACTCGTATTCTTGATGTCTTTCAGCCTTCAGCTGGATTGACCCTTCGCCTACTGCTTCTATCATAGAAACCACTTCGGAGGTGGGGAGTGGGGGACTAGTGAGGAATAGGTGCTTGAAGAGCCTTTGGCAGAGACATCCCAACCTATCTACATGCTGCCTCTATTCAGGAGCCTCTTCATGTTCCTGTGAAAACGCTTTAGTAGAAGTTATGACATATCTTCCTGTGGTGGGTTGCTCGCAGGGATGTCGCGGTGACGAATCTACCGATGTCACCAATACCACACCCAATGTATTGATGCCTTGCTGGCTCCCACCTCCCGTTTTCCAGCCATAATGGATAGTATGCCCTGAGTCTTAATCACATCGAAACACAGTTTTATCCTCGCGTTAGGCTGTTATTCATAGGCGACTAAGGATGAAGACCCGCATTGGACTTGTGACTGTACTCGCTAATGACGTGAAAGGACTAGCGGATTTCTACTCGTCGGTCCTCGGCTTCGGAAAGGACTACACTACTGACGATTACGTCGAGTTCGAGAGCGAGGGCGTCAGATTTGCTATCTGTGCTCGCTCCACCATGCACCGGCTCAGCAATCATGAGTCGTATACGAGGGAACGAGAGGGTCAATCGTTTGAGCTTGCATTTCCTCTGCCCAGTTCTGAGGCTGTCGACGAGACCTATGAGGAGATAATCCAAGCTGGAGCCACTCCCATTCGGGCGCCACACGATACACCATGGATGCGACGGACTGCGATGTTTGCCGACCCAGAGGGCAATATCCACGAATTATACAGCCCAAGAACTGATGAATAAGGTCATCAGCGGCAACAGAGAGGAGGGGGATGTCCCCCCTTTCTCATGCACTGCTTAGTTTCCATCTATACACAACGATGACTACTATTACTGCCGCGACTCCAATCACACCAGCAATGATGAGGGGATCAATACCCTGTGGAGGTGGCGTTGTTTCCGTATCTTCACCGCCAACTGTGGTGAACTCGTAGTACTTGTGATTCCATACACCGTCTGAACCCTGAGCGTAGACATCAAGGGTATGAAGTCCGTTGCTATCAGGAAATGTCCCGAGATTGGTGCTGTTCTCACCACCGTCCCAGGAGAAGTGTTTCTCCTGTGGGACTTCACTAAAGAGAATCAAGGGGGACTCATCGGGCTGTCCATTTGATGTATTGAAGTGCCTTCGCAGAGCAATCTCAATGTGGCCTTCATACGGAAGCGCATAGCTGGCGGCCACTTCTTCATCCACATTGATGGCCTCTAAATCAACATGCTCAGGTGAAAGATTCCATCGTGTATAATGGTTGAAGTCACCGCCCCACTGGGTATGATAGAGTTTTGGCCCTGCTCCTGCTGAAGTGACGTAGACAACTCCATTTGCCGTTACCCTTTGGAAGACATGATCATGGCCCGCCAGAAACACGGTGACATTCTCTTCTTCAAACAGGTTCTGGAGTTGGTTCCATTCTGTTTCATTCCTGTCCAAAGAGCTGCCTATAGCACTGACTGGAAACATCGGTTGATGAACAATGACGAATTTGATGTTCTTATCTGTGCTCTCTAGGTCATTTACCAACCAATCGTACTGATCTCCACTTATCCTCCCTTGGAACTCGGGCATCTCACTGTCAAGAAGCGCGAAGTGCACGCCCGCATAGTCGAACGAGAAGTATGTGGAATCTCCTCCGTATTGCTGGAACGCGTCAAGGAACCCATCTGCGTAATGCTCCCCCGACATCGTATCATGGTTTCCAATTACTCCATAGATTGGGGCATAATGGCCCACCCTATCAGTAACATTGAGGTAGTTCCCCCAGCCACGAGCGTTATAGGACTCGTCTGTGTCAGACAGATCATGTACATAGTCGCCTAGCATAATGATAAGATGAGGCTCCTCATTCTGCACCATCGTTATGATATCCTTGAAGACCTCGGACTGCTCTGGTTCAATTCCTGGTATTGGTTGAGGGTCACCCATTGCGACGAGTTTGAACGGTGTCCCATCTTCAGGTTCGGTCTTGAAATGATACACCTCGCTATTCATGACATCGGAGACTGCCTGATAGTAGACGGTAGTACCAGCAGTTAGGCCATCAATCCAGATTCGGTGCTCTGTACTGAGCGTTGAGTTCTCTACGGTTAAATCCAAGCTATCGGAAGCATTTCCATACTTCACGGTGGCATCTGTTTCAGTATTCGTCTTCCAGTAGATCATTGCCGCTGTCTTGTTTACCATATGGACAGTAGGGCCTCTGGGGAAGACGGGATCTGCTGCGATAGTCTGAGTTTCTGGTTGACCATCACGTAAGACAGTGCTCCATCCTGTGAGGGGCACTCCAGCCAGAGGTAACACAAGTAACGAGAACAAGACCAAGAACGAGAATCTTCGGGACATTTCGTTCGCCAGTCTCATTATTCGCGCCCTGCTACTTAAGACCTAGCGTATGCAAGTAGTCTGGTTCTACTGTTCACGTGTCTACCACCTGAACGATGCTAGACCGCGATTTTGAAAAAATAGACGCATGTTGTGGAACAGTTGTTTGGTGTTGCCCTGTAAGAAAAGGGACATGGAGTGGAATCCTAGGTCCACTCCATCAACGGTCTACTATGTCCCTTCAGCGTAGGCCTTGGCGTAGGCCTCTTGTTCGGGTGTCCACTCATCGATTTCGATGCCCATGGTTTCAAGCTTATCTCGGGCAGTCTTCTTATCGAGCTCCTCAGGGAACTCATAGACGGCTGGCTCAAGGTGCTTACCGTGTTTCGTGAGCCAGAGCATTGCGTTGAGTTGGCCGGCGAAGGACAGGTCCATTACCTTTCTAGGAAGCGGCAACGAATGCCAACTTCTCGCTAGGATGTCCCTCCGCCGCGACGAGATTCACCAGTCTGCCCTCTCCGAGCAGGTAGAGCCTACGCCCATCTCTGGTCGTGTACTGGTCCAATGCGGGACGTACTCTCTTCTTGCCTGTGGCAATCTTGTCCAAATCAGGCTCGTTAATCTCCACATTATAATGACCCGCATTTCCCATGATTGCGCCATCCTTCATCATCTTCATATGGCGCCCCACAATCACGTCTCTCATCCCAGTGGCTGTCAGGAAGAGGTCTCCCTTGGGAGCTGCATCATCCATCTTCATGACCTGGAATCCATCCATCCGTGCCTGGAGTCCGCGTACCGGATCCACTTCTGTCACGATGACGTTTGCGCCAAGTCCTCGGGCTCGTTCTGCCATGCCTCTGCCGCAGAACCC